>CAYLZS010000185.1:0-10863 GCA_964388065.1 uncultured Granulosicoccaceae bacterium
GCTTTGCTTGAAGCACGAGATGGTCTTGCTGAACTGGTTTTTACCGAGAACGCTGCGTACCGACCGCAGCCCGAACATCACGTGCTACCGCATCGCGGTGGTTAACGTCTAGTCGGCTTTTAACACTGGAGGAGAGAGACATACCATGAAGAAAATCTTATCAACGCTGTTTTCGGCGACATTGATATCAACGGCTGTTGGTGTCACCACAGCGCAGGCACAGGACGAAGTTAATGTGCTTATGTTTGGTATGCCATATACAAATGGTTTGCAGGCACTTGCAGAAGACTTTGAAGCCGAAACCGGTATCAAGGCCAACATAGATGTGATTGGGCAGGATGTATTCGAAAACCGCATAACATTGTCATTTACCGGTAAAACAGGTGACATTGATGTTGTGCATACCCCGGTAATCCAGGTGCAGCGCTGGGTGGCTGCCGACTGGCTAAGACCGATCACATCAGAAGTTGACGCCATGGCTGTAAAGTCAGACATCATGGCAGGACCGATGGATGCCTACAAAATAAAAGGCGAACAATGGGCTGTGCCCTATATGGCAGCTACCGGGCTTATGACCTATCGCAAAGATATCCTTGATGAGGCAGGTGTCGATGTACCGGAAACATGGGAAGACATGCTTTCGGTCGCTGCGAAAATCCACAACGACGACACCGCAGCAATTGCGATGCGTGCAGTACCCGGTCAGGGATTTAACATGTTTATCTTCCCGATGGTGATGCGAGCCTACGGCGGTAAATTCTTCGAAGACTACACCGGTGGTGATTTAACGCCTGCCATCAATTCGCCTGAAACCCTGGAAGCGCTGAACGTCTATATGAAGCTTCTAAACGAATACGGACCGCAGGGTGCCGGTAACTTTAACTTTAACGAAGTGAAAGCGGCTGCATCAAACGGCCAGATTGCGTTCGCGCTCGAAGGCACAGGTGTGGCGGCACAGATAGTTGATCCGGAAAAAAACCAGTTTGCCGACAAGACTGGTATTGCACTGCCACCCGGCGGCCCTGCTGGCCGTTCACCGGCGATTGCTGTACACGGACTCGGTATTCCTGCTTCAGCTAAGAACCCGGAGCTATCAGCTAAGTTCATTGAATGGGCAGTCAGTACGGAGACCATGACCAAGATCGCACTGGATCAGTCGTTCTCAAATTTCACCACACAGCCAGTAGCTGAAAATGCCGAAGTGCAAGCCAAATATGCGAAAGTACATCCTGACTTTTTACAGATGCAGGCGGATGCATTGAACCTTGCTGTCGGTCACTACCGGCCATTACTCCCTGAGTGGCCGGCACTTGGGCAGGCAATCGGTGAAAACATTAACGCAGCACTCAATGGTCTGGTATCACCAGAAGAAGCACTTGAATCTGCAGAGCAGGAAATGAAAGATATTCTCGGTCAGTAAGACGATGTAGCGCTGCAACGACTCGCGCCCGGTGGTATCGAATCCACCGGGCGCTTTCTTTAACGCCCTTCCACTTTTCTGAATGTCCTTCTGAATGGCAAACCATTTGAAATCTCAACCGCGTGCTACCGGGGAAATGGAGCGCGGCTATCGCAGAATGCTCCTGCCTGCAGTTTTAGCGGTTGGATTGTTTGCGATTGTGCCGTTAGCCGGCATGCTGGCACTTTCTTTTAGCGACTATCACCTGCTGCGCGGTACAAACTGGGATTTCGGCTTTAAGAATTTTGTGCGTCTTGTGTCAGACAAGCGCTTAATGAGTTCTGTGTACGCGATGTCTGTACTGTCGATTTTTGGAGTACTAACTCAAGTACTGATCGGTGCGGCTATTGCTGTTGGTTTAAGCAAGATTGTTGGTAAGTGGCGACTGGGGCGGGTGTTGTTTCTGTTGCCTTATGCGGTACCACATGTTGCGGTGGCGCTGATCTGGTTGTCATTATTTACCCCTACGTTGTCTCCGATCAATGCTTTCTTTGATTTGTTTGGCATTACAGTGCCTTCGTTTCTAACAACAAAGAATGGCGCTTTGTTTGCGATTGTGATGGCAGACACATGGACCAATTTCCCGTTCACCATGCTGATTATACTCGCCGCTCTGCAGGGTATATCACCAGACCTTGAAGAAGCCGCAGCACTGGATGGAGCGAGCCGTATTCAAAGTTTTTTCTTTGTTACCCTGCCCTTGCTGATACCAGCGTTTCTGATGGTTACGCTGTTTCGTTTTATCGATTCTTTGAAGCATTTCCCGATGATCTTTGTGATGACCAAGGGCGGTCCGGGCAGATCTACACAGGCGACCAACTACTACGCCTATATACAGACATTTCAGAATTCAAATGTGGCCTATGGTGCAGCCATCGCGGTAACCCTGTTTATCGTTGCCGCCATGATCAGCTTCTACGTAGCCAGACTTAATCAGCGCCTCACCTCGTGAGCGATTACTCGTGATAGACAATACTTCATCGTATCGATTTAAAAGAGCATTGGGCACCACAATGATGCTGACGCTTTTGTTTTTCGCAGCGCTGCCAACAGTGTGGGTGCTGATCATGTCTTTTCGGGAACAGTCGGTGATATTTGAACCGTTTTGGGAGAGCCCGCTGGCGATGACCCTCGACAACTACTTCGGAATCACCCGTTCCGATTTCCCCAAAGCACTGCTGAACAGCTTTATATGTGCAGGTAGTTCTACATTGCTTGCAATGATTGTGGGTGTGCCCGCCGGATTCGCGCTGGCCAAGTCGCGCCTGACCGGTAAATTCTACGCGTCGTGGATGTTATTGTTACTGCGTATGGCACCACCCGTGGGCTTTGTGATTCCACTGTTTCTGCTCTATGTAAATGCAGGTTTGATCGATACCTATTTTGGATTGATTGTCGCCTACATGACTCTGACCCTGCCGCTAATTGTCTGGTCGATGTGGAATTCCTTTGCGCAAGTACCAGATGAACTAGTTGAGGCGGCGATTATGGACGGTGCAAGTCTCAACAAAGCATTTTTACTGGTTGCATTACCTGCCGCAAGACCCGGTGCTGTAGCAGCTGCGATATTGGGCTTTTTAATTGTCTGGAACGATTTCTTTTATGCATTAATCATCACGCGCTCTTCTACGGTCACCGCGCCGGTCGCTGTGATGAATTTCATTTCCTACGACAGTGTTGACTGGGGCTCGATTGCCGTTGCCAGTATTGCACTCACACTACCCATACTGCCACTGATGGTAATTGCCAATCGATATATTGTGCAGTCACTTTCTGGTGCAGTAAAAGGCTAACTCATGTCAGATCGACCGAATATAGTATTCATACTGACCGATCAACAGCGCTACGATACGATCGCAGCACTGGGTTTTGATCATATGCTTACACCAAATTTAGACAGACTGGCTAAGCGCGGTACCGTATTTGAAAATATGTATATCACCGCACCTTCCTGTGCACCCTCAAGAGCCTCATTGTTCAGTGGTGTGTATCCTCACACCAACGGGGTTTACCGCAATGACGAGCCGTGGAATTATTGCTGGGTGAAAGATTTGGCCGAGGTGGGTTATCGCACAGTCAATGTTGGCAAGATGCACACGATGCCGGTTGAAGGAGCTTTTGGCTTTCATGAAAGGCATGTAGTCGAGAACAAAGATCGCGACCACCCTAACCTGCCTTTTTATCTGGATAACTGGGACAAAGCTTATTTTCTGCGTGGCTTACGTAAGCCCTCACGGGTATCACAGAGAGAACGTGACGACTACGATGACTTGCTCGGTGCCTGGACCTGGGAACACGATGAGTTGCTGCACCCGGATGTATTTACCGGCCAGATGGCATGCTGGTGGCTGGATCGTTACCCGGGAACTGAACCGTTCTTTCTACAGGTAGGCCTGCCGGGACCACATCCTCCTTATGATCCTACCGAAGAATATCTGGAAATGTATTCAGACCGGGACTTACCCGAACCGATAACACCAGACCCTGAAAATCAACCTGCAGCTCTGCAGGAGTTGCGCGAGTTTCACTTGGGTGAAGACGCAGATGGCATAGTACATCAGGCGCAACCCGATCCTGAGCAGTCCAAAAGACAGCGCGCTCATTACTATGCCAACGTTACAATGATTGATAAGCAGGTTGGCGATATTCTCGAAGTGCTGGAACAACGTGGCGCGCTGGACAATACGATTATTATATTTACATCCGATCACGGTGATTGCCTGGGTGACCACGGGCATTCACAGAAATGGAATATGTATGAATCCACTGTGCATGTACCAGCACTTATATCGTGGCCAGGTCAAATTCCACAAGGCCAGAGCATCAGTGATTTGGTTGCGCTGTTCGATTTTGGACCAACAATACTGGAGTACGCAGGCGTAGAAGTACCTGAATGGATGGAGGCTACATCGCTCCGACCTTACCTTGGTGGCAATAATGCCACTGAACGACAACGCGTTTATGCCGAACACTCTAACGATGCCTTGTTAACCGGTACACGGTTTATGACCATGATCAGGGACGGCACATTTAAACTCGTGCACTTTGTCGACTCCGAGGAAGGTCAGTTGTTTAATCTGGAGACTGATCCGGATGAATTGGTAAACCTCTGGGCCGATCCGCAATTCGCAGACAAGCGTGCTTACCTGATCGATGAAATCCTTAAATGGCGTATGGAAAGCAGCCTGAAAACACAAGGTTTTATAGCCGCTTGTCGTGATGGTGAACAGGCCATGATGGCACCACCCGGCAGTCCGGCAAGCGGCCAGCACCGTGAGGGTAGCCGATAGATCATGGCGCGTATCGAACTTAAAAAGGTAGAAAAAGACTTCGGCAAAGTAAAGGTCATAAAGCCTTTAAACCTTGAAATAGAAGATGGTGAGTTTGTTGTATTTGTCGGGCCGTCCGGTTGCGGTAAATCTACGCTGCTAAGGCTGATTGCGGGCCTTGAAGATACCACCGCCGGCACCATTGAAATCAATGGCAACGACTCAACCAGCATGCCACCTGGAAAACGCGGACTTGCAATGGTATTTCAAAGTTATGCCTTGTACCCGCACATGACAGTACGCCGGAACATTGCTTTTCCAATGCGTATGGCAGGCTTATCACGTACAGAACAGAAACAGCGAATTGAAGCCGCCGCTGAAGTGCTGAATTTGACAGAGTATCTGGATCGAAAACCCGGACAACTCTCCGGTGGACAACGACAACGTGTGGCGATTGGCCGTGCAATTGTCCGGGAGCCATCAGCGTTTTTGTTTGACGAGCCGCTCTCCAACCTTGATGCCGCTTTAAGAGTGGGCATGCGCATCGAAATTACCGAATTACATAAACGTCTTAAAACAACCATGATCTATGTCACGCATGATCAGGTTGAAGCGATGACCATGGCAGATAAAATTGTCGTGTTAAACGACGGTTTGATTGAACAGGTTGGCAGCCCGCTTGAGCTCTATCGGAATCCAGTAAATATATTTGTTGCAGGCTTTATAGGCTCACCAAAAATGAATCTTGTTTCAGGTGATGCAGCACAGCAGTTTAATGCAGACACCATGGGAATTCGACCAGAGCATATCGATATTTCTACTGAAACCGGGCTGTGGCAAGCAACAGTAGGCGTCGCCGAACATCTTGGCAGCGATACTTTTTTTCATGCGAGGGTTGATGGATTAGCCGAGCCCGTCACTGTACGCGTTGACGGTGGTACAGAGATTAAAAGTGACAGTACGATCTACCTTACACCGGACTCAAACAAGGTGCACCGCTTTGACATGCAGGGTGCTCGTCTAAATTAGCCATTAACTTCCAGTCTGTAGGTTCTTACCACAGCTGGCCAGAGTTGGCCAGAGCTGGTAATCGATGAATTGATCGCTGAATATTTTCTGCTATTTGTCATTGACCGCATGAGACATGCTTCCAATAACTGTGTGCCTTTTCACCCGACAACAGGCCTCACACAGTTGATGACATTCGTCCTTAAAGTCTCAATCAATTTTATCTGGCCACAGAATCCAGAAATTCAAAACAGTGCATTTACGATCGTTTACAGTCAAATTATTTCGATTCAAATGGGGAGAAAGGTGCAAAAACAGGCTGATAGTAGTGCCTGCATTGCTCGAGATAACACCGGTTTGAACAGGTAATTCTGAGAACCAATCCTGTCATTTGATTACCGGTTAACAAAACCATGAACGAAATTATCGCGAGTATGTCGTATGCCATGGCTTCACGATCGAATTAACAGTGCCTGAAGTTTGGTGTCTCAAATTTGGGTACATTTACACTTAAAAGATATTGGTCGCGGTTCAGTTACCATTCTGCCAGCGGCGATCACAGTAAGAGCATAGATTCAGGAAATTTATATGCAATTAAAATACACACTAAGTTCAATGCTGCTGGCTTCGATATTAACCGCTTGTGGCGGATCTGGTTCAGATAGCGACAATGATGTTCTCTCTCTGGATGACGGGAGCACTGATGCAACAACTCCGGATACAGCTGATAACACAAATGCAGGCGGTAACAGCACCGACACAGATACTGACAGTACCAGTTTAGGTACGGCTAACATCGAAGCAGATACTGATAGCACCAGTACAGACACAGCTAACATTGATGTAGTAGCAGACAGCACAGATACCGCTGACATCAATACAAATACAGACAGTACGGATACTGCTGACATTGATGCAGATGCAGACAGCACAGATACTGCCGACTTCGATACAGATATTTCCAACTCCGATACTGACATTGTTAACTCCGATGCAGACACCGGTTCAGGTAATAGTGACGATAACAGCGTTACTGAAACCAGCGTCAGCAGTAACGTCATCACATGTTGCCTGCAGGAAGATCGCACTGCGCCGGCACCGGGAACGGTAATAACGTCAGCCACTGCACCTGTGGTCCCAAACAGGGTGGACTCCGTGTCAGATATAGGGCCGCAACCTATCAGTCCCACCAATAACAACAGCTTCCCGGGGCTTCGCTTTGGCAACTTGCTGTTGTTGAACAATGCCTTTAATGCAGGAAACACGCGTTGGGATGACTGGAGCCAGTCTATCTCGTTGAACGACGGCAGCCCGGTTACCGCTGACGTTGTTTGGGACTGGGGTCTTGAGAGCCAGAAGTTCCAGCGGTTCGAGACGACCTCCTTTCCGGAACTTGTTTATGGCACCAAATCAGCCTCTGAACGTTCGGGTACATTTGCCGAAACAGGTTTACCGGTAGAAGAAGCGATTCGGCCGGATATTGAAATCACCTACAGCTACAGTCGCACCGCAGGTGTTACTCAAGCGCCACTGGGTGTAAACGATACTGGCGCACAAGCAGCTGATTCAGAGCATAACGTGATCATTGAGTCTTTCTGGCATGAGAGCTGTGACATTGTGCGCAACGGCAGCCCGCAAGATAACACTATCATGGAGATGCTGGTGTGGTACTACCACGGCGAGAGACTTCCATCCGGCTTTGGCGATATAGTTGAGACGGGTGTATTGATCGATGGTCATTTGTGGACGGTTTATGCAAATTCAAACAACTTTAACTATCTGGCTTATGTCGCCGAGGATGTCGAAACTGCTGAGCGACAGAGTGGCACAATCAATTACTCTGCGTTTATACAGCACATGCTGGAAAACGATGAACGGTATGGTGTTTATGAAGTTCAGCCAACCGACTGCTTTGCAAATATTGCGTTCGGACCTGAGGTTTTCCAGGGTGCGGGCACTTTCACCTTCAATGACTTCACTATAACAAGACGATACTGATTCTGAAACTATGTGAAAGAGTGCTGCCATGGTGCAGCACTTTTATTCGATGTGTACTCTTGGAGCATCTAAAACGCGGAACTCCTAAATGCCAGGACGGGCGATAGGTGTGCCGGTAATGAAAGTGAAGCTCGAAGATCTGGAAGGTGGCAAAATTCTCAGGCATCGCCTTTTTTCAGGCGATCATCCGATGAGTTATCGCCACTTTATCGATCAACTGAGCGGCGAAAAAACGTTCAGACAAGAGTTTAACACGCTGCTCGCGAACTCCAGTTTTAGTGCATACCGATTTGAGACACCAGTTTTAACCGCTAACACAATAGACAAACCTTTCGAGTTTGTTTTAATCGATGCGCCGGGCCTGCGTCATCGCACTACAGACGCATACAGTTTTGCACAGCATTTCAGCAGTGAAAAACTGATTGTTAAGTTTAAAAGTCTCGGGGCAGATGCAACTTTGATTGCACCCTCACCAAAAACACCAATCAATTCAGATCAGGACTGCTACCAACATCTGGCAAATTTTGTTCGCAGCGCTCCAGCGGAGCAGATCGACGCACTGTGGGAGGTAGCCGGTCAATCGCTACAAAGTAATATTGGACCGCTTTGGTTCAACACAGAAGGGAGCGGTGTAGCGTGGCTGCACATTCGGCTGGACACACAGCCCAAATATTATGGGCACGCACCTTACAAAAACTGCTAATCGACTTTATTTGAAAAAGAAATGCCAAACAACAAAGATGCAGCTGTTACAACAATCAGACTCCAGAGCACCGCTTCAATATGCACGTGATCTGCCAGTACACCCAGGAAAAACGGCCCGACAACACTGGCCGCGCTTGATAAGGTATAAATAATTGCATAAGCGCGAGATGTTTTACCTGCATCTACGTAGTCTGCGACAGCACCATAACAGACTGTTGATGAGCCTTGTACAAAAACACCTGCAATTGGCAAAGTTATAAAAACTGCCTGTAGCGGCAGATACAACACACCAATAATGCCCAGTATAGTCATACACTGCAGAATGAAAAACGAATGACGGTCACCCATACGTGCAGCCAGCAATCCGCCAGCAAACTTACCTGCTGTACCTCCGATTAAAGTTAGTACAACACCACCGGCTGCGTGCGAAGCACTGGCACCTTTTTCAACTAGAACAAAGGCAATAAAGGTTAGAAATGCAGCCTGAACGATGCTATCGAGGAACACCATGATACTGAGTGAAAGAAACCGCACCGGTTTCGTGATTCCCCATGTATGATCCGGTGATGTTTTTTCATCGTTGCTGTTTTTCGATTCTGTCTTTTGACTCTCAATGCCTGCTGCACTGGTGCTCAGCAGCCACCAGACAACAAACCCAAAGCTTATTGCAGAAAACGCCATCAGCAGAACGACCGCGCTCCACGCAAGCCCCATACCCAGTAAAAGGCTAAAGGCACCGGCATAGGTTAATTTACCCAGATCACCAAACGAATTGTAGGTACCCAGTGCACTGCGTCTCAGACCACCCTCAAATTGTTGCACCAGAAGTGCAGAGGATAACGAATGCTGAAACGCGGCCCCGCTGCCAGCCAGTAAAAAGAACAGACATACGGTGAAAAAATGATTTGAGCTGGCAACGCCAATGTAACCGGCACCGACGCCCGCAAGACCTGCACACAGCAGACGTTTTTCACTAAATTTGTCTGCCAGAAAACCGGACGGTATTTCCAGCAGCGACATCGAAGTACTACTGGCAGCTTTCAGTATCCCTACTTGTGTGTAACTCAACCCCAGGCTTTGAGCCAGAACAGGCAACAGTACATACTGAACGGCCATCATGCCATCCTGTATTGCATGTGCACCACAAGTTGCAATTAGCGTTTTAATACCATTGTTTTTTTGCAAATTTGAACTGATTGTCTGGTTACCCTAATTAACGCAATTTCCCTGAAACTTGTTGATACTATACGTTGCCATACACTGATACCGTTAAAATGAGTTGAAAATGACCATAAAAATAAAGGTAGCCATTGGCAGTCTTGGTGCAATTGGACTAAAAGTGGCCAAATGTCTTGATACCGGGGAAATTCCAGGCATGGAACTCAGCGCAGTGTCCGCCCGCGATCAGGAAAAACTGAAACGCAATATAAAGGAGTTCAGACAACAACCCGCAATTGTACCGATTGAGGAATTAGGCCAGCACGCAGATATCGTCATCGAATGTGCACCAAAAAGTGTTTTTAAATCGATTGCAAACTCGGCAATAGATAACGGCTGTACTTTTATGCCATTGTCGGTTGGCCAGTTGCTGGACAATATGGAACTGGTCGATCGCGCGCGCAGCAAGCAGGTGATGATATTTGTACCCACTGGAGCGCTATTGGGCCTTGATGCAGTAAAGGCAGTCTCCGAAGGTGAGGTTAACTCAGTTACTTTGGTGACCCGTAAACCACCCACCGGCCTTGCCGGTGCTCCTTATTTAATTGAAAATTCCATCGACATAGATAACCTGCAGGAACCAATGCAAGTATTCGCAGGAACTGCCAGAGAGGCTGCCAAAGCCTTTCCGGCAAATGTAAATGTAGCAGCTGCACTTGCCTTAGCTGGAATCGGTCCTGACAGAACAACAGTACAAGTCTGGGCCGATCCATCAGTCAACAGAAATATGCACACGATAGAAGTTAGCTCAGATGCCTCCAACTTTACGATGGGTATTGAGAACGTTCCCAGTGAAGAAACCCCTGCGACCGGTAAAATAACAGCTCTGAGTGTGATAGCGGCGTTACGGCGGCTCACCTCGCCGTTGGTTGTTGGAACCTAATTCGAGAGCTAAGTGTATAGACAGAGTGAATAAATTCGTTAATGGTTACATGCAGTTATTAAAACGGTGTTATGTGAGAACAGCAACTGAAATAATATAATGATACTAATAGATCTTGTAACCCAATGTTTTCAGTTTTGGTTATCTACTAACTGGTTGGTGGCGTTTTTGATGTCACTTACGGTTAATTTGTTCAGTATCCGGGTTGGACAGGGCTACTTACAGTAAGTATTTTTGTATTCTTAAGTTAGCTGAGAAAACGAGTGTCAAAAACTTAATCAAACAAGGTAATGACATTCCCGAAGCTATATCTTCCCATACTC
>CAYLZS010000186.1:0-2300 GCA_964388065.1 uncultured Granulosicoccaceae bacterium
CAAAACCGATTACGCGGTTCTGCTCACTTTCAGACAGCAGATCCAGTGTACCCACAAGATGTGCAAACACCCCGCCACGGTCTATATCGGCAACCAGGATCACCGGACAATCCACAGCCTCTGCAAAACCCATATTCGCTATATCATTCTCACGTAAATTTATTTCTGCAGGGCTGCCAGCACCTTCAACGATAATTTTATCGTACTGTTGCTGCAAACGGTTATGGGATTCAAGCACTGCATCCATCGCGACTTTTTTATAATCATGAAACTGCTGTGCCTGCATCGCATCTATCGCTTTGCCATGAATGATGACCTGCGCACCGGTATCACTCGAGGGTTTGAGCAATACCGGATTAAAATCAGTGTGCGGCTCAACACCGCAGGCCTGTGCCTGCAAAGCCTGAGATCTGCCAATTTCACCACCATCAACAGTTACCGCACTGTTTAACGCCATATTCTGGGGCTTAAACGGTGCGACCGATTTTCCATGTCGATGCAGCATACGACACAAGCCTGCAACCAACACACTCTTGCCCGCATCCGATGTAGTGCCCTGCACCATCAATGTCTTTTCACTATTCATTGCTGACAATACTTCATTCATTTAGCCTTGCCACGCTCGCGCCACACAACCAATAAACCGCCAGCCACAATAAACAATACACCTGGAAACAACGAATCAAACGGTGCTTCGTTAAAGAACACCCAGCCAAGTAAAAACGAGAACGGAATGCCAAAATATTCAAACGGAGACAAACTACTTGGATCGGCCATGCGGTATGCTGAAATCAACAGAAACACCGCCATGCCTCCTACTCCACCCATGGCAATAAAATATAACCAGTCACCCGGATTATCCAGCAGTATCGATGTGCCCTTAAACATCAATAGTAAAAATATTGTTATCACGGCACCCACGGAACCATAAATACTAATCAGTGCTGTCGGTTCTTCTTTTTCAAAAAACCTTGAGGTCAAACTGGTTAAAGCATAAAAGAATGCTGCAGCTACCGGCAGCAATGCAAACACATTGAACAAATCACCCCCAGGTTGCATAACCATCACCACACCCATAAACCCAAGAGCCACCGCAAAGCCCCGCACCCATCCTACCTTGTGACCAAGCAGCGGAATAGATAGCGTAGTAACAAACAAAGGCCCTGCGAAAGCAAGTGTCGTTGCGGTCGCAAGTTCCATATGCACCAACGCTGTATAAAAAGTCAGCTGAGCAAACACCAGAATCACACCACGACCAAGTGCCAGCCGCCACCTCTGCAATCCAAAAGACCGTCCGCTACTATGCCACTCGGTAGAAAATAAAAGTAATAGCAGATTCGGCACGATGCCAAAAAGATTCCGGTAAAAAGAAATCTGTTCTACCGGATAGCGACCACCCATGTGCTTTATCAGTGCACCCTGAACATCAAATAGAAAGATGGCCAGCATGACGATGAAAACAGCCTTAAAGAACGGCTGGGGTGGTATCGAAGGAGTGCTGGTCACGTCTGTCCGGTAGCAGAGATACATTGTCGCGCAATCCGACATGGTACCACCGACCTGGCGGTGACATCGTTTGTTTACGGATCAAAGAACCCGCGGACAGGCCATGAGAACCGTAAATGACGTATGTGCTACCTGTCAGGAATTAGTCTTTTTATGATGTGTGTAGCCCGCCGCAAGCTCCGCTCGCAAAAACTCGCCAAAATTGACGGGTTCGTACCGCGCAGGATTGTCGCTGCTAACACAGGATGCCAATGGCGAGATGTTAGTGCGTACATGCGGATCATAAAAAAAAGGGCAGGAATAGCGTGCGGCACCAGAGGTATTAAGTACCCGGTGCGGCGTGGACCGCAGCACCCCGTTTGACCAGCGATGAAGCATATCTCCCACGTTTAATACAAACGAGCCCGCAATTTGAGGAACATCAATCCAATCACCTGCGAGTACCTGCAAGCCGCCAACACCGTCCTGCGCCAGCAAAGTAAGACAACCGAAATCAGTATGTGGGGCTGAACCATAAATACCTTTTTCTACCACGTGTTCCTCCGACTCTCGCTTTTTAGCGGGCGGATAATACAGAAGTCGCAGCCAACTGGTGGGTGGATCGAAGGAATCAACCAATCCAGACTCCACTCCGAGCGCTTTGGAAAACACACCAACAAGCTTGTTCGCAAGTTCGGTCATCGCATCATTGTATTCCATCACATCAGTACGAAAACCCGGAAGGTCCGGCCACTGATTGCTGCCTGCCAGATAGTCTCCCGCTTTTACATAGGCAGAGTCGTCAGAGTCTTCAC
>CAYLZS010000187.1:0-35576 GCA_964388065.1 uncultured Granulosicoccaceae bacterium
CTAATGAAAACAGTGTCGCTATTAAATGAGCCAGTGCAAAGCTCAGCCCCATGAACAATACACCCAGACCGGCAACCAGTAAATTGCCCCAGGCGTGGTGGTGCAAAGCCTTGTAGTCTTTGAACGAGCTATACAGCGACGACTGGAAAAACGGTGTCAGTACAAAGATTGCTACAGCAAGTGCTACAAAACTGAATGCATCAGGCCATTGGATAAACAATCGCCAATAGCAAATACCGCCGATTACAAGCGCTGTTATCAAGGCATACAACAGACACCTGAATACGGTACTCCGAGGAGAAGCAACAGCAAACACAGCGCTGAAAGCCGCGATGGCAGCGGCCATGGAGACTCTTAGATCGAAATAACTATCAGCGGGTTTTATTTTCTCTGTCAGAAAGTGAATCGCGACAGCACTCAGAGCTCCAATTACTGCAAATATAAACGGTCTTGCCGGCCATTCTTGTGTATTCATAGGGCTACAGCCTCAAGAGACGCTTTCCGGGTTTGATCGATCTGTTAGTCAGGGTGTTAGTTTAACGACACAAAAACCCAGACTGGAAGACACTACAACTTCTTACAGCTTACAACATCGGCGTGCGTGCCAGAATAGCAAGCATTACAAAGGGTGATGCTTCGTGCATTCCTGTTTTCAATACCTGTTCCCACAATTTCCCACAGCCTATTCAGTCTACTATCACAGTCACAGTATCGCTACGGTTCCATGTCTGATCCGGAACAATTAACCGGGAAACTTTTCAGAGGAGCCTATCCGGTGTAGTCTGTAGACCGTCCTGTTTCGGGACGACAATTCGGAGGAATAATGCAACATCGGAAATATTGGTTTTCAGGAGTACTGGTTGCCGCATCTGTCTGGAGCGGGTCAGTACTTGCGGCAACGGAGGTGCAATTCTGGCACGCCTTCACCGGACGCCTGGGTGAGCTCGTGGCCGAACAGGTAGAAACATTTAACGCAAGCCAGGAAGACTACGAGATCGTTCCCGTTCACAAGGGCAACTACTCAGAAACTCTTAATGCAGGCATTGCGGCTTTTCGTGCTGAAGAACAGCCTCATATATTGATGGTTTTCGAAGTCGGTACCGCTACCATGATGGGCGCCAAAGGTGCAATCAAACCGGTTTATGAAGTGATGAAAGATTCCGGTGCCACGTTTGATCCGGATGAATACATTGGTTCAGTTAAGGGTTACTACACCACTACCGAAGGTGAAATGCTGTCACTGCCTTTTAATTCATCAACACCGGTTCTGTGGGTGAACAATGATGCATTGAAAGACGCTGGTGTAGATGCGGATACCGATCTGTCTACCTGGGAAAAGGTTGGAGACGTACTTGAAAAAGTGAAAGCTTCAGGTAGCGAATGTCCGTTAACCACTGCATGGCAAAGCTGGATTCATCTGGAAAATCTGTCTGCTTACCACGATATTCCTTTTGCTACCAAAGACAACGGGTTTGCAGGCCTGGATACTGAGCTGGCGTTTAACAGTGAAGTTCAGGTTAAGCACATACAAACCATGGGTGACTGGGCTAAAGACGGTAAGTTTATCTACGCCGGACGTCGCAACGAAGGTGGCGCTAACTTTCGCGCTGGTGAATGTGCCATGTTCACTGAAAGCTCTGCGGGTTACGCGGGCATTAGCTCTGAAGCCGAATTCGACTTTTCTGTACATCCGCTGCCTTACTGGGAAGGTGCAGGTGGCGCGCCGCAAAACACTATTATCGGTGGTGCATCTCTTTGGGTAATGTCTGGTCACGAAGATGATGAATACAAAGGCGTTGCTGCATTCCTCAACTTTTTATCTTCCAGTGATATCCAGTCGAAGTGGCATCAGAACACCGGCTATCTGCCTATTACTGCAGCAGCGGGAAAGCAGACCAGAATCGAGGGTTTTTACGATAAAAATCCGGGTACCGATATCGCTGTAATTCAAATGACAGCAAAAGCACCTACCGCCAACTCTAAAGGCTTACGGCTGGGTTCGTTTGACCAGATTCGCGGCATTATTGATGAAGAACTCGAATCCGTCTGGGCTGGTGATAAAGACGCGCAAACGGCACTGGACAGTGCAGTGGAACGCGGCAACAAATTGCTTCGCCGTTTTGAACAGGCCAATCGTTAGGTACCTGCCTGCCCGCCCGGCAACTGCCCGGGCGGGTAACTTTTAAGTCCTATGTACCGTTGTATTTCAATACTCAATAGCACCAGTTTGATCCATGGATAAACGAGTCACATTCAAAGGCTTGTTGTTACCACTCGCGCTGGTCCTGCCTCAGCTTGTTGTCTCAATAGTATTTTTTTTCTACCCGGCCGGTCAGGCAATCTGGCAATCGCTGTTTATTCCCGACCCGTTTGGATTGTCTGCACAATTCGTTGGCCTTGGGAATTTTGAATTTCTATTTGAAGACAAATACTACCGGGCATCATTTTTAACTACGGCCATATTCTCTACTCTGGTAACACTGGTTTCCATGGTACCGGCGTTGTTTCTCGCGGTGATGGCGGACCGGTTGATTAAGGGCGCTGGTACTTATCGTACCTTGCTTATCTGGCCCTATGCAGTAGCACCTGCGGTGGCTGGTGTATTGTGGCTCTTTATGTTTAACACACGAGTAGGTGTTGTGTCGTGGTATTTGGGACAGCTCGGATACGACTGGAACCACGTGTTGAATGATGGTGAAGCGATGGGACTTGTTGTAGTAGCTTCAGCGTGGGGGCGAATCAGTTATAACTTTTTGTTTTTCTTTGCGGCCCTACAGGCAGTGCCAAAATCTGTAATCGAGGCAGCGGCAATTGACGGCGCACGTTTTTGGCGCAGGTTTTATACCATTGTTTTGCCGTTGCTGTCTCCGACCACATTTTTTTTACTGGTGGTTAATATTGTTTATGCCTTCTTTGAAACCTTTGGCGTAATACACACTATTACTTCCGGTGGCCCGCAACAGGCAACCACCGTTCTTGTGTATAAAGTTTTTGCCGATGGTTTTGTAGGACAGGATCTCGGGTCTTCTGCTGCACAGTCTGTCGTGTTGTTGCTGCTTGTCGGTTTGCTCACGGTTATACAGTTCAAGTATTTAGAAAAACGGGTTCACTACTAATGCGCTCAACCCACACCGAAGCAGCCATGACCAGGCCGGATACAGATGCAGGCATGGTGGAACGGCGCGGTGCCGGTTTGTGGCTAACCCATGCATTTATGATTGTGGGTGTGTTGATTGTCTTTTTTCCTATTTGGCTGGCTTTTGTTGCATCTACCGTGACACAACCAGAGATTGTCTCTCCGCCAATGCCACTTTGGCCGGGTGATCACCTGATAGAGAACTATAAAAGAGCCTTGCTATCAGGCATCAACGTGCCGGTATCAACCATGTTAATCAACTCACTGATTATGGCAGTGGGAATAGCTGTTGGAAAAATAGTTATTTCGCTACTGTCTGCGTTTGCCATTGTGTACTTTCGTTTTCCAGGACGCAGTGTATTTTTCTGGATGATTTTCCTGACCCTGATGCTGCCGGTTGAAGTACGAATCGTGCCTACCTTCGAAGTGGTGGCAGGCTTTGGCATGTTAAACAGTTACTCCGGACTGATTTTTCCATTAATTGCATCAGCTACCGCAACATTTTTATTCCGCCAGTTTTTCATGACTATCCCTGATGAACTGGCAGAAGCAGCACGTGTTGACGGCGCTAAGCCGATGCGCTTTTTTATAGATATTGTACTGCCAATGAGCCGTACTAATATTGCGGCTCTGTTTGTAATTTTGTATATCTATGGCTGGAATCAGTATCTTTGGCCCTTGCTGATTACCACAGACCCTGAAATGAACACCATAGTCATGGGAATAAAGCAGATGTTTCCATCAGGGGATGACGTCGCCGAATGGCCGGTTATTATGGCAACGTCGATACTGGCAATGATACCACCGGTAATAGTAGTCGTCTCAATGCAAAAACTCTTTATACGCGGTTTGGTCGATAGCGAAAAATAATATGGCAAGCCTGCAAATAGATAAAGTAGAGAAACGATTCGGTAAAACCGAAGTAATCCGTGGTGTCAGCATTGATGTAGAAGACGGAGAATTCATCGTTATCGTTGGCCCGTCCGGTTGCGGTAAATCTACACTATTAAGAATGGTTGCCGGGCTTGAAGGCGTGTCAGCGGGTGAAGTGAGAATTGACGGTCAGCGGGTTAATGAAAAAGAACCTATGGACCGTGATATTGCCATGGTATTTCAGAACTACGCTTTGTACCCTCATATGTCGGTACGACAAAACATGGCTTACGGTTTAAAAATAGCCGGGGTTGCGAAAAAAGTTATTCGAGAAAAGGTTACAGAGGCCGCAAACCTGTTGCAGCTGGAACCTTATCTCGACCGTAAACCGCGCGAGTTATCCGGCGGGCAGCGTCAACGGGTAGCCATGGGACGCGCCATCGTGCGGGAACCTGCAGTATTTCTTTTTGATGAACCGCTTTCCAATCTTGATGCCAAATTGCGTGTACAAATGCGACTGGAAATAAAACAGCTGCAATCCAAGCTGGGTGTGACATCACTGTATGTCACCCATGATCAGGTAGAAGCCATGACCATGGCTGATCGAATGGTGGTGATGAATAACGGCATTGCCGAACAGGTAGGTACACCGATGGAAGTCTACCTTCATCCGCAAACATTGTTTGCAGCTCAGTTCATCGGTAGTCCGGCAATGAATATACTACCTGCCTCTCTGGAATCGGGTCGTATCGTGTTTAAAAACGGATCAACACTGACTGTCGATAACATGCAACAGCACAATACAGCTCAAAATAAAGAAGTAATGGTTGGCATCCGTCCGGAACATTTAGAAGCCGACGACAACGGAGCGCTGAAAATTGAACAGGGGTTTAACGAACCGCTTGGCGCTACCACATTGCTTCACGGATGCCTGGCTAACAGCGAACAACAGCTAACCGTAAATCTGCCGGGTGTTTATAGCGCTTCTGTTGCAAGCCCTGACCGGTTTCACGTAAGACCCGAACATATCCATCTATTTGATACGCAGTCCGGACAGTGCTTGTCTTGAGGTTAAGTGAGGAACCCGGGGTGCGGCTAATGCCGCAACCCGGGCCTACATTTCAGCTTTTATGCACTAACCGGATTAAACACGTAGCCACTGCCGTCTTTTTCGATTTTTCCTGAATTAGGGAAACCAAAATGATAACCGGCAATATTGATATTGTCTGCCACGGCCTGAGCAACTACCGCTTTGCGTGTTGCAGATGCCATGTCTTTGTCGGCGTCGAAAGATAACTGCCAGTCGAGGTTGCTGAGAAACAGCGCAGGTGTGACCATAAGATCACCCAGCAACATGGTTTGATCGTTGCCACTGCTTACGATAAAGGCAGTGTGACCGGCTGTATGGCCCGGGGTATCCATTGCGGTAACGCCGGGTACAACTTCCTGTCCGTTTTTAAATAGATTAACGTTTTTCCATTCAGGGAAAGTTGCCTGTATGCGCTTGGCCAGGCCTTGTCGTCTTTCAGGTAGCTTTTCAATTAAACCGTCTTCTGTCCAGAAGTTGTACTCGGTTTCGCCAACCAGAATTTCAGCGTCCGGATAAACCTGTGCATTGGTTTCTTTTTCCATCAGGCCAAAAATATGATCCGGATGCATGTGCGATATTAATATGGTGTCGATATCACCAGGGGAAATACCTGCCGCCTTCATGCCTGCAGAGGCAAGGCCTGCGGTTGGTGCAAGCTGGCCGCCTGTACCGGCATCGATCAAAATGGTTTTACCACCTGACTTAACTACTGTGAATGCAAATTCGATTGGTACAAATTTATCTTCGACGCCCGCCTTTTTAAGAGCTGCTCGTGTTTCTTCTACAGAGACACCGGGAATAAAATTTTCATCATGTGGCTTTTCCCAGATACCGTCATACAGTGAGATGACTTCGATATCGTCACCGACCTTATAACTGTAATAGCCTTTTGATCTGACTTCTCCAGCTATTGCAGACGGAAGGAATGACAATGATCCTGTTAAGCCCAGCGCTGATACGCCAGCGGCGGATGCGATAAATTGACGTCGATTAATGTTTTTCATTTGAACCCTGTAGATGTGTGTTAGGTCAGCAAGCAACCACCCGACTGACATGACTGGCAATGCTGATGAGATAGATTGTGTGCAGATTCGATTCAACTGGCGAATTGATCGAACGATGGCAGCACGTGCAGAATTGCACGACTACTGACTGGCGGTGACAGGATGTAGGCGATGCTGTCATTGTATTGCTTTGCACATTCGAGCCCGATCTGCTATTGCGATAAGTAACAGACGAATTTCCAGATGAACTGGAGCTGTCTGTCAAAATGTGACTGCAATTGTGTACATTGGTTCCCGAAGTTATTTGTATCAATAATGCTACAAATCGCCGTCGGTTAGCTGCCGCTGAGTGACGACGGCAGGTTCGGGGGCCGGGTCAATTTAAAGTGCGCCGGTCAGTCTGAGGTGCGCATAAAAAAACGGACCGTGTTAGTTAACGGTCCGGTGTAGGTTTCAGCATAGCTGTAGTTAATCGTACGAGATAAGAGACTCGTGTGCGGCAGCCAGATACCGCATCAACACGGATGTATAAGCTACCGTCAATTAAAAAGTAACTTCAAACTTGTTGAGTGTAAAAGTGCCCTCACCCCACCACATTTCTGTCCCTATTTCGATAGCACCCATATAAAAGCTCGGATCGAGTACATCGATTTGGCGTTCTTCAGCGTTGGCAGCAGTCCAGTCGCGAGTCCAGTCAACGAAGCGCTTCCAGTTTAAGGTGCCGCTGGTGGTAGGATTTTGTGCAGTAAATGCTATGTAGTGTTTATTGCTGTCCGGCTTGATGTAGACATTCCAGAGCTGGTTGTCGACCATGACACCGGTGAGTGCCAGTTTACCCGGTGTTCTGATAGACGGGTTGTTTACCCAGATCATCATTTCATAGACGCGATTGTCGTGATCATCGCACGGGCCACGGATGTCATCTGAGTCGTGAAAGAACGATTCCAGTGCTACGTTGCGTTCGGCGTTTCCGGTTTCACTGTAGTCATAGCTCACCACAAACTCAGGCAGCTGACTGACTTGTTCCGGCAGACCGGTTTCTTCTTTGGTGCCGGAAACATGGGTACCGAGCTTCGGGCCATACAATACTTCAGGGTACGCTTTCACTTCGATTTCATCACCATCAAACTGACCGCGCCAGTCGTAGGCCCAGGCTGGTGAAATTGTACCGTTGGCGTTTTCGGTGACATTGATCAACTGTGACCAGTTCGGGTCATTGATCGAGCGGGAATTCCAGCTGTTGTTCAATACAACATACTTGCCGTAAGCCACGGAGGCCCACGCTTCACAGCCGCCATCGCTCGATTTAATCGGCTGTAGATTCTCTGACAGAGGTGTGGTGATGTTATAAGAATCGGAAACCGGTCCGGAAGCGCCATCCACAGTGGACTCAACGTGCCAGGTCAGATCGTTGTCGTGGTAAGCAAGACTGGTAGTGGCACTACAGGTACCTTCACCGGTCTGGCAATTTGCTGCCATTGGATCAAGCGTGCGCTCATAACCGCTGCCACCGGCATCTTTAACCACTATTTTATACTGTTCTGCGTTGGCTACTGCCGGCCAGCTGAAAGTGGGCTGAGCAGTGGCAAGTAACCCCTGAGGTGGTGGCACTGCGAATGCATCGGCTTCTTCATTATTGTTGTCTATGGTATCCGTGACCTGCACAGGATCTTCAGCAACCGCGCTTCCGGTAGTCCCTGCAGTATCTTCATCTACTACAACTTCTGAAGTATCTGTAGTTTCCTCAACCACAACAACTGCCGAAGTATCTGTTGTTTGTGCAGTATCCTGAACAACCACAACTTCCGGAGTATCTGTAGTTTCTGCAGCATCTTCAACAGATACACCTTCTGAAGTGTTTGATGCTTCTGCAGCGTCTTCAGCAATCACAGCATCCGTGTTTGATTCTGTTTCACCTGAGCCAACTTCACCTGAGCCAACTTCACTGGCCACTCCTGTTTGTGAACTCCCGCCCGAGACAGGAGCAGCGACAACAGAGCCGGAATCACTTCCACCGCAGGCTGTGACAAACGCGGCGCTCAACGCTACTGCAAGCAAATGCTTATTCAAAATAATCTCCAGCTTTCTTTCTTGGTTAATCTCAGGATCACTTGTGATCTATTCGGGACAATAGAACCCAACCACTTCAACTTTCTGTGTGAATCGGGTTCTGTCACTGTGAAAGGCGATAAGGCATACCTATATAGTGCACCCGCCGGC
The DNA here is from genome assembly GCA_964388065.1 of uncultured Granulosicoccaceae bacterium. Taxonomy (GTDB): domain Bacteria; phylum Pseudomonadota; class Gammaproteobacteria; order Granulosicoccales; family Granulosicoccaceae. Next base: position 8,324 of record CAYLZS010000187.1, read on the forward strand.
CCCTGTTGGATTCTCCGGAAAAAAGCGTTAACAATTTCCCGGATTTGCTCGATCAGCTCCAGCTCACAGGTCGCTACTGTCAATCATTATAGCGTCATGACACAAAAAAACAATAAGAAAAACCACAAAATCACTGTCTGGCAATGCCAAAGGCCCGAACTCGCTGATTTAAAGCCCCTAATTCAGCTGTGGCCCAGCTGTGCCGTGTCTGTCTGATTTAGACGAATCCGGCAAGCCTTCTTTTGCCGACTAGTGATACGATTGCTCTAAATCGGGGTCAGCCCGACGATATCAGGAGGAATCTACCAATGAAAAAACTACTCACGAGCGCACTGGTCAGTGCGGCACTGTATGCACCGGTCGTATTGTCGGCAGACGAAGTGAAAATCGGCTTCATCACCACACTTACAACCGGTGCTGCATCGATCGGACAAGATCAGGAAAAAGCCGTCAATCTGGCTCTTAAACATATCGACAACACCATGGGCGGCAAACAGGTAAACCTGATTATGGCAGACGACGGGTTTAAACCAGAAGTCGGCAAGCAGGCAACCGACAAACTGGTTAAACAGGACGATGTTGATTTTGTTGCGGGCTATATCTGGTCACATGTGTTGCTTGCATCTCGCAAGTCAGTTCTTGATGCAGGAAAATTCCTAATCAGCGCCAACGCGGGACCCTCACCGGTTGCAGGTAAACTGTGCCACGAGAACTTTTTTTCAACCTCATGGCAGAACGACCAGACACCAATGGCCATGGGAGAAACTTTAAATCAGCAGGGTGTAAAGTCTCTGTACGTGATGGCACCGAACTATGCCGCAGGCAAAGATATGGTAGCCGGTGTCGAGAGAACATTTAAAGGCGAAATCCTCGGCAAAGACATGACCAGGTGGGGCAAAGACGCACAACTTGATTTCTCTGCTGAACTTGCCAAGGCCAAAGCATCCGGTGCCGAAGGCATTTTTGTTTTTTATCCCGGTAAAGCGGGACCGGCTTTTATCAAGCAGTACCAGCAAGCGGGTCTGCGTGACACATTGCCTTTGTACACTGTATTCACTGTAGATTCTCTGTCACTGCCAAAACTGCAGGAAGGTGGTATGGAAGGCGTACTCGGTTCAGTCAGCACCCAGCACTGGGGGCCGGATCTCGACAATGAAGCGAACAATAAATTTGTTGCAGACTTCCGTGAACAACACGGCTCGTACCCTTCTTTCTATGCAGCACAAGCTTATGATTCAATTCTTCTCATTAAATCTGCAGTCGATGCAGTGAATGGAGACCTGAGTGACAAAGACGGTATGCGTGAAGCAATGATGAAGGCAGACTTTGCATCAGTTCGCGGCGACTTCACCTACGGTAACAACCACATGCCAATTCAGGACTTCTACAGCCGCACTGTTGTGGAAGATGCAGATGGCAACTGGACAACCGAAATAAATAAAGTCGTACTTGACGACCATCAGGATACTTACGCTGCTGATTGCAGCTTGTAAAGTAATTGTGCTACGTGCCGGAGAGCAATCTGTTAACTACAGTTTTGCTCACGGCACGGATCCTCTTTGATTCATGGAATCATCCCTCCTCCTTATTCAACTACTGAACGGATTGCAGCTTGGCATTTTGCTGTTTCTGCTGTCTGCGGGGCTTACCCTTACGTTCGGTATCATGGACTTTGTCAATCTGGCGCATGGTTCGCTGTACAGGCTGGGCGCTTTTATCTGCGCCTCTCTGACTAAACTCACCGGCTCTTTTGCACTGGCAGCACTGTTAGCACTACCGCTTACTGCGGTATGTGGATTGATTATCGAACTGGTAGTTATCAGACAACTCTATGCACGCAACCATCTGGATCATGTGCTTGCAACGTTTGGCTTAATACTCTGCCTCGATACCATTGCAGAACTGGTTTGGGGGCCGGCTGGCATCGCCATTCCACTCCCCGCCATACTCAATGGCCAGGTGGAAGTACTACCCGGTGTGGTGGTACCAACTTTCAGACTACTGATTATTGCCGTTGGTCTGCTTGCCGCAGCGGGCTTGTATATTGTTGTTAACCACACAAGGCTCGGTATGCTAATCAGAGCCGGTGCTTCAAATCGCACCATGGTCGGTGCACTCGGCATTGATATAAAAACGCTTTTTACCGGTGTGTTCGCTATGGGTGCGGCACTGGCAGGTCTTGCCGGTCTGCTGGTCGCGCCAATAGCCGAAGCAAGTATTGGCATGGGCAATGAAATTATTATCACCACATTTGTAGTTATTATTATTGGCGGTATTGGTTCTATGAAAGGAGCGTTTATCGCTGCCTTACTGATTGGCCTTATTGATACTCTTGGCAGGTCATATCTGGATGATCTTTTTAAACTGATCATGTCTGAGCAGGCTGCAGAAACCGCAGCCCCCGCTATCTCTGCGATGCTCATATACCTGCTGATGGCAGTTATTCTTGCCATACGGCCGCAAGGTCTGTTTCCGGCATCCAGCCGTTAATATATGTCCGTCTCTGAACTACCTCCTGCAAAGAACCCGCTGCGAAATGCTGCGTTCTGGATTAACGCACTACTACTAGTAGCACTGGCCACAGTGCCGCCGGTATTATTTTTAACCGGTCAGCCCTTCTGGCTTGATGTGTTTACCCGGCTGGTAATACTTGCACTTGCCGCCACTGCACTGAATCTGATACTCGGGTTTGGCGGGCTGGTGTCTTTTGGTCATGCCGCCTATCTGGGCCTTGGTGCCTATGCCGTCGGTATTCCAACCTATCACGCTTTGTACGGTGGCATGGAAAGCCTTGCCTCTTACAACGGATTTCTCCACCTTGGGCTCGCCATTGGTGTCAGTGCTTTGTTCGCGCTGCTAACAGGTGCTATCTCACTGCGAACCCGCGGTGTGAATTTTATTATGATCACCATGGCATTTGGCCAGATGATTTTTTATGCCATCGTCGCACTTGAAAATTACGGTGGTGATGACGGACTAACCATTGATGTTCGATCCGAGTTTCCATTGATCAGTCTCGATAACCCGCTGACGCTGTATATGGTTTGCTATCTGTCACTACTGGTCACGATATTCATTGTTTATAAAATCACTCGATCACGCTTTGGTCTGACTTTACAAGGCGCGCGTTCCAACGAAGAACGCATGCGTTCGCTCGGGGTACACTGTTATCGCTATCAGCTGGTGGCGTTTGTTATCTCCGGCGCAATATGTGGCTACGCGGGTTTTTTACTCGGTAACTTCACCACTTTTATATCACCTGAAATGATGGACTGGACGCGCTCAGGCGAGTTAATGTTTATGGTTATACTGGGTGGTGCCGCGTTTTTATGCGGGCCAGTCTTTGGCGCTGCCGTATTTATATTACTTGAGCAAATACTGCGCGACTTCACCATTCACTGGCATTTGCCTTTTGGTGTGATGTTAATTTTATCGGTGCTGTTTTTCAGAGGCGGACTGGCTGGTGCACTTGATCGATTGTCTTTTAGAAATAAATTGCATCAAGATCAACAGCCGAAAACGCAGCAATCAGGCTCAGAGTCATAAAACGCTCAATGACACCAGCACATCAACAGCCGATTCTGCGTACCATCGATCTGTGCAAACGGTTTGGCGGCGTTTTTGCGACCGACCATGTAAACCTTGATGTACTTCAGGGAGAAGTACACGCATTGATCGGCCCGAACGGCGCTGGTAAAACCACACTTATTTCCCAGCTCTCGGGATTGCTAAAGCCCGATAGCGGCCGTATAGAGTTCAAAGGTAAAAACCTCACTGGCAAACCTGCGCACAAGTATGCACGCGCTGGCCTTGCCCGTTCGTTCCAGATTACATCACTATTTGCAGATATGACGCTGCTGCAAAATGTCGCCCTCGCGGTACAGGCACATGCAGGCCACTCGTTTAGTTTTTGGCGAAACGCGACAACAGACTCTCGCCTACTCGAGCCCGCATTTGGTTATTTGCAAACCACCGGTCTTGCCAACAGTGCAAACAAACTGGCTGCTGCCGTTTCACACGGTGAACGCCGGCAACTGGAAGTTGCGATGGCACTGGCAACAGAACCATCGCTGCTATTGCTGGATGAACCAATGGCTGGCATGGGTCCGGAAGAATCCAGGTTAATGGTCGACATACTGCAAAAACTTAAAGGTGAAAAAACGATTTTATTGATCGAGCACGATATGGATGCAGTCTTTGCACTGGCGGACCGAGTATCGGTATTGGTTTACGGTCGACTTATCGCCACTGGCAACCAACAGGAGATACAGTCCAACGCAGACGTCAGAGCGGCTTACCTGGGTGAGGACGACGCCTATGCTTAGCATAGCTGACCTCTCGGCAAACTACGGCAGCAGCCAGGCATTGTTTGGTATGTCGCTGCAATTGAATGAAGGCGAAGTCGTGACATTGCTTGGACGCAACGGTATGGGTAAAACCACGACGCTGCATTCTGTGATGGGCATGATGCCCGCCATTGGCGGCCAGATCACCAGCGGTCAGATCACCTACAAGAAAAATAACATCACGGGCTACGCGTCGCACAAAATTGCCAGACTTGGATTGTCACTGGTGCCTGAAGGCCGCCAGATCTTCCCTAACCTGACGGTACACGAAAACCTGGTAGCGACAGCTGCCAACCGACAACAACATAGCAACAGCTGGACAGAAGACCGTATTCTCAGTCTCTTTCCGGCACTGGCCGATCGATTATCGAGCATGGGAAATCTACTCTCCGGTGGTGAACAACAAATGCTCGCCATCGGACGCGCTCTAATGACCAACCCTGATCTGCTCATTCTGGACGATGCTACAGAAGGCCTTGCACCATTGGTACGCGGTGAAATATGGCGCTCAATTGCAGAGCTCAAACAGCAGGGTCTGTCTATTTTACTTGTCGATAAAAATCTGAATGACCTGATGAATATCGCAGACAGACACTACGTTGTTGAAAAAGGCGTGGTCGTATGGGGCGGTGACAGCGACACATTGCGATCCGAAACATGGATACGCGATGAGTATTTAGGAGTATGATGCCTGACAGCTCAGACCAGCAGCCCGGTTAAAAAAACAATTATCACTGACGTTAAGCAACACTGGCTGACCTTTCCGCTCCTGCCCTCCGCTCTAATACTGCTCCATTTATGTTAAACCGAATCAAGTTTATGGCCGCTGCGACGCCCATCATATGGCTGATCGTGGTTGCACCACTCACCGCACTTTTTACCTGGTGGACGGCAACCCGTACAGGTGCAGCACTTGGCTGGAGCTTACTGCTAACACCGATAGTCAGTATCTGGATTTTTTCATCATTCCAGACTGCAAATCTCAAAACCAAATGGCCCGCAACGCAATTGATAGGGCTGACAACCATTTTGATGAACACGGTATTGCTCTGTTCACCGCTACTACTGATTTTTCCATCTGCTACTGTTGCGCTGATAGCTACAGTACTCTGGATTGCAGCCACTTTCTATGCAGTTCGGACCGCACAGATTATTCAAAATACTCAAATTTCGTTAAGCAGTAACAAACTCAGGAACTCATACCGTTTAATGCACCTGAGTGATATCCACGCCGGAAGCCGTACCAGTGAATTTGTAAATAAAGTGGTTACACAGACAAACGCACATAAACCGGATGTAGTCTTTATCACCGGTGATCTGGTCGATTCCAGCGCGGTAGATACCGACTACCTGCAACCATTAGCCAATTTTAGCTGCCCGGTATATTTATGTCTTGGCAATCACGAGCGCTATGTCAATCTGCAGGCGGCTATTGATGCTATTGAAGCCAATAATGTAAAAATACTCAGGAGTGATACTGCACTACAGGGTGAGCTTGAAATAATTGGTATTGATGATGCCGAAAATTCTGCCCAGGTAGAACGCGAACTGCCATCGATTACACGCTCCTCCGACAAATTTCAGGTGCTGCTTTATCACCGACCACAAGGCTTTGAATATGCGGCAGACAACGGCGTTGATCTGATGTTATCCGGCCATACACATGGTGGGCAGGTCTGGCCATTTTGCGTACTGGTTAAACGCCAGTTTCCGTTTCTTAAAGGAAGCTATCAACACAATGGTTCAACACTGTATGTCTCACAGGGTACTGGCACCTGGGGACCCATCATGAGGCTGGGCACAATAAGTGAGATGACGCTGATTGAACTGACTCCGACCTAAGTGATGGAGCACTGCTGACAGTAATCGCCTTTTTTGCAGATATTGGACTCTATGCGATACTGCAGGCAATACTCTGCTACCACGCTGCCAACTGAACACACAGGAGCACAACATGATCGGTGTTATATTCGAAGTATGGCCAAAAGCCGAGCACAAAGATGACTACCTCAAATTGGCAGCAGAATTAAAAAGTACACTTGAGGCGATTTCCGGTTTTATTTCTGTAGAACGATTTCAAAGCCTGACAGACAAAGATAAGCTTTTATCAATTTCGTTTTTTGAAAGTCACGATGCACTGGATGAATGGCGTAATATTGCCGAACACCGTATTGCACAAAACATTGGTCGCTCAAGCTACTTTGCCAACTATAGGCTGCGAGTTGTTAACGTTGAACGCGACTACGGTATGAATGAAAGAGCTGAAGCGCCGGCAGACAGTTTAAAATCGCTTGCCAATAACACCAATGCAGCAACGTGACCGGGGACTGCTATTACTGTTAGCGCTTTTATGGGGCTGTTCATTTTTGCTCATGGCAATCAGCCTCGAAAGTATCCCGGTACTTACTACCGCATTTAGTCGCCTTGCACTGGCGGGTGTGCTCTTATTAATTTATGTCACTTTAAAAAAAGATCGCATCATACTCGACCGACAGTTTTTATATGAAATTTCCCTGCTCGGACTACTGCGAGCGGCACTGCCTGTTGCATTGATCCTTTGGGCACAAACACGAATCGAGAGTGGTGTGGCCGGAATATTAAATTCCACATCGGCTCTCTTTACTCTGCTTGTGGCACACGTACTCACAAACGACGAAAAAATCACACCCGGTAAATTAACTGGTGTAATTCTGGGCATGACAGGTGTTGCATTGATCATGGGTGCCAATGCAATCAAAGGACTGGGTTCAGAAATCACAGGCCAACTGGCAATGCTTGGCGCTACACTCAGTTACGGATTTGCCAATGTATACGGCAGACGCTTTGCGTCCCGTGCACCTGCCGTTTCTGCCGCAGGTATGTTATTGGCAGGAGCACTATGGATACTTCCACTGGCAGCAATTGCCGACTGGCCAATAACACACATGCCGACTGCACGATCAGTCATTGCACTGGTGACACTGGCAGCATTTAGCACTGCCTGTGCCTTTGTGGTGTGGTTTAAATTAATACACTCTGCAGGCCCAACCAATACCGTGCTGGTAACGTTTCTTATACCGCCCATTGCACTAATTCTGGGGACAGTCTTTCTTAATGAGTCACCTGACTTCAGCGACTATGCAGGACTATTGTTTATTGCACTTGGTTTGTGGATCAGCCAGAAAGTATCAAAAAAGTAAAATACCAGAATGCCGACTTCAGTTGCGCAGTGCAGTCTGTTCAAAAAGCCATACAACAGAGCGCAGCGGAATGGCATTTGGACAGCACATAATGCGTCGAATGCAAGCCATTGCTATCTCTTTTTACCATATTTCGATTGTCTGTTTGAGTCCATCAGGTCCGGAAGCTTCAATTTCGATGGTGGTGGCTATAAAGCTTTCTCCCTTATAAACAGGTTTCGCAGAATAGTTCTCAATTTTACCTTGTTGTGCCAGTTGCATGACTTGCTCTTCAACTGCTTTTTTCTTATTTGCCGCATGCCGAGGGAGATAAATAATGTTCACCTCAATGTCTTTGCCGCCAAACTCAAGTGGAAATAGATAAGTCTTACGCAAAAGGCCTTTTTCATGAAAGGACTTAGCCTTTTCAATACTATCTATAGTTGAATAATCCAGCGGTTCAGAGTAGAAAATTGAAGCTCTGTCAAGGCTGCTAAACTGACCTACATTAGCAGCACTTAGAGCTTCGTTTAGTGCTTGACGACCATTGCTCATCGACCATGCCATTTCATCATCAGTTATAACAGTAGCCACCAAAATCCTGGCTTCCCCATTCGTCAGCTGAATCGATTTTGGCAAGGGGCTGTTGGCAAGTGAAATAAACACATTAATATATTGGCCATCGCCTACAGCGATGTCTTCAATTGTTAAACCATCATACTTTTCTACTCTCCCTAATAAGTCAGCGTCATTCAAAATCTCTGCATTTACAGCCCACTGCAAAAACCATAGCGGCCAATCAGATGATTCATTCGCTACGATCATTATTTCATACCCATAGCCAGGCCTTCCCGGATAGGAAGGGACATTTTCCTTCTTTGAGAGCGTATTACCTGACCCTGTAACACGGTCATTTTCTGATTCAACGTTTAGATCAGAGACAGTTACCGTCGTTGGCATGTCGGGATTTGATAACCCAAAAGTTGTGTACAACCATTTATCCTTGCCAAGCTCTATGGCTTTAAGCTTATATAGCCCCCCGCCCGGCCAAACTCCTGTCATATGCCCTATTTTAAGAATATCTTCCTGAAGGGGGCCGAAGGTTTTTTCTATAAAAACAGTTCTTTCTTCGCATATTTTTTGCCACAACACTTCATTACTGTCCGCTGCCATAATAACGTTACCTGATATCATTTATTAATAAGGCCAAAAATTTAAGTTTCATTTTGAATCAATGTACGTGTTGAGAAAAAAGTAAAAAATAAACTGACAATCATTCAGGCTAATGCATGCTTCAATACAGCATCCACATGGGCTGCAATTGTATTTACAAAGCGAATTCCCTGATATTCAAAACAGGCTGTATCAGTAAAATCAGGAAAACCCAATGGCAGCTCGGTACAGGCGAGACAAACAATATCCGTTGACGGATCCCCAACATACTTTTTACTTATCTCAAGAATTTGCGCGGCAGCGCCGTCTACCCTGCCCTGGTACAGATCAACATCGATAAGCCGGTGCAATACATCTATATCGTAGTTATCCGGTTGCGTAAGCGATGCAACACCGTGATCTTGCATAGTTCGAGGGTATACTTCACTTCTCATTGTTACGGGAGTACCAAGAATTAACGCATTCTTGCCGCCTGCGGCAGCAACAGCGGCGGCAGTTGTATCGAGAATACTGACAATCGGAAAATCCAGACCCTCACATATGCGATGCAGTCGCGTATGTGGAGTATTGCTGGCTATCATTCCGATATTAGCACCGGCAATTTGCAGCCGCTTAAAAGTATCCCTGAATATTTTTTCGTAATTTAGCCACGATGAATCATCACCATCAACCCCCCGGGCTGATCGAGTTTCAGAGATATTAAGTGACTCAATAACGATTGATGGTGTCGGAAACGGCGAAGCAGCACCGGCCTCCTGAAAATGGTCATTCGCCTTTTTGCAAATCAACCGATAGTAGTCCGCGGTTGACGGCCATGCCAGCCCACCAATAATGCCGATTTTTTTCACTACGCATACTCCACATACAATACTTCTCAGCCATACTGAACCTGCAAGTTACAGATTGAATCACATCACAGCAGCACATACACTTGAATTTTCAATATAAAGTCCCTATAGCGATATTACACCCTGCAAAACGAGATAAAATGATGAAAATAACCAGACGCGCAGCCATCAAAGGGATTGGTGCCGGCATAACTGCAGTCGCTGCCCCGGCATTCTCGACCACCGTTATCGCAGCGAAGCATGAACCTTCAGAAGCAGATGCCCGAATCGAGTTATTAACCGATAGATTACATGTGCAAATCGCTCATCAATGGGGCAAAAAGAGCATTGCGGCAGTTATCAGGAATACATCTGATCACGAAATAACTATCACCGATATCAGTCCGGTTAAAACAGACCATGGTTATTTTGATTTTTCTGATCTGACAAAAACCGGCCCAATGACACTGCGCGCAGGCCAAGAAGTCCATGTACCATTTACGGTTATAAGTACACCGGTAAAACCGTTCGGACACTTCGACAACCGATTGCAGAAAATCCTGAAAAAAACACTGGCTGTTTCTACTACCAACAGTAATGCGAAAGTGACCACCTCGATGAGCCCCAGAATTGTCTGATCAGGTAAGAATCGTCTGATCAGGTAACGCGTGCTCCTACGCAGGCCATTGCAGGTTAAAAATAGTTTGACCTTCCAGTTACTGGAGGCTAAATACTGACTCAAATACACACTCACTATTTATGAGGCCGGAATAGCCGTGAAGTCCATTTCTATCGCCATTGACGGTATGTCCTGCGCCTCCTGTGTGGCGCGGGTGGAAACCACCATAAAAACTATTCCGGGAGTCACTGATGCATCGGTGAATCTGGCAACAGAAACAGCGGACGTCACTTATACAGAGTCAATCGTCAGCCCGACTGACGTTACCACTACACTGACTGAGTCTGGCTACCCGTCCACTGAGCGCTCGCAGGAATCGGGTAATGACGACTCGCTACGAGTTGATCATTCAAGTGAGCTAAAAAGACTGACCATAATAGCTTTTGTTCTGGCTATTCCGGTGTTTGCAATGGAGATGGGATCTCACCTGTTTCCATCAGTTAACGAGTTTATCGCCACTACCATCGGCACCCGTACCAATCAGCTTATTCAATTTTTCTTAACCACACTGGTGCTGTTCGGTCCCGGTCTGGTGTTTTTCAAAATCGGTATTCCACGTTTGTTACGCGGTCATCCGGATATGAATTCACTGGTGGCACTCGGTACGGCTGCAGCCTATGGGTATTCTGTGGTCTCTTTATTTTTCGGGAATCTATTGCCTGCAGGTGCTGCGAATATTTATTTTGAATCGGCGGTAGTCATTGTTGTATTGATATTATTGGGCCGCTACCTGGAAGCACGTGCCAAAGGCCGAACCGGACAGGCAATACAGAAACTGATCACGCTGCAACCCAACACCGCCACTGTAATTCGAGATGATGTACCGGTAGAGGTTGATGTCGAATCGATCGTACCGGGTGATATCCTGCAAATAAAACCCGGTGAAAATATTGCCGTAGACGGCATAGTAATAAGCGGAAATTCCTGGGTTAATGAAAGCATGCTCAGTGGTGAACCTGCGCCGGTAAACAAAACAACCGATTCAGAAGTTATTGCAGGTTCGGTTAACCAAAACGGTACTTTTACTTTTAGAGCCACCAGTGTTGGAAAAGACACTGTGCTGGCACAAATCATTTCCATGGTTGAATCTGCACAGGGTGCAAAGCTTCCAATACAAACAACCGTTGACCGCATCAGCGGTGTATTTGTGCCAGTAGTGATGCTAATAGCAATTGCCACTTTTATTGGCTGGTATATCTTTGGCACCCAACCGGCTCTCGGGTTTGCTCTGGTTGCTGCAGTATCTGTTTTAATTGTTGCCTGCCCGTGTGCGATGGGGCTGGCAACTCCAACGTCAATTATCGTTGGTACCGGCGCTGCAGCTGAGCGGGGTGTATTTTTCCGACAGGGCACGGCACTTCAGGGCCTGCAAAAATCAACCGTTTTCGCTTTTGACAAGACCGGCACACTAACCGAAGGAAAGCCCGAACTAACCAGTATAAGTACAGAAAATAATTTTAACAGCGACGAAGTTCTGCAGCTCGCCGCCTCTGTTGAAAGCGCATCAGAGCACCCGATTGCCACAGCATTGGTATCTGCCGCCAACAAAAAAGGACTCGCGCTGGATTCAGTTGAGTCATTTAATTCGCATACGGGCTACGGCGTTGCGGGTACTGTGCGGGACCGGCAGGTTCTGGTTGGTGCACGCCGGTTTATGCAACAGCAATCAATTCCACTGACAACAAATAATGCTGAAAACAGTGACACAAAATTAACCAGAGCCACTCCCGTATTTATCGCCATTGATGGAGAACTTGCGGCACGAATAGAGGTCAGTGACCCCATCAAGAGTAACTCTAGACAGGTAATCACAGCTTTGCAGGAACTCGGTATAACAACACTGATGATTACCGGCGACGATAAAAGCACCGCGGAGCTTGTTGCTTCAGAGCTGGGTATTGATCAGGTAGTTGCGGAAGTGCTTCCCGGTGACAAGCTCAATAAGATCAACCAACTGCAATCAGACGGAGCACATGTTACCTATGTGGGCGACGGAATTAACGATGCACCCGCCCTTGCAGCCGCTGATACCGGCATTGCTCTTGGCACTGGTACCGATGTCGCTATTGAGGCAGCTGATGTTGTGTTGATGTCAGGAAACATCGAAGGTGTATTGCGCGCACTTAAAATCAGCAAAAACACCATGCGCAATATAAAACAAAATCTGTTCTGGGCCTTTGGCTATAACGTTTTATTGATTCCTGTGGCAGTCGGTTTACTCTACCCTTTTGCAAAAATCATGTTATCTCCGATGCTGGCTGCAGGTGCTATGGCTCTGTCCAGTGTTTTTGTGGTAACCAACGCACTTCGGCTACGCTTTCTTTCGTCTGAGTAAACTCCTGCTTTATATTTTTGCTGGTAGCGTTACACTTGCATAACTGCAAAGCACACCGGAGAGAATCCGGGCAGGTATACCAGCACATGAATATCAAAGAAGCCGCCGCACGGGTAAGTCTGCCCGTTAAAACCATTCGCTACTATGACGAAATTAATCTGATCAACCCAATCAGAGATCAAAACGGCTACCGCGACTTCAAAAGCGGCGATCTGCACAAGCTTGCTTTCGTATCGCAGGCCCGCTCACTGGGGTTTACCATTGACGACTGTCGGGCTCTGCTCGCCATGTACGAAGATGAGTCTCGTGAAAGCGCCGACGTTAAAAAACTTGCCAGGCAACATCTGCTTGAGATTGAAGCCAAGATCGCACAACTTAACTCAATGAGAGACACACTGAGTCATTTGATAGATAAGTGTGCAGGAGATGACAGGCCGGAATGCCCGATACTAGAAAACTTTGGCGGAACATTACAACCTGAGCCAGATCATTAATTCGCCTCAGATACAACTGAGTAAATTTATCGCCCTTCTTTTAAACTGGTACGAAGATGTTCGGCAGCTGCTTTAACCGCAGCAGAAGGCCTGGAGCTCACGTCAAGCACCAGAACGTAGTCGCGCAACGATGGCAAACCGTGATCTTTGGTTAATCGCATGATTCCGTTGGTACACGCAGACAACGGTACAGGAGCAACCGCAAGATCAGCCAGCATTGCCGCTCGCTGACCGGATATGGCAGCACTCTTAAAAGCGATGCGGTAGTTGCGTTTGCTTTTCTTTAAACTGTCTAACGCTACAGCACGCCACGGACAACTTTCTTCCCAGACCGAAATTGGCAATGGATCTTTTTCCCAGGCAATTCCGTTTTTAGCACCAGCCCAAACCAAAGGTTCCCGAAAGACTACTTCAGATCCCTTTTTCTTAGCATTCTCAATAGATGAAGCAAGCAGGCATAAGTCCAGCTCCTTATTCTTTATTTTCTTGCGAAGGTTGTTCGAACTATCTACAAAAACATCCACGTTGACGCAACAGTGTGTAGTGGAAAATCGTTGCAGCATATTGGGTAGTAATCGCTCTGCTACATCATCGGGCGCGCCAAGTTTTACGGTTCCCTGGATATCCGGATCCATAAATCGCACGACCATATCCTGATTTAATGCAAGCATGCGCCGCCCATGTTCAAGCAATACCTCCCCCTCCGGGGTCGGTGCAACTGTTCTCGAATCTCGAGTAAAAAGCGCCTTGCCGACCATTTCTTCCAGCCGCTTAATTTGCATTGAAACTGCAGACGGGGTGCGAAAGATAGAATCTGCTGCCGACGAAAAATTGCCGGTATCCGCAATCGCAACCAGGGTCTTCAGCAGCTCCAGCTCCAGCAGCGGGGTTTGTTGAGCTTTAGACATCACTTTTCTCAATTATCAATAATTTTGATAGATAGATTGATTTTATTTCGTTTGATTGAATCACGAATTAGACCGATAGTCCAGTCATGTGTTTTGGGAGTGCAGCCAGAGCACACAACCACCCCGAAAAACGGGGAATGTCTGATATTCACAAGGAGCAATTCATGAACGATCAATGCCTGACAACACACTGCAAGCCTATTGAGCATTACACCCTGCCCTCACGATTTGTCACCTGGCCACAAAGACTGCTTAACCCTGTCAGACAATGGCTGTTGCACCAGAAGCAGCATCGGTTAAATCGCAAAACATACAAGGGCCTGTCGCAACTGGACGATGCGACATTGAAAGATATCGGCCTAACATCAGGTGATGTTACCTGGGCCAGTAAGCTGCCAGATTCTGTAAACGCCGCAACCGAACTGGAAATTATTGCTCGAAGAAAACCAGCGCCTGATCGATAGCGGCCATTTTCAAATCGATTTGTATTTCCAGGACACTTTCAATTGTTGAAAGTTAGACTCAGAAATATTACTCAGGAGAATTCTCACCGTTCAGCAACACCAAAAGCTGAGCGGTGAGAATTGACTGCGGCGCTTGCACGTTTGAGAAAGAATCATCTGAATCCGGATTATATATTCGAGTACAGCAAACAGACACCAGCCGGTATTCCATTTTTAAAGTGTTGTATTAAAACAGCCTGACAAAGTCAGGCTCTTGTTACCTTACAGTTGAAACAATCACAAACACCTGGCTTAACAACGATAACTCGGTCGGAGTAACCGATTAAATAGCAACAAGAAACACAAGCATTAATACCGCGATTAGAAACATAACCGGCAACACCACGCTGGTCATCACCGATGAATCATAGGGAGAAGGTCGGGATCTTTGAAATACACGACGCAGTTTACCTAACATTCGCATAGACACGGCCTTGAGCTTCAGAGCTTCCAAGCTATCAGACAGGGTGGCAGTGTGCGTCGTCAAGAACTGTAAATACTCAGACCATTTAACCCCGCCCCGTTCAGACCCAGAGTCATTGTGCGCTATCGGTTGTTTCTATCTCTGAAACAAGGTTTAACCCGAATTTTCGCTGATAGTAAAATAAACGGTGTTTACCTCGCTCCTGCTGAAATGTCTCGATAAAAATCCAATAAAGATAGTTTTCCGCGACACCTGCAAGACAATTATTGAACTTAAGGAGGTAGCTCAGCGCGGACTTAGGTATCGTTATCCATTGGAGTAGCTCAAGTTTTAGAGGAGCAAATGTGTAATGGATAGTAAACAGATTGTCGGCCTGATCGGATCAATTGTGGTTCTCATTGGCTGCTGTATGCCTATTGCGAATAACTTTATAGATTCCTACGTTGGGTATGCGTTCTCACCGGGAGCTGTCCCTGCTGGTGTTGCTCTGGTTGCTATAGGCGCTCTTGGTATTTACGGCTCATACCTTCGAAGCAGCGTTCTGCTGGTTGTTGCAGC
The DNA here is from genome assembly GCA_964388065.1 of uncultured Granulosicoccaceae bacterium. GTDB lineage: Bacteria > Pseudomonadota > Gammaproteobacteria > Granulosicoccales > Granulosicoccaceae. Next base: position 23,729 of record CAYLZS010000187.1, read on the forward strand.
CACCCTGGGATCCCTGGCATTTATCTTTACTTTGATGATCGTTTCAGGCCTGCTCGGTGAGGGCGAAGATTTTGCTGAACTGTCTATAAACTCAATCAGCTTCAGATCCGGTGCCGCCATAATTCCCGCAGGGCTGCTCATCATGCTTGGGTCAAGCCTGATGGTATCGGGGACTGCCGTAAAGCCCGGAACAAAAAAGCACCGCAGCAGAACCACTCGAAAATCAAACCTCAGAGAGGACAACATTCATCGCTCCGAGCTCACCCGGGCTCGCGACTTTAAGCACAGGTCAGCACACAGAACCTCTTCTGCATCGATATTTAAATCCGGGTCTGATAAAAGACACCGCTCCGGCAGCAGAAAAAGAAACTCCGCTTCCAGATAATGCTAGTGGACCATACAGCCTAAGTTAAAACGCCAATGGAAATACGCAGCGAACAACCTGCAGATATTCCGCTCATCTATCAATTAACTGATCGTGCTTTTGCACCGATGTCTTTTAGTGACGGCACCGAGCCTGCAGTAATTGATGCATTGCGTGAAGCCGGTGATCTCACTCTTTCATTGGTTGCGCTAAAAGATAACACTCTGGTTGGGCACGTTGCCTTTTCTCCTGTTCAGGCAGGTAGTTATTCCAAAGGATGGTATGGCCTGGGACCAATCTCGGTATTGCCGGAGCATCAACGCACGGGTATCGGTTCAGCGTTGATCAATAAAGGATTCGATCTGCTGCGCGACATACACGCAGATGGATGCGCACTGGTCGGTGATCCCGGGTACTACTGCAGATTTGGTTTTACAACCGACGGAAGCCTTCACTACAAAGGCGTTCCAGACAAGAATGTGCTGTGGATTAGTTTCAACAACCTTCACCCGACGGGGCAACTCATATTCAAACCGGCATTCGGAGATTGACTCAGTAGCAGGCACAACACTCGTCAGATATGCTTTGAACCACGATACCTTGGCAGCTCATCTTTAATGCTTACCCATGAGATTGCGTCATCACAGAAAACATGATCAACCGGGGGAAGCGCCTCAGGATCATCAAACGTGCTGATATGCAGTGCCAGCCATGAGCCATTCATTTCAGCCTCCCACGTTAATGAGCTGCCGCAATCTTTGCAAAACCCGCGATACCTGCCAGGCGATGACTCATACAACGCCCGTTCACCAGACTGCCACGTAACATACTCCGGCAAGCCTGCCACCAGTGCAGTGACCGGTGCACCGGTATGCTTGCGACAACTCTCACAATGGCAGTAAGTGCTCCACGGCGCTTCGGCGTTTAATTCGTAGCGAATCGCCCCACACATACAACCACCGGTGTATTTATTGTTAGCCATTGTTTGCTCATCAGTTTTTCGCCACAAACCAGACTATCACGGGCTACAGGCAGAACACACCCTCTGGCTTCGTTCACATGCAGATTTATTTCTGTTCAACAACAAAAGCTAACTGACTGTTGTCTGCAGCCATTGAATCTCTGAAGCACCTCTAAAGAAGTGAGGTCAGTAAAAGAGTGCGAATGGTATCTCAGGTTGAAATACCATTGCGGAACTCAGAGCAATGCATCTCAGTTATATCGAGCTTCGGCAGGTGAAAATTATTTCACTTTCACGAACACGTTAGCGCAAGGCATTCACGCAACGGAATTGCAATCTCACACCATGTTGCCAGAAAGGGCTTCAAAGGTTTATTTGTTAAGGCAGTTACTTCTCGCCAGACATACGCTTAACAACATTCCAGATCAGTGGCATAAACAACGCTGCCAGCACCAGCTTGAAAAGGTCGCCCAGTATAAACGGCTCAATACCCCATTCAATTGCTTTACCCATACCGTAGGCCTTGGCAAGCCATAACAGGCCCGGTACGTAGATCAGTGCATTGCCGATCAACATGGCACCGGCGGTTGTGAGGATGTTTCTGTCCCACCCGCGCTCAGCAAGGTAGCCCACGGCAATTGCGGCAAGTAAAAAACCCAACAGGAAACCACCGGTAGGTCCGACCATATACGCAAGCCCGATACCTTTCTCAGGAGTCCCTGCAAACACCGGTAACCCTATAGCTCCCTGAGCCAGATACAGTGCAACCGTCGCACCTCCGAGTCGCCAGCCGAATGCCATGCCGATAATCAGCACCGCCAGAGTCTGAAGGGTCATTGGCACAGGAACAAATGGAATTTGCACTTTAGCGCTTACCCACAGCGCTATGGAACCGGCTACCGCCAGCAACACATTGCGCACCAGAGCATTCTGACCGGTGAGTACTACATTAGCGAGAGGAGAGTGTGTGGCGCTGGCTGTCATTTGATTCAACACAATATTTATGAGCAAGAGCCGAATTTTAACTCGGGCGGGTGACAAGTTCCAGTTGAATAAGGGCCCGAAAACAGGGCCGCTGAGGAGATTAGCCGCGCCTGACAATCATTTTAAGACTATTCCAGAAACCGCACCGCACCAATATAGGGCAGATTCCGATTTCTCTGTGCGTAGTCGATGCCGTAACCGACAACGAATTTGTCTTCGATTTCAAAACCGACCAGATCCGCTTTGACATCCACTTCACGGCGTTCCGGCTTATCGAGTAATGCACATACCATCATGCGACCTGGCCTGCGTGACTCGAGCAGATGAATTACGTGGTTCAATGTATGGCCGGTATCGACGATGTCTTCAACCACCAGAATATCGCGACCCTTTATTTCACCACGCAGATCTTTAAGAATGCGTACTTCTCGCGATGATACGGTCGAATCACCGTAGGAAGAAGTCTCAAGGAAGTCCACCTCAACCGGTAAGTTGAGCTCACGAACCAGGTCTGAGATAAACATAAACGACCCTCGCAACAAGCCGATAACCACCAGCTGCTCTGTGTCTGCGAAGTGCTCAGAAATTTCCACTGCCATCGCCTCTACCCTTGCGGCAATGGCTTTGGCGGAAATCATGTCGTCTACTACGTAGTTATCATGCTGCATGGTGTTTTCAACAGGTGTTGATAAAGCCATTATTCAGGCTGTTGGTTTCCCCGGCCCGCTTGCAGGTCGGCTATTGGGTGTGATGTGAGGAAAAAAACCATCTCCGTATGACTTTTGTATTTCAGAGATTACAACATGAAATCCCTTGTACCACTTTTTATATTGTTGCTTGGCCTCTACATGCTTAGGATGCTTTGAAAACACCTTCAGGGCATTTTTGTCCTGCCAGTAGTAGGTTGCATTGATCCTTTTTCCATCACTGGTTTGCCAGGACTCACGACCAAGAAATCCTTCTATAGAATCTGCAATCTCATGGATCTGGTTGTCGAGCTGATAAAACTCTTCATCGTACTCTCCAGGCTCAAATATAAACGCGGCACTGTACATCTTCTTTCATCTCCTCAAACGGATTTACACCCACGCCAATAAATTCCTAGGCCTTTGGCTGATAGGACCCACCGTGATCCTGTGACCACTGCAGTGGCTGATTAAGAAATTTTTCTACTTCATCAAGTGTTACTGTATCAAAGTGACCGTGTGCACGACAGCGCGCCAGAACATCCCACCAGGTAGCCAGGTGATGCAATGTCAGCCCACGGGCGGCAAGCTTTGACTGCGTATCAGGAAATACATCGTAGTAAAATATCACCAGTGTATGGTCTGTTACGGCACCTGCATCACGCAGCGCGTCTGCAAACACGAGCTTGGAACCACCGTCAGTGGTCAGGTCTTCTACCAGCAATACCCGCTGACCTTCTTCGAGATGTCCTTCTATCTGTGCATCACGGCCAAAGCCCTTGGGCTTTTTACGCACGTACTGCATTGGCAATCCCATGCGTTCTGCAATCCATGCGGCAAACGGAATACCTGCAGTCTCGCCACCTGCAATAGCATCAAACGCTTCAAAGCCGGCATCGCGCAGTAACGTGGATACTGCAAAATCCATCAATGCCGCACGAATGCGCGGATAGGAAATCAGTTTTCTGCAATCAATATAGACCGGACTGGCAAGCCCGGATGTGAGCTTGTACGGCTGATCAGCGCGAAAGTGCACTGCATCGATTTCGAGCAGCATTTTGGCAGTAAGATCTGCCATCGTTTCTTTATCAGGAAAAGTGTTCTGAAACATATCTCTGGCTTGAACCGGTAAATGTTATATGAGAATTGACAGGCTTAGGCAACACACCAGTGCAGATCGCACATCGGATCAAACACCGTGACATCACCGTCTGCAGTTTTCAACTTTGAAGGCACTGGTGCGGGGCTGCTTTGCTTTTTAAGCGTTATAGTCTGTTCACTCGGACTGACTCCGTAGAATGCTGCCCCGTTTAATGAGACAAAAGACTCCAGTTTATCGAGTGCGTTTTCCTCTTCAAATACGTGGGCAAGACACGCCAGCGTATTCGGGGCGTTATAAACTCCGGCACAGCCGCAGGCACTTTCTTTTGCACCGTCGACATGAGGCGCACTGTCGGTACCGAGAAAAAATCGACTGTCACCGGAAACCGCAGCCGCTCGCAGCGCCAGCCTGTGGTGCTCACGCTTGGCAATTGGCAAGCAGTAGTAGTGCGGCCGGATTCCACCCTGAAAAATGTGGTTGCGGTTAATCATCAGGTGATGAGTTGTGATCGTTGCTGCAATGTTTTCTTTCTCGCTTTGTACATACTGCACACCGTCTTCAGTGGTGACATGCTCCATAATCACTTTGAGTCCCGGCGTTCTGCGGCGCAGCGGATCGAGCACGGTTTCAATAAAAACTGCCTCGCGGTCAAAGATGTCAATGGCAGGATCAGTGACTTCACCGTGTACACATAAAGGCAAACCGATCTCTGCCATGCGTGCAAGTACCGGCTCTACCTTTGCAACATCTCTGACACCAGAGTCAGAGTTTGTTGTGGCACCTGCCGGATATAACTTCACAGCGGTAATAACTCCGGCTTCATAGGCCGATGCTACATCATCCGGGTTGCTTGTCTCTGTTAAATACAAAGTCATTAACGGTTTAAAAGCAGTCCCTGCAGGCATGCAATCGGTAATTCGTTCACGGTAATCTATTGCGTCCTGCATGGTCACAACCGGTGGCACCAGATTCGGCATCACCAGTGCGCGACCAAAATGCGCTGCGGTGTCTGGTAACACTGCTTTCATCACTGCACCATCACGCAGGTGTACGTGCCAGTCATCGGGCAGTCGCATTGTTATGTCGGTAGTCATTGTCAGGTAGTTATCGTTCTTCTGGTTATTGTTTGTTTAATTTGGCTTCGGGGCTGGCAACAGCACGGGCTGTGTAGTTACTTCCAGCGATCTGTCCGCACGATAGCATCAACCGGGGCTCCATCAACCATTAACGTTAACTCGGTTCCGGGTTCACTTACTTCAGTCGACAACATGGCGAACAGCAAATTGGCATTGTACTTCGGAGACCAGGCACAGCTGCTGGCCTGACCGACCGTTGCATCGTTATGTTTTACCCTCCAGCGTTCCCGCAGACCAGGCAACGGGTCTCCGGCAGCCATCAAGTGACACAAGCGGCGCTTAATGCCATTTTTTTGCATTTGCACGATAGACTCACGCGCCATGTATTCTGCAGGCTTATCAAGGTTGAGGTACTGATCAAACGCACACTCAAGCACGTGATCATCATGGGTCATATCGCTGCCATAAGACTTCAAGCCGGTTTCAAGCCGTTCTATCAAATTCGGTGCACCAACTTTTACATTGTGCCTCTCACCCGCCTGCCAGACAGTATCCCACAATGCCAATCCGTGAGCTGAGTTTTGCAGGTAAATCTCATAACCCCCCTGCCCGCTCCAGCCGGAGCGGGCAAGTACAACGGGTGTACCGGCAATTTCGGTTTCAATAAATCTGAAAAATTTAATGTCGCGCACCGACTCACCCAACAGATCGGCCATCAGGTCATCTGCTTTGGGCCCCTGCACTGCGAGTGGACTGACATCGGGTTCAAATACTTTTACATCTAAGCCGCGACCCCACGCAATTCCTTTAACCCACAACATCACGTCAGAGTCTGCAATAGAGATCCAGAAGCGATCCTCGGCAAGACGTAAAATAAGCGGATCATTAACCACCAGACCGTCTTCATCAGCGAGTGGTGCGTACACACACTGCCCGACATCACAATTGGAGATATCACGCGGTGTAATTAACTCCACCAATTGCAGTGCATCCGGACCTGTGACTTCGACTTGCCTTTCCGCTGCGACATCCCACACCTGGACATGCTCGCAGAGGTGCTGATATGCCTCGGGATTACTACTAAACCCGACTGGCAATGTCATGTGGTTATAAATAGTAAAGCTTTGAATACCCAGATCGAAGACACGCTCCTCAAAAGCCGTTTTGCGCAGCCGCGGGGATAAAATCAGTTCAGTAGGATGCATTGGCTCAAGCTCAATAACTAACGTATTGGCGGATTAAAGCACACGCAAAACGGCAAAGCTTACCCCGCCGCGAAGGCTGGAATGCTATGCTGGTGGTATCGCCAATCAGACAAAACCGACCATGCACTACAACCCCGCCAGCCCAGATCACGGAATGCAATTTGATCCATTCAAAGCGCTGGTTGTACCCAGACCGATCGGCTGGATTTCAACCATTTCTGAATCAGGCCAGCACAATCTCGCACCCTTCAGCTTCTTTAATGCACTCTCAGATAAACCACCGTTTCTGGCGGCATCAATTGCCAACGGCAAAGATTCTCTGGTCAATATTCAGCAAACCAGTGAATGCACCGTTTGCGTAGTCCACCACGAACTGATGGATGCCATGAACATGAGCAGCGCCGCAGTAGATACCTCAGTGAATGAGTTCAGCCTTGCAGATCTCGGCAGCGAGGCATCTACGGTTGTCAAACCACCGCGAGTGGCAAATTGCCCGGCAGCATTTGAGTGCAAGTTGTGGCAGTCAATTCCATTACCCATCAACGAAGAGACAGGCAACGGGTTTACAACTGTCATACTTGAGGTTGTTGGCATATACATTAATGACAAGTTTATTGTTAATGGCAGAGTAGACATACCATCAATGCAACCTGTCGCACGCATGGGCTACATGGACTACGCTGTGGTCAATGAAAATAATCTGTTTACCTTAAACAGACCAGCGGTCTCGGAGGACGGTAAATCTGCCACACTCGATACCACCCCGTGGGATGGAAAGTACCGTTAGCTTAAAATAAAAGACCGCCTGATAAGATTAAGCCCCATTAAAAAAAACAGTACCAGCACCGCGATTTGAAATTGCCGGCCACCAAGATATTTTCGCAAACGCTCACCTATTGAAAAGCCGATCAATGTAGGAATAATCATCATACAAGAGGCAATGGCGAGTGATTTATCGAGTAGTCCATTAACAATGTATCCAATCGTCAGTGGCACGGTGCCACATAGAATCATAAAACCGGTAAAGCGAACAAAGTCTTCTTTGTCACAGCGTATAGACAGTAAATAAATGATCATTGGGGGAGACCACATCGCAGTTAAGCCGCCCATAACCCCTGATAGCGCACCCAAACCAAACAGCGCACTGCGCTCATGCTGTTGAGGTATTTTTGGCGGCGTGCGAATTAAACTGGTGATTGCCCACAACACCACCATCAGCCCCATACCCAAAAGCAATACTTTTAAACTGGTGCGGGCTGCAAATAAAGCCGATACAAACATTACCACCGACATAGTCGTTACAAACGGCCAGAGCTTTTTAGCGGATCTTTTTATCTGCCCGCCGCGGTAGATCTGCCAGGTGTTAGTCAGCAAGGCAGGTATTAGCAAGAGAGATATTGCAATACGCGGATCAACAAATTGCGCCAGCATTGAAATGCTTATTGTCGGCAGACCAATACCAAGTACACCCTTAACGGTACCGGCCAGTAAAAATACCACACACGCAAGAAGCAATAACTCTGTTGTGACCGAAGCACTCATGCGCTTGCTGCTATAAGGGCTTGCAACGCAGTCAAAGAGGCATTGACAGCAATTGGATTACCACGGTATTCGACGGGCCAGTCTTTGGTAGCTGCGGACTTAACCACCCGAGCCTGTGACGACAATTCAATTTGCACCGATGGTATCCGGAGCTCTTGAGAGACAAAACGGGTAACCGTGTTATTTAACAGGCCACCGGTAAACTTCGGGTGATCTACAACGACATTGCGCCAGGCGTTTTCTTCATCGGGTGCAAGCTCTTCTGTTGCAACCTGCCTGAACCCTGCGTTTACAAAATGCGATAACACCCGATGCGGCTCGCATGCTGAACCGTTGATTGTACCGAGCGCTACACCCATGTGGTATACGTTTCTCATTCCATGCAGGTCAATACAAAACCGGATACCGTTTTCCAGCACCAGTGCTTTAATGGCTTTTTTATAGCTGCTGTCCGATTGCCAGTTCGGATCCTCAGCAGTTTTATATTGCGTGAAGATTGCATGGCAACCGCAATGCTCGGCCAGGTAGAGCGCTATTGCTCCGGTATATTCTTCCTGCATTTTACTTACACCATCACGCACATGCATACACGCATGCGGGGCCGATACAAGGACAGGGCATTCCCCTTCTACTACCTTAAACCAGGCCTCTCCGTCAGGAGCTGTTGCACGGTATCGAAACTGCTGATCCAGTTCTGACAATCTTTGAAGTTGCTTATGCAAGTGACGTAGAACCTGTATTTGTTGGTACGTATTTCATTCTTAAACTCACGCCAAAAACAGCCGCCAGAAAAATATTTCAACCCTGTAATTTTCTACCAGCGCTTGCATCCTTGCTGCCACGATACCGACTAAAGGTTCCCGCTTGACAAGTGATAATCGTCATGACAAAATTTTAATTGTCAGGACGTTAACCACCCTGGCGTGGCAGATGCCGTACCCCCGGTATCTGTCGATTGTCAATTGCCAACCTTTAACCACCTGCCATTTGGCTGGTGGTTTTTTTTGGATACTTCCGCTGGAAACGAATTCGATTCTATCGTTTGCACACCTGCAGGCACCGGGTATCATCTAACAGGTATCTTTTAAAAGATATGGTTTAACAGATACATCAAACATGGCCACTGAAGACCTGCCTAATGAAAATCGGTATCCTGACCACCGGCTACCCGCCGGAAGATACAATTGATAAACACGGCAGCTATGCAAACGCCTTCGAACGACTGCTAGAGGGTCACGGCTTTCAATTTGCCAACTGGAACTGTCTGGAGGGTGAGTTTCCTGAGACCGCCAATGATGCAGAAGGGTGGCTGATAACCGGCTCAAAGTTCGGCGCTTATGAAGACTTGCCATGGATCAGCACCCTGGAAGATTTTATTCGCAACGTCTACAGCAAAGATATTCCGATCGTTGGCATCTGTTTCGGTCACCAGGTCATAGCACAGGCGCTCGGTGGAAAAGTCGAGAAGTTCGACGGTGGCTGGTCGGTCGGGCGAGTTGAATACAAGCTTGACGGCCATACAGATGCAGTACCACTGTATGCGTGGCATCAGGATCAGGTGATCGAAATTCCTGAAGACGCCAGAGTGATTGGCTCAACACCGTTTTGTAAAAACGCAGCATTAGCTTACGGAGACAAAGCCTACTCCATACAACCCCATCCTGAGTTTTCTAAAAACTTTTTCGAAGAATTGTTTGCGGCACGCAAAAGTGTCTTGCCGGCGGAATCAATTGCGCAGGCTCAGGACTCACTCACCAATAACAAACCGACCGATTCAGCTGCAATTGCCAATACCATCGCAGCGTTTTTTAAGAGCTCGGCCTGAGGTCCCTGTCGGACACTCCACTTAAGGTGTACGCAACCTAAATGTCTGACCAACCAGCCCAGCGGCTGTGCAGTAGCCACTATGGGAACTGCACAACCCGTGTCGAAGTTTCTATTTTTTCTGACGACCAGACCGCACCATACTTAGGCCGTTAGCTTTGCGGCTGTAAAACAACCCGCAAAGCGACAGCAGTAGCAACAAGGGCATTGATGGGTCAAAGCGACTTTTACCAGATTGGATGCCAGATCGAATGCCACCGGGTGCGACAGAGCAACCAAAACCACCCTCAACACCAGTAATAAATAAGGCCTCATCACCGGCCGTCGGAGTAACTACAACACCTTCGTCGTCGAGTACTACATCGCTATCAAGCACATCACTAACCCCGTCGCCATCGGTGTCGGGAAATTCAACGACAATACCATCAAGGGCGTCGTCAAAACCGTCGCCATTGGCGTCGGTGAAGTCATCAACCATCTGGTCATTGTCAGCATCTACACCACCGGATTCAACCAGATCCGAAATCCCGTCATTATCCGAGTCGAGATCGATACGATTTGGTTGAGAATCTCCATCGGTATCAATATCGGCTAAGCCGGCGCCGCCCAATGAGTCTGACAAGCCATCGAAATCTTCGTCGGTGAAGTCATCTATCCGTCCGTCGCCATTGGTATCAGTTCCACCTGCTTCAACCAGATCGGGCAAACCGTCGTTGTCGGAGTCCAGGTCAAGCTCATCTGTAACACCATCACCATCGCTGTCTATCGGAACTAACGAAGAGCCGACATCATCTGCCTGACCGTCGTTGTCGGCATCAACACCGCCTGCCTCTATTACGTCAGTGATGCCGTCGTTGTCACTGTCCAGATCAAAAGCGTTGCCAAGACCATCACCATCAGAGTCTATAAAACCTTCGGTGCTGTCCGGTATGCCGTCGTTGTCGCTATCGAGGTCTGCAAAGTTCGGAATACCGTCACCATCGGAATCAATAATTTCACCGCTGTCGCCGACGTTTACAATTTCGCCACCATCGAGGATGCCATCACCATCCATATCCGGATCAAGCGGATCACCGCCGGTGGCTACTTCTTCTCCGTCGGTACGTCCGTCACTATCGGTGTCGGGGTTGTTTATATCTGTGCCTATTTCTGCTTCCTCAGCATCCGACAGGCCGTCACCGTCGGTATCGGTGTCTCCATCGGTGTCGGTATCTCCATCAGTGTCGGTATCTCCATCGGTGTCGGTTTCATCCGAATCACCATCTGCGACAGTCGGGTCTGTGCCGCCCTCTACCTCCTGGGCATCAGTCTGTCCATCACCATCCGTGTCTGGAAGGTTTGGATCAGTCAGGTAGGTATTTACTTCGTCGCCGTCATTGAGTCCGTCTTTATCGGTATCTGCACTGAGGGGATCCGTTTTAAAAGTAATAACTTCCTCACCATCCAGCAAACCATCTTTATCGGTATCTGCACTGAGGGGATCTGTTTTAAAAGTAATAACTTCCTCACCATCCGGCAAACCATCTTTATCGGTATCCGGGTCTTTCGGATCGGTGCCGAGACGCTCCTCTTCCTGATCCGACAATAAATCTTTATCCGTATCAATTATTTCCGTAGCCATAAGCTGTCCGGAAAACACACCGATACCCAGTGCGACCGCCAAAGCCACAGGCAGCATTTTGTTGTCAGAGTTTCCAACGTTCATATCAAATCCCTCAATCACGGTAACGGTCACGCCAAAGTCGACCGTCAATAAAATTTCATTTCCTGAGAGTAAGGGTATGCGAGCCGGGTAGCTACCTACTGACCGCACAAATTCGCAAAATTTCATGGCATGAAAATTCCCTCGTTCCTTATTCGCTACAAGTTGTAGCAAGTGAGAAACACACAAAGAAAATCCTGGCAAAGCCAAAACAAGAAATCCGTTAAAAGGCTTCCAATATTTCGCACACTTCTTGCAATTAAATATTTAATTTTTTATATTTCACCTTAAATGTTTAATTAATCTTCCGCTACATCCCTTATGAAAACTGACTCTCACGGCAAAAGCGCATTAAACGAACGGCGACGTTTGGCAGTAAAGCTGCGGCTGGATGGTCGAAAA
>CAYLZS010000188.1:0-7342 GCA_964388065.1 uncultured Granulosicoccaceae bacterium
AACGCACTCATTATGGGGCCGGCCGGTTACCGGGTTATCGACTTCATGCGAGCAGGCAGCATCATGACTGTACTGTTTCTTGTTGTTAGCTTAACGATGCTGAATTTGATCTTCTAGCACTATAAAATCACATAGAACTGATACCATTACGTGATACCGCGTATTCAACGGCAGCTTAGTCGACTGGCAATTGTCCAGGCTGGCAGAATCCGAGCAGAAGAATCTTTTGTATTCTGATCGAACTAACCGCCGAATCGGCAATCAAAGTGGATAGTGCAAGCAGGAAGCTCTCTGCCTCGAAAACCACCTCTTTGAATTTCCACGAAAATGTGAACAGAAGCAACGGATACGGCCCAACAATTCGATCGAGGAGCTAACGACCAACATGAAACGACGTAACTTTAATAAACTGGCAGGTATTTCTGTTGCCAGTCCACTAATACCAATCGCTGCAATTAAGGCGGCACACGCCAGCGATGCGAACATGCTGGATCCAAAATCGCCTCAGGCCAGTGCTCTTGCCTACAAAATAGAATCTGATAACCCTGATCAAAATTGTGCCAACTGCGGCTTATTCTCAAAAATTGACGACTCCAGCAATGGTACCTGCATAATTTTCTCGGGCTCTACAGTTCCGGCACTAGGTTTGTGTGACGCCTATCAACCAAAAAAGTAACTCAGCACCAGTGTCATCTTTTAGATTCGACACATAACACCAGGGATGTTATTCCAGATATGAAAAACTATTCTCTTAAAACATTCGGCACGTCCGCTCTTATTCGTGGCTTGCTGCTTCTTGCTTTTGTGTTGACTTCGCTTGCCACTACCAGTGGGGTTTCTATCGCTGCTGCAAAGGCCTATGAAGGAAGCTTTGAACTGCGCGAAGAACTCAAAAACCACCTCCATACTCTTGACGCGCTCGTAACTCAGGATGACATCACCAACGGGGGCACGAATATTCCTCTCGATGATCGTGTAGTCGTAGTGACATTTTTTGCCAGCTGGTGTCCACCCTGTCTGAAGGAATTTGCAGCCTTAAACGCCATACAAAACAAACTCGGTGAAGACAAACTCACTATTGTTGCCGTCAATGTGTTTGAGGAATTTGATAACAACGACGAAGCCCGTATGGCAAATTTTCTTCAAACAACACAACCTGAATTTTTAGTTCTGGAAGGTACAGACCTCAGTCGGGAATTGTTCGGTAACATTCGCCGCATCCCGACACTGCTGGTATTCGACCAGTCCGGTGACCTGGCTTTCGATTTCATCCATGCTCAAGGTGCAAGTGCAGAAGAGCAAACTGTCGACGATGAAGAGCTGCTGAATGTAATCCAGCCGTTGATTTGAGTTCGATCACACTCATTGTGATCGGTATTTCTGACATACGGAGCAACACACTGATACCTAACATTGTGCTCTGCGTCTATTCGTCTATCTTCGCTGGTCAGGTAAATCGATGGAGATCGCACAATACAAACTTTGGACTTGATACAAACGCCTGATTTCAAGTAGTCTTCGTTGATCGCCCTTTGAACCAAGGAAGGAAACTGGCATGAGTCGAAAACACTACAAAGCTCAGTCCAACCCCGGCATGTGGGTGATCATCGGTCTGGTGCTCATATCCACAGTCACCTTCGCTATAATGTTGACGCTGCAATCATAGTGACTTTCTGTAACTGACAACATTCTGAACGAGGTAGACTAAACACAGATCTGTCTCCAGCCGTCCATACCCGGGTAAATCTATGAAGTACAACCCGCTCGGCAATACCGGTCTTTCAGTAAGCGCTATTGCTCTCGGCACGATGACCTTCGGTGAGCAAAATAACGAACAGCAAGCTCACGAGCAGCTTTCGTTCGCCACAGACAATGGCATTAACCTAATAGACACTGCAGAGCTCTACCCCGGGCCGGTCAGTAAAAGCACCACCGGCCTGACCGAAAAGTACATTGGCAATTGGCTGCAGCATCAGGATCGCAGCAAGTTTGTTATTGCCACCAAAGTAGTCGGACCGGCACCGAAAAAATGGATAGGCCATATCCGCAACGGTCCAAAACTTGAGCCTGCACAAATAGAACAGGCACTGCACGATAGTTTAAAGCGTCTGCGTACTGACTATATCGACCTCTACCAAATTCACTGGCCGTCACGCAATACTAATTATTTCGGCAAGCTTGGCTATGAATATGGCAAAGACAAACACGACAACCCGATCAGCGAGACCCTTGAGACACTCGCAAAGCTTAAAGACGATGGAAAAATAAGGCACATCGGTGTGTCCAACGAAACACCCTGGGGACTGCATCAATACCTGCAGTGCGCACAGCAAAACAATTTTCCGGTAATCGCCTCCGTGCAAAATCCCTATTGTCTTCTAAACCGCACCTTTGAAATTGGCATGGCGGAATTTGCACATCGCAGCAGTGTTGGCCTGCTCGCCTACTCCCCGCTTGCCGGCGGATCATTGACCGGGAAATATCTTGGTGGCCTCGAACCTGCAAATTCAAGGCTTACCCTGCATAAAGATTACTTTTACCGCTACACAACAAAAAGCGCTACAGAATCGGTTAAACAATACGTCGAAATTGCAAACAGACACCAGCTAAGCCCCACAGCGATGGCGCTGGCATTTGTAAACAGGCAACCTTTTGTTACCTCTTCAATTATTGGCGCAACTTCTGTTGAACAATTAAAAGAAAACTGCAAAAGCATTGATATAACGCTAACGGAGGATATTATTAAAGAGATACAGAAGGTACATGTAAGCAATCCAAATCCGTGCCCGTAATTTCTTGTTGTGATTTCAATTATTGACACGCACATTCACTTTGACGACGATCGCTTCGATACTGATCGCGCGCCGATATACACCAACGCATTAAATACCGGCGTATCACACATGATAATTCCGGCCACCACACGCGCAAGATGGAGCAAGATATTTTCGCTGACAAAACAATACGCGAACATTCATCCAACAGCAGGACTGCACCCGGTTTTTGTCAACGACCATAGCGAAGAAGACCTGCATCTGCTCGACACAACCCTGCAAAACAACAAATGCGTTGCGGTAGGTGAATGCGGTCTCGACGGCTTTGTTAAAAATCTCGACTACGAAAAACAACGCTATTTTTTTACTCATCAGATCGAGCTTGCTGCAAAGCATAAACTGCCAATGATCATCCATGCACGCAATGCAGTAGAAGACGTAACACTTGCCATCAAGTCTGCTAACGGAAACGTGACAGGGGTAGTACACAGCTACAACGGCAGCCTGCAACAGGCACAGCAACTGATTGATCTGGGTTTTCTCCTTAGCTTTGGCGGTGCGATCACCTACAATCGAGCAACACGGCTAAGAAAAATAGTAAAACAACTGCCGGTGGAGGCGATCATGGTAGAAACAGATGCCCCGGACCAGCCAACACAAGCCAATACTGGCAACAGAAACGAACCTGCCTTTATAGGCGAGGTAGTCTCCGCGATCGCTGAAATTAAAGGTTTAGAACCAGAAGATATTGCCGAAGCAAGCAATGCGAATGCGATTCGCTTATTCAAATTACCGCAGACTCTTTGACCACCAATGCACCTTCTTCTCTTAGTCGTTTTTATTATTAGCCTGATACTTGGTCCACAACTGTGGATTCGGTGGGTCTTTTCCCGCTACGGCAGGGACTTACCAGACCTGCCAGGCACTGGTGGCGAGCTTGCAACACACTTGCTTAATCGATTTAAAATTGAAGGCGTTGTGGTAGAAGAAACCAAACCCAATCAAGATCACTTCGACAGTAGTACACCAGCAGTTCGGCTCTCGCCAAAAAACTACAATGGCAAGTCACTGACCGCCGTCGCCGTTGCGGCTCACGAAGTGGGTCACGCACTGCAATGGCATAACAAAGAAACAGTCTTTAAGTTGCGCTTGCGCTACATCCCGCTGGCCAGACGTTTACAAAAAATTGGCTATCTTTTGCTGTCGCTGGCACCACTGGCTGCAATACTGACACGGGTGCCGGCTGCGGCCGCAGCCCCTTTTATCGGCGGTATTCTGATTGCACTGTGCGGTGCCGCAACTTACTTAATTATATTGCCGGAAGAATGGGATGCGAGTTTTAACAAGGCAATGCCAATACTAATAGAAGGCGAGTACATAACGCCGGAGCAGGAATTCGCCACCCGAAGGATACTCAGAGCTGCAGCGCTAACCTACGCTGCAGGCGCACTGGCGTCACTACTTCAGGTTTGGAGATGGTTACCACTTTTACTACGCAGATAGGTTTTTGCTAAAATAAGTGCCGAGATTATTTTGAAATAATAGTACGGCTAAACCCTGTGTATCATTCAGCTTCTTGCGGCTCTAAAATCTGCTCTACAAACTCCGACAGATCTGCATAGACTTCCACTGCATCAAGATGCTTATTTTCTTCAAGCGTTTGTGTTCCGTGCCCTGTTTTGACCAAAACCGGCGTTGCACCAACCACCATCGCTGTTTGCACATCACGCAGCGAATCGCCCACCAACGGCACTCCGTTTAACTCGACATTCAATCGATCCATTAAAGTATGCAGCATACCGGGCTTGGGCTTACGACATCTGCAGTCATCGTCCGGTGTGTGAGGGCAAAACAAAATCGCATCGATTCTTCCTCCCTTAGCGGCAACCAGCTGCTGCATATGGGCATGAACACGCCCGACATCATCTATAGTTAACAGCCCGTGAGCAATACCTGACTGATTGGTGATAACAACCACGCGGTAATCGTTTTGCGAGAGTCGGGCTATCGCCTCCAGGCTTCCTTCTATCGGTACAAAATCCTGTGGATCTTTGATCGCATCATCGCGTGCTACATTGATAACACCATCTCTGTCGAGTACCACGATCTTCAAGACTGCAAGGCTCCGAGGTTGGCAACATGAGAATTCAATACTCGCAGCTCACCTAACACTGCAAGCCGGTTGTTTTTTATCTTCTCGTCATCTGCCATCACCATGACTTCATCAAAGAAAGTATCAACGGGTGTTCTTAGCTTCGACAAAGCCTGCAATGCAGGAGTGTAATCACCACTCGCAAAGCTTTGTTCTACTTCCGGTTTCAACTCATTGAGCGCGTCATACAATCCGGTTTCAGCGCTGCTTTCAAATAGCGACGCATCGACGGATGCATTGTCAGGTACCGGGTTCTTTTTGAGAATGTTGTTTATACGCTTGTTGGCTGCGGCAAGACTCTCGGCTTCCGGCAATTGGGTAAAAGCCTTAACAGCATTGATACGTCGATCAAAATCTATCGGTGATGTCGGTCTTACAGATGCCACTGAGTCAAAAATTTGCGGGCTGATATCATTGGCCGCATAGTACGCGCGCAGCCGCTCGAGCATAAATTCAAAAACTTCCGGCACATCGGCCTGAGCTTTACCAGCAAGGCCTGCAGCAGCTTTTTCAAGCAGCCCTTGCAGATCAAGCTCCAGCTTGCCTTCAATCAGTGTTCTCAATACACCAAGAGACAATCTTCTGAGTGCAAACGGATCTTTAACACCGGTAGGCTTTTTACCGATAGCAAAGATACCGACAATAGTATCCAGACGATCAGCGATAGCGAGCGACTGTCCAACTCCGGACTGCGCTATACCATCATCTGCGAAGCGTGGCAGATACTGCTCACTTAACGCCATGGCAACAGGCTCCGGCTCACCTTCAAGTCTTGCATAGCGCTCGCCCATCACCCCCTGAAGTGATGCAAACTCACCAACCATTTCAGTCAGCAGATCACACTTGGAGAGCTGTGCCGCACGCGCGGTGTGCGCTGAATCAGCGCCTATATCTTTGGCGATATCAAGAGCTAATTTTTCTACACGTTCTGTCTTTTCGGCAACGGTACCAAGCTCTTTTTGAAAGACTACCTTTTCAAGTGAGCGTCGATAATTTTCAAGCTTTTTCTTTTTATCCTGCTGCCAGAAAAACATTGCATCTGCGAGCCGTGGTCGTACAACCACTTCATTGCCCTTGCGCACCTGATCAGGATCAGTGCTTTCTATATTTGAAATAGTAATAAACATTGGCATCAACTTGCCGGAACCGTCAAAAAGTGGAAAGTACTTCTGATTGTCTTTCATGGTTGTGATAAGAACTTCTTCAGGAATTTCAAGAAACTCTTTTTCAAAGTTACCCAACACCGGTACCGGCCACTCCACCAATGCAGTTACTTCATCAAGCAGTGCATCTTCCACAATGGCGGTTGCACCCACGCCATCTGCAGCATCACCAACTCCAGTGGCAATTAATTCACGCCTTTCATTGAAATCAGCAATGACCTTACCCTGCTGCTTTAGCGTCGCAACGTAGTTGTCCGGGTGATCAATAGTAAGCTCGGTATTGTTGTGAAACCTGTGCCCGCGAGAAGTGCGTCCGGCATTGAGACCAAGCACATTGGCATTGACAACATCATTGCCGTAGAGCATCAGCAACCAATGAACGGGTCGCACAAATTCTATGTCACTGGCACCCCAGCGCATGCGCTTTGGAACCGGCAGAGCAGCGAGAGATTTCGCCACAATGTCCGGCAACAAATCAACAACTGCAGCACCCTTTTGATCAATATCTACCGAAAGCCAGGTGCCTTTATCAGTGCTGACCTCTTCAACATCTGCCAGCTCCACACCACAGGATTTAGCAAAACCCAGTGCTGCCTGTGTGGGTTCTCCATCTTTGTACGCAGCAGCCAGTGCAGGTCCGCGGCGCTGGATTTTTTGATCCTGCTGTTTAAAAGGTACTGCTTCAATCATGACGGCAAGCCGTCTAGGTGCAGCATACACGCGACTCTCACCAATTTTTAGATTTGCATCTTTTAAACCATTGGTAATACCGTCACCGAAAGCATTGGCAAGCTTCAAAAGCGCTTTTGGTGGAAGCTCCTCTGTGCCGAGCTCAACCAGAAAACAATTCGTTTCAACATCGTTTTGATCAGCCATTATTGTGCGGCCTTCTCAGATGATTTTTTTATCAATGGAAATTCCAGTTTTTCGCGTGCGTTAAAATACGCCTCAGCTACCAATTTTGCCTGGGTACGAATACGCAATATATAGCCCTGTCTTTCAGTAACCGATATAGCGCGCCGCGCATCAAGCAGGTTAAACGTGTGAGAGGCGCGCAATACTTTTTCATAGGCCGGCAGTGGCAGGCCAAGTTCAGATAAATTTTTTGCTTCGGCTTCAGCGGCTTCGAACGCTTGAAACAGTGCATCGACATTGGCGTGTTCAAAATTGTACGCCGACTGTTCAATTTCGTTTTGTAAAAACACATCACCATAAGTCACCGGACCGGACGGACCGTCTGACCATAATAAATC
>CAYLZS010000189.1:0-5016 GCA_964388065.1 uncultured Granulosicoccaceae bacterium
ATCACAATCGATGTAGCTTATCGCTACTTCCACACCGATCAGCGCAAGTTCATCCTCACCGATGCACCAGGCCATGAGCAATATACCCGAAACATGATTACCGGCGCGTCCAATGCAGATGCAGCAATCATTCTTGTTGACGCTCGCAATGGCGTTCAAATCCAAACCAAAAGACACACCTACCTTGCCTCTTTAATTGGCATTCGCAGTGCCGTGCTTGTGATCAACAAAATGGATCTTGTGGGTTACTCAGAGAGTACCTTCGAAAAAATATCAGAAGAATTTAAAGAATTCTCTGATCAGCTGGATATCGAAAGCATCACGACAATTCCGGTATCTGCTCTGCTTGGCGATAACATCACTGAACGGAGTACCAATATGCCGTGGTATCACGGCAGTACTTTGTTATCGCTTCTTGAGACGCTGCAAATAGATCAGGAGGCCGCACTCAATAAACCTTTCAGACTACCTGTGCAATGGGTTAATCGGCCCAACCTCGACTTCCGCGGCTTTGCAGGCACAGTTGCCAGCGGCAGCATTAAAGTCGGCGACCCGGTACGCGTACAACCATCTGGTAAAACCACTTCAGTAGCACGTATTGTGACTAAAGACGGTGATCTGGAGACGGCTGTAGCGCACCAGGCAATCACGTTAATTTTAAACGATGAAATAGACATCTCACGTGGAGATATTATCTCCACAACAGAAACACCGGCAAGATCGGCCAACCAGTTTGAAAGCACAATCGTCTGGATGAATGAAGAACCTTTGCTGCCCGGTCGTCAGTACCTGCTCAAGTCTGGCACCAGTACCTCGACCGCTACAATTACTGATATTAAATTCGAAATTAACGTCAACACGCTCGAGCAAAATGCTGCCAAAACACTCGAGATGAATAACATCGGCAACTGCAATATCAATCTGGACCGACAAATAGCTTTCGACAACTACGATGAAAATCGTACTACCGGCAGTTTTATACTGGTAGACCGGCTAACCAACGAAACTGTGGGTGCCGGTACATTGAATTTTGCGCTGCGACGCTCGCAGAACATTCACATGCAGGCTGTAGACGTTGACAAAAAACTCCGCTCGGAACTTAAAGCACAGAAGTCCTGTGTATTGTGGTTCACCGGGCTTTCGGGTTCAGGCAAGTCGACTATCGCCAATATTGTAGAGAAAAAGCTGGCCAGTCAGGGCCGCCACACCTATCTGCTTGACGGTGATAACGTGCGCCATGGCCTCAACAAAGATCTTGGCTTTACCGATGAAGATCGCGTAGAAAATATCCGTCGAATTGGCGAAGTCGCAAGATTGATGGTTGATAGCGGCCTGATTGTGCTAACCGCATTTATCTCACCCTTCCGTGCCGAGCGTCAGATGGCGCGATCCCTTCTGGAGGAAGATGAGTTTCTGGAAGTCTATGTTGAAACACCTCTGGCAATTGCTGAAGAGCGTGATCCAAAAGGACTTTACAAGAAAGCTCGCAGTGGTGATTTGAAAAACTTCACCGGCATTGATTCTCCTTATGAGCATCCACGGTCACCAGAGATATTGGTAGATACTTCCTCTATGTCTGCAGAACAGTGTGCTGAGCAAATCATCAGAATACTGCGTGAAAAAGGTGTAATAACCGGCGCAGAATAATAGTCTGCCCGATCTACAGTGCGCCACCGCAACGGTGGCGCACTTGCACTACTGCGGTGTACCGGTAAAGTAGCCGCATGACAAAAATCCGATATGCCATTATTGGCGCTGGCATGATGGGCCAGGAGCATATACGAAATATCGCACTGCTTGAGAACACATCAGTGTCGGTCATCTGTGACCCCGATCAAACCATGCGCGAGGAGTCACTGGCACTGGCAGAGCTTTTGGGCAGCACCAATATAACTGTCGCAAGTTCTCCAGCTAAAGTAAATCTTGCAAAGCTTGCCGACGCGCTGGTTATTGTAAGCCCCAACCATACACATCACCCGCTGCTTAAAGAGTTACTGCCACTGGAAATTCCGATACTGGTAGAAAAGCCCCTATGCACCACCATGGCAGACACTAAAGAGATTGTGAATGCGATGGAAAATCGCAGAGCACCGGTTTGGGTTGCGATGGAATACCGCTACATGCCACCAACCAATCGCCTGATAAAAGAAATTCAATCCAACCGGATTGGTAACCTGCAGATGTTATCGATTCAGGAACATCGCTATCCTTTTTTGCCAAAAATCGGTGACTGGAATCGATTTAGCGAAAACACCGGCGGCACTCTGGTGGAAAAATGCTGCCACTACTTTGATTTAATGTGCCTGATAACCGGAGTAAGCCCGACAAGAATATATGCCTCAGGTGGCTGTGATGTTAACCATCTTGACGAACGCTACGACGGCAGAACCCCAGACATCATCGACAACGCGCTGGCCATTGTCGACTTTGACAACGGCATGCGCTGCTCAATGGACCTCTGTATGTTTGCCGAAGGGTCTGATCCGCAGGAAATCATCACAGCAGTCGGTGACGACGGCAAACTGGTGGTGCGCCTGCCAGGCCCCGACCGATTCTGGCCGGATACTCCCCCAAAGCATGCAGACATCTCCTACATGCCGCGCAAACCGGCACCTGCAACAATTGAAAAAGTAGAGGTAGATGAAAAACTACTCGCCGCCGGAGACCACCATGGCGCGACTTATTATCAGCATTTGAAATTCGCCAATGTAATTCGCTCCGGGGCGCCCGTGGAAGTTAGCGTATCTGACGGTGCGATTGCTGTTGCCATCGGGCTGGCAGCGGAGCAGTCCATTAAAACCGGAGAGGCGGTAAAACTTGAAACCAATCAGTTCAAAGTAGGTTAAGCCAACCAATAAACGCCGCATAAATACAGGGTGTTGCAGAATCGAGGTGATAAGATCAGACCTGTGTCTGCCGTTTTCCTGCGGGTTTATTATGAGCGATCAAAAATGTAACTGGGGCATCAACAACGACTATGCGCCGTTGACCGATGTACTTTTGGGTGTACCGGAATACTACCGCTGGGTAGATGCCGGGCCACTTATCGCAAGAACGCTAAATAACGCCCACATGACAGGCGTTAAATTTGACTTGCAAACCGCCATTGCACAACACACCGAAATGGTGTCTATCTACGAACAGAATAACGTTAACTGTCACTATCTCGATTCTGATGAAACGCTGCACCGTAACTTCTTTGCCAGAGACAGCTCAGCAATGACTCCCTGGGGTGCCTTAATCTGCCACATGCAGTTAAAAGTACGCCGCGCCGACTACGTAACCGCAATAAGATTCTACCAAAGCAACAATATACCTATCTGGCAGTACGCAACTGCCGGGCACTTT
Organism: uncultured Granulosicoccaceae bacterium; assembly: GCA_964388065.1. GTDB lineage: Bacteria > Pseudomonadota > Gammaproteobacteria > Granulosicoccales > Granulosicoccaceae. Next base: position 3,349 of record CAYLZS010000189.1, read on the forward strand.
GAAGGCGGTGACTTTGTCATAGTTGAACCGGGCAAAGTACTTATTGGCTACTGTGGCGAAAGATCAGAAAAAGAAGGCTCAGAACAGATCGCAGATTTTGTTCGACAGGAAGGCTGGGAAGCTGTTACCGCACCAATCAGTCGCGAGTTTGTGCACATGGATGGCTTAGTGGTACCGCTTGACCACAAGTTACTGGTTGCCTGCGTCGATGCACTGGAACCCTGGGTAGTCGATCAGTTAAAACGCTGGGGGTTCGATTTTGTTGACGTGCCTTATATAGAGGCAAAGAATCTCGGAGTGAATCTGGTTGCACTTGGCAACGGCAAGGTTTTGTCGATGAAAGGTGCCACCGTACTCAATGAAAAGATGAAAGCCCTGGGCTTCGAAGTCTATGACCCCGACATGTCCATGTTTACACTCGGCGGAGGTGGCGTACATTGCCTGTGTCAGGCATTGCACCGCGAAGATGCAGCGTGCGACTAACTACAGAGTTACTCAACCTCAAGAATACCTTTTAGCCCTAGAATATCGAGTAAGTCCCTGTCTCCCAGAGCAATAGTTACCGGCAGCCTGATAAGCATCAGTGCAATGAACGCAACTGTCAAAATCCACATAGCTCGCCTGACAGTCACCCCCTCAACACCTGCCAGCCCCGACAATAATATTTGAAAAGACCAAAGCAAAAATACCGCACTAACAAAAAAGTACAACACACTGTCTATATTTAACTGCAAAACCGGTGGATCAATAACCAACAAACCATTTTCCGCACTGATTTTATTACTAAACAACGGATCCGAGATAGCAAAACCTGCAATCTCCAGCGGCATAGAAATCAACTGCATCAGAATAATCGGCAACTGACTCCAGAGCATAACCCAGACAATATTAGTAAAAACTGCAGCCCCCTTGAAGTACCGACCGACATAGAAAAGCACAAACAACAAAATTACCGGCATCACCCAGATATCAATATAAAGCCCCAGCCGATGCTTACCACTCAAAGGCTCCGCATCAGATGCAGTCATTCCATCAACCGCAAAGCCCGCCAAAGTAACCAGCACATACAAAACCAAAAGAACAATCACCCCACACAACGGCTGATTATCCCGCGCCCAAACCGCAGTCTTTCGAGGCTTAAACCAAACAGATGTCCAGGGATTGATAATACTTCTCACATTAAATCGACGCTCCAAGTATGGTCCAGACCATCAATTATTAATGCAAATTTTCGATAAACAAGCAGATCCTCAACAGCACCAACATTACTTGTTGTTTTAGCTTTTAGCTTTTGACCTTCAAGCCTTTAATCAGTTTTAAGAATTACTGGAGCCAAGGGTCGAGAGCGCCATGGATGGCGCGAAGAGCGCTTCTGCACATGGATGTGCATTAGCGCGGCCCTTGGTGGAAGTAATTCTTCCATATTTTTATAAACTTGGCGCGAAGCGACCCGCAGGGCAGATTAGTGGCGTCACGGCACTTTTGATTACTTTTGCTGCTGTTGGCAAAAGTGATTCGTAGAGCCAGGGACTGGCTTCGAAACACGGCATGGATGCCAAGCCATAACGATAAAAAAAGCCAACTCGTCAAGCAAGACCAAAAACAAAATAAAGACTAAGACAAATAATTCCCCCCATCAACATTCAAAGTCTGAGCAACCACATAATC
>CAYLZS010000190.1:0-2589 GCA_964388065.1 uncultured Granulosicoccaceae bacterium
GATCCTCGAACGTGAGTCCGGGTTAGAGTTTAATGTCGATTTTTATGCAGGCTATAGCCCGGAGCGCATTAACCCGGGTGACAAAAATCATCGCATTACTAATATCGTGAAAGTAACTTCCGGTTCAACTGAAGAAGTAGCTACGGCTGTAGACAACCTTTACCGTCGTATTGTCACTGCCGGAACACACAGAGCAAGCTCAATCAAAGTGGCAGAAGCTGCGAAAGTTATTGAGAACACCCAACGCGATCTGAACATCGCCCTGATTAACGAACTTGCACTTATCTTCGACAAGCTCGGAATCGATACAGAAGAAGTACTGGTAGCCGCAGGTACTAAATGGAATTTTTTACCGTTTAGACCAGGCCTGGTTGGGGGGCATTGCATCAGCGTGGATCCCTATTACCTGACTCATAAAGCACAGGAAATCGGATACAACCCGCAGATAATTTTATCCGGCAGACGAATCAACGACCAAATGGGACCGTACATTGCCGACACCGTAGTGAAGATGATGACAAAACGTCGTATCCATGTGGTGTCTGCAAAGATATTAATACTGGGGCTGACGTTCAAGGAAAACTGCCCCGACCTTCGCAATACTCGCGTGATTGATATCATCGAAACACTTGAAAGCTATCACGCCGACGTGGAAGTCTACGATCCCTGGGTTGATCCACAAGAAGCTCAGAAGGAATATCAGATTTCTATGAAGTCAGAGCTGGCCGAGGACAGGTACGATGCTGTAATAGTCGCTGTATCGCACAAAGAGTTTGCAGAGCTGGGGATAGATGCAATACGTCGGCTCGGTAAACAGGACCATATACTCTATGACATCAAAAGCCTTTTTCCAAAGGAACAGGTCGACGGCAGGCTTTAGGAGTCCCAAACAATCAGGCGTCTAAAAAGCAAATGGAGCTATAAAAACAAACTGCGCTGTTACCGAAAATTGACTCTTTAAAAAAAGCATCCATGAACTACTTAAGAGTCACCAGCGCTTTTCGAAGGTTGTCGCGCCAATGTGGCGCTGTTATACCCAGTGCCTGCCAGGTGTCGGTTTTATCCAGCAATGAGTTTGACGGGCGAACTGCCGGAGTTGGGTAATCGGCTGTAGTCAGAGGACTGATTGGAATAGACTTGCTCAGAATACCCAGCTCAAGCGCTTCCTCCTGAATAGCCACTGCAAAGTCATACCAACTCGCTACACCTGCATCGGTCCAGTGAAATATGCCGGTCAGTTCTTTGTTCAATAAAGTCCAGCAAGCCTCAGCCAAACCATGCACGTAGGTAGGTGTACCAATCTGATCTGCAACAACACCCAGTGAATCTTTTTCCTTCATTAAACGGAGCATGGTCGTAACAAAATTGTTGCCACTCGCGTCGTACACCCACGCCGTGCGTACAATTGCAGACTGAGCCGCATGCGTCGCCATAACCTCCAGTTCACCTTCTCTTTTTGTCATCCCGTAAACACTCAACGGGTCTGATGTATCATCTGTGGTGTAAGGTGCACCGGCATTGCCATTAAAAACAAAATCTGTTGATACATGCACCAGTGGCACCCCAATACCAGCAGCAGCGACAGCCAGGTTTTTGGGCCCATCAGAATTTGCAGCTTTGGCCAATTCGACTTCAGTTTCTGCCTTATCAACTGCGGTGTAGGCAGCAGCATTGATGATGCCGTCAGGTGAGTTATCGTTTACCCATGCACGGACACTCCCGGCATCAGAAATATTAAGCGCTTGTCGGTCAGCCACAGTCACTTCATAATTGACGGGCACACTTGCAGCTAACGCTCTGCCAAGCTGGCCTCTGGCACCTGTAATTAGAATTTTTTTCATTTTCACTGCATTGACAACAATTAAAAATGAAGCGCATCTGCAAACGACAACCCATTTGCATCCTTGCTCGAAAGTGTCGGTTGCTCGCCATCAACTAACGGCCATTCTATTCCCACAGTAGGATCATCCCAGGCCAGTGACTGTTCATGTTCGGGTGAATATAATTCAGTGCACTTGTACAGGAAATCTGCAGACTCACTCATCACATAAAACCCATGTGCGAATTGCTCTGGCACCCATAACATACGCTTATTCTCTTCACTGAGCTCCACTCCTACCCATTCACCGAAAGTAGAAGAGGACTTTCTCAAGTCAACCGCCACATCAAACACAGCACCGGCTGTCACACGCACTAATTTTCCCTGCGTATTTTCAGTTTGATAATGCATGCCTCGAAGAATTCCTCGACTGGACCTGCTGTGGTTATCTTGTACAAATGTGGTGGGTAAATTGTTTTCCAAATAAGCTTGTTTGTTCCAGGTTTCCAGAAAAAAACCGCGATCGTCTCCGTATACTGCAGGCTCAATAATTTTAACGTCAGCTATCTTAGTATCTATTACTTTCATAACGTTGCTTGAAATCAAGCGGCCTTCAATTCTGCTGCGTTACGTAATGGCTCCCACCACTGTGGGTTGTCCAGATACCAGCTAATAGTCTTCGATATACCGCTTTCAAACGTTTCGACTGGCTGATAATCCAACTCTGCATTGGCTTTGTCAGGATTGATCGCATACCGCCGATCATGGCC
>CAYLZS010000191.1:0-29713 GCA_964388065.1 uncultured Granulosicoccaceae bacterium
GCTTCATGGCAGAGTCGGATATTTCATTGGGAGGAGAAAAGCCCTACAACGAAACTCCTTTTGTTGCCAACTCCATGAATAAAAGAGGTGGGCCCAGAGGAGTGGATCCTGAGACAGTACGTAAATTGCTACGTGATGCAAATAAATCTGAAAAAGAAGCAGGTTAAAGACTGTTTTGGCTGTGACAAAGTTGTTAACTAACTCTGCTTTTAATGAAAAATAGATCCGTACCGGTTTGAATTAGATCGAATGTTTGTACTTCAATGCCTCATAAGTGAGGCATTGTTGTATTGGTAGTATGCATTAAAAAGAACTGCGTTTCTGGGGTGTGCTTTGGACACCACAACCTTGGAGGCGTTGTAATTTTTAATCAGTCCTGATGAGGCAGGTAATGCAATCTTGCGCCTTCGCCCGCTGCCGATGTATTAGATAGCATGATGTTATCAGCTTTATTAACAACATCCCCTACATAGCGACCACCAAAACTATAGTTTATTCGGCCGAGAACAACACTTTCATTAGCCGCGTTTCGATCGACGAAATGGCCGCCTACAAAAGTTGTAGCGCTGGTTAATCCGAAGTCCGCAATGCCGCCGTTTACTTCAAACTGTGCACTGATAATAGTGTTGTAGCTGATTCTGGAGTCACCGTTGGGGCCTGAGCCTGCAACGCTCCTCCACGAGTTGCCGCTGTTTCCACGTGCGATAGGGTGAATGAACGTGTTAGCGTTCAACCAGCTTCTGTTGGCGTTTGCATTGCCGTCCCATTGAAAACCGTCTCCGGAATTATTAATCGCGGACAGCATGGAGAATAGAACATTGGATATCTGGCTGTTTTCACCGTAGAGTCCATTGTCAATACCAAAATAGAATCCATGGCCGTTATTTGAAGTTGCGGTGAGTAAGTCGTGCGATGCACCCTGACCACGTAGGAATACAAATCCATGTGAAGGCGAGTTTGTCACACTTAGCCCTTTTATTGAGATGCCGGAACCATTGACAACTACCGTGTTATTGAGAGTTACCCCTGGTCCGTGAATAACCACATTTCCATAGTGATGGTCGCCAGTGATAACCCATGGCTGAGATAAAGAACAGTTGCCCTCAAGGGTCAGGCTGCTAATCGCACCTGATTGTATATCTGCTGCTGCATTATTGAATGCAGAAATATCATCAGTTACCCCGTCGCAAACAGCGCCATAACTGCTTATGTGTGCTGCGTGAAGTAGTGGAGAAAAAAATAAAGCAAGTAACAGGGTAACATTTTTCATACAAATATCCTTTCGGGCGCGGGCCAGAAAAATTAGCTTATTAAGAAGAAGTTCAGCTCAGATGTTAAATTAGTTAAAAGTGACGGAGCAATCTATAACCCAGTTCACACTTCGGTACTTCTCAATTTCCGAAAATGAATTTATTCTGTGTGTTAGGAGGCAAAACGAATATATACACACGAAAATATTAGAATTGATATTTGAGTGGTGTGTCACGGCACTTGAGGTTTATTGGCGCAGGTATTTTGTGATTAGTTGAGTTGACTAGTATTTCGATTAGTGTTGTGTTCGAAGCGTGCGTTATGGTTGGCCTGAATCAATCGCCAGTGTCTGCACAATAACTTCAACTGATTTTTGTAATTGTGCACTGGAGTAGGATTAATCAGTGAATTTGCGAGAGCGGTTCTGGAATCTTGTGGCTGTGATTTCGTGGCCGTAGTTTTTTGGAAATTTGGCGCTCAACTTGTTTCAGGCAGATTTCATTGTATGCACGCTAAACCGGTCACCATGTCCTGTCTGTATTGGACTATTATGGTGATCAATTAGATTTGTCTTTGATTGGTGCACTTTGATTTGGGTTATCAATCGTATCTTTGATGACGGCAATAGATCAAAGATCAGTTCACCCGGATGCCTGCATCAATATAGTGGTCTGTGTATAGTGGTGTGTTCTGGTTTACATAGTGGAGCTGAAGTTTACATATTGGGATAATTAGGCCCGCCACCGCCTTCCGGGACAACCCAGGTGATATTCTGACTCGGATCTTTGATGTCGCAGGTCTTACAGTGAACGCAGTTTTGTGCGTTTATCTGGAATAGCGACTTATTGTCTTTCTCGACAACTTCATACACACCAGCAGGGCAGTAGCGTTGTGCAGGTTCATTCCATTTGGTCAAATTGACTGCGAGCGGGATAGAGTCGTCGCCAAGTGTCAGGTGCGCTGGCTGGTCTTCTTCGTGGTTAGTATTGGACAAAAACACCGAGCTCGGTTTATCAAAACTGATCTTGCCATCAGGACTGGGGTATTCAATAGTGGCACTTTCTTCGGTGGACTTTAGTGTTTCGTGATCTGGTATATCGTCCTTTAAAGTGACGGGTATTTTTCCACCAAGCAGGTTCTGATCGATGTAGTTGAATGCACCACCAACATAAATACCAAACTTATGCAGAGCAGGGCCGAAGTTTCTCGATTTATGCAGTTCGTCATAGAGCCAGCTTTCTTCAAAGTTTTTGGTGTAGGCGTCAAGTTCTTTGCCGGTACTTTCCGCGTCGTTCTTTAACTCTTCAAACAATGTTTCTGCGGCAATCATTCCGCTTTTCATTGCGGTGTGACTTCCTTTGATCTTTGAATCGTTTAGGGTTCCTGCGTCGCATCCAACAACCAGCCCACCCGGGAAAGTCATCTTGGGTAAAGAGTTTAGCCCGCCTTTTGCAATGGCCCTTGCGCCATAAGAGATTCGTTCACCACCTTCCAGAACTTCTTTTATAGACTTGTGGTGCTTAAATACCTGGAATTCGTCGAATGGACTTAAGTTGGTATTGCTGTAGTTGAGGTCAACAATCAGACCGACAACGACTTGTTGATCTTCGAGGTGATAGAGGAATGAACCGCCGGTAGCGCCACTTTCTCGAAGTGGCCATCCCGCGCCGTGCACAACTAGCCCAGGCTGATGTTTTTCTTTGTCGACCTTCCATAGTTCTTTGAGTCCGATTCCGAAGTGTGGCGGGCTTTTGCCGTCATCAAGTTTGAACTTCGATATCAGTTGCTTGCCCAGGTGTCCCCGGCATCCTTCTGCAAATACCGTGTATTTGGCTCTGAGCTCCATCCCGTGTTCGAAGCTGTCTTTCTTTTCGCCATCTTTACCAATACCCATGTCACCAGTTGCAACACCTGCAACGCTGCCATCGTCGTTGTAGAGTATCTCTGCTGCAGCAAAGCCCGGGAATACTTCTACGCCAAGCTCCTCTGCCTGCTCTCCCATCCAGCGGGCGACGTTGCCAAGACTCACAATATAGTTGCCGTCGTTGTGCATGGGTTTGGGGATCATAAGGTTGGGCACTTTGACTGATTTTTCCATGCTGGTGTAGAAGTGCATTTCATCACCGGTGACTTCCGTGTTGAGCGGTGCACCCTTTTCTTTCCAGTCCGGGAACAATTCGTTGAGTGCTTTTGGTTCCAGAATGGCACCGGACAGGATATGTGCTCCAACTTCTGAACCTTTTTCCAGCACAACGACGGAGATTTCGGTTTCGTTTTCCTGCGCAAGCTGCATCAATCGGCATGCGGTGGCCAGGCCAGCTGGTCCGCCACCGACGATGACGATATCAAATTCCATCGATTCGCGTTCTGTATCCAACGTTAGGACTCCGATTATGTGTGCTTTGGCTGGTGGTGCCGCAGTGCGGCGGTTGGTGACGGCATCTTGAAAATTCGAGACTTTCGACGCCTGAATTATAATGCCTTAGTCGCGTATGGTCATGTCTCATTGTCGTCCGATTTTTGGCTTGCGATGAGCCCTGTTGAGAACCTCAGACCGGTTTCCGGCTGGCGGATACACTGGAAACGGCGGTATGGGCCTTGTTTGCCCGGTGTTTTTCAGCGACGGTGCACGCTGGTGGTTCGATTTAACCTTTGATTTACTATCATTGCCGAGATTGCAAATGGTAAAGGTATCCCTGTTTGCACCTGCTACAGAGGACTGTTTGCCAAGCGATCGTGTCAGTTCTTGTGATAGATTCAACGGAGGCAGACGATGGACCAGGTTCGGTACAGTTAATGGGCAGAAAAATCGCGCTGGTTGAAGATGAACCTTCTCTTCAGCTGAACTACAGTGGCGCATTGGAGCGGCATGGCTACGATGTCTCTGTGTACAGCAATCGCAAAGATGCTATTACCGCTTTTGAAATTAGTTTGCCTGAGCTTGCTATTATCGACGTCGGTCTGGGAAATGAAGCAGAGGGTGGTTTTGAGTTGTGCCGGCAGCTTCGGGGCATGGCTCCACTGCTGCCAATTGTGTTTCTTACCGCGCTTGATTCCGAGCTCGACACGATATCGGGATTGCGGCTCGGTGCTGATGACTACCTGACCAAGGACATCAGTCTGGCCCATCTTGTAGCGAGAGTTGTGGCACTGTTGCGCAGAGTAGATGCCCATGCCCAGCCAGACACACCAGAAGATATTATCACTGCCGGTGAGCTACAGCTCGACATGAAAAGAATGCTGGCTCTCTGGCGCAATGAAGCGATAACTCTTTCCGTTACCGAGTTGTGGATGGTGCATGCACTGGCTCAACATCCGGGACATGTAAAATCCAGACAACAGTTGATGGATGCAGCGAATGTTGTACTGGACGATGCAACGATTACGTCGCACGTAAAAAGAATCCGCCGCAAATTTCTTGCAGCTGATGAAGCGTTTGATCGTATTGAAACAGCCTACGGCATGGGATACCGATGGCTGGGATAGATTTTGTAGCTTTAATGCATTGTGCGAATTCACTCAATAAAACCTGATAAAGCGCCTTGAATCTTCGTGTGCAACTGGCACTTGTTTGCCTGTCATTGTTAATTTTGCCGTGGGCGGTTTTTCTTTTTATTGGAGAGCTTGATCGCAATCTGCGTGAGGATCAGCTGAATCAGTCGCGTGAAAACTCAATTGCCGCAGCCAACAGGATGGTGGCAAGTCTGGGTGATGTGAGTATGCGTGTCAGGCCGGAATCAAAAACACTGTTAGCCGGTATTTTAAGCAATGACATTTTAATAGACGGTTACGCAGATGACTGGTCGACTTTCGAGATGCAGGCGCGCGAATTTCTCTACCTGATGAATAAAGTGTCTGTAGAGCCCGATGATCTGGCGCTCGCGAGTTCTTTTACTGTCAATGCGGCGGCCAGGGGCAGGCATCTGTATTTGTTTATCAGGGTCACAGACCAGCAGATTAATTACCATCGCCCTTCAGGCAATCGGATTGCAACTGGCGATCAGCTGGTAATCAGAGTGCCTGAATCAAACCCTGCTGAATTAAATACGAAAATTCGCCGCTACACATTTCGGTGGGAGGCCCCTGGCTCTGAGATTGGACGTTATCTCGCTGATGCGGTTGATGGCGTGCGTCCGGTGCGGACAAGTACGGAGTACAGCGCGGCATTAGTAGAATCTTCGGACGGCTACAACATAGAGCTCAGGCTGCCATTGCCGGATGATGGCAGATTTGGTTTGAGTGTTATCGATGTAGATAACCAGGACAACGTGCCACGCTGGACCGGACTTTTTGATCCTGATGAGCCAGATGAGGTAGGGCAGTTACAACTGGTAGATGCCGAGTTGAGTGAAGAGTTGTTGTCTTTTACTGAACCCGGTATGCGAATGCGTATATTTAACGGACAGGGTTGGTTGGTGGCAGATGCTGATCAGCGATTGCCGGATGCTGCTGTTCGCGAATTTTCACCTGACGACAGAAGTATTTTCGATGCAGTGTTGCATCGATTCATTGCCTGGTCACTGTCAAAGAACGTTGATACCCGCAAACTACCATCAGTTGATGATGGCAAACTCGATGCACAGGAATTTAAATTATTAGCTGATTTAAATACAGAGTCTGAATTTTTAAAGGATAAATACCAAAGAATATTCCACAGTTCTGTGATCAATATAGAGAAAGACGATGACCTCCTCGGTTATTTACTGGTACAGCAACCGAGAGCATCTCTGACATCTTTTACCGAAACTGCCATGTTGCGGCTGGTGAAAATATTCGGGCTTGCTGTAGCGCTTATAGCGCTGGCGCTAATTGCGTTTGCATCGTTATTATCATGGCGGGTGAAAAAGTTACGTGATGATGTTGAGCGATCAGTATCCGGGGATGGTGTGATAATACGTGCAGTAAGTAAGTCATCAGCGCCTGATGAGATAGGTGATTTATCGCGCAGCTTCCACACCATTATAAGACGCCTTGATGGCTACACAAGATATCTGCAATCACTGGGTTCTCGTCTTTCTCATGAGTTGAGAACTCCTCTGAGTGTCGTTTCCACTTCATTGGAAGGTATTGATAAAAACAGACTCGACGCCGATACAAACGCATCTATAGAGCGTGCCGAGCTTGGCGCTGCGCGCTTGCAGCGGCTGATAAGAAATCTCTCTGAGGCCAGTAGTGTTGAGCAAACCATTGACCGTTCAGAGAAGTCTGTTGTCGATCTGGCGGACTGGGTACGAGTTGCGGTAGAGGTTTATGACAACCTCTATGAAGACCGAGATGTGGTGCTGCGAATAAGTGATCGAGTGCGTAGTGCGCGGGTCATGGCGTCAGTGGAATTACTACACCAAATGCTCGACAAGCTAATGGCAAACGCCGTTGATTTTAGTCAGCCTGAAAGTGAAATATCGTTGTTGCTATCGGTCACTGCAACTGATGTTGTCATCGGGGTGGAAAATACCGGCAGTCAACTGCCACTGCCGTCGGGGGAGTTGTTTGAACCGATGGTCAGTGTTCGAGACTCACGTGATGATCAGCCTCATATGGGTTTTGGTTTGCATATCGTTAAATTGATTGCAGATTTTCACCGTGCGGAATGTAGTGCCGAAAATATCCCACGCAATAATGCGGTCAGATTTTCAGTAGATTTTCCGCGCTTGCAGAATCACCGGGAAGATTGATGATACCGCGACTGTTTATAAGTCGCGGTACACTAACCTTGGGTATTTACGACCAGGCTTTTACAGCTTAGCTTTTACGAGTGAGGCTTTACTCAGGCCTTGGAAAAATCAGTGAGATGCTTGTTCAGCGTTGCACTGGGTCGCATGGCTGTGGATGATTTTTCAGTGTCAGGAAAATAGTATCCGCCAATATCCATTGCTTGCCCCTGAACTTTGTTTAGCTCGTCGACAATGGCTTTTTCATCACTGCTAAAGGCTTTTGCAAGTGGTGCAAATTTTTTGGCAAGCGCGCTGTCTTCAGTTTGATTTGCCAGTGCTTCGGCCCAGTACATCGTCAGGTAGAAGTGACTGCCTCGTGTATCGAGTTCACCGACTTTTCGCGATGGAGACTTACGGTTGATGAGCAGTTTTTCGGTTGCATCGTTGAGCGTATCGCCGAGAATAGCCGCTGTTTTGTTATTGTTTTTCTCGGACAGATGTTCAAGTGATACCGCCAGCGCCAGAAATTCACCAAGTGAGTCCCATCTCAAATGATTTTCTTCTTCAAATTGCTGCACGTGCTTTGGCGCTGATCCGCCGGCTCCGGTTTCAAATAAGCCACCGCCACTCATTAACGGCACAATGGACAGCATCTTGGCGCTGGTTCCGAGTTCAAGAATAGGGAAGAGATCGGTCAGGTAGTCGCGCAGCACGTTACCGGTGACAGATATTGTGTCTTCACCACGTTTGATTCGGTCAAGGGTGTAGTCTGTGGCTTCAGCAACTGACATGATTTTTATGTCGAGAGAGTCAGTGTCGTGGTCTTTCAGGTAGGCTTCAACTTTGGTGATTAGTTCTGCATCGTGCGCGCGGTTTTTATCAAGCCAGAAGACCGCCGGCCAGCCAGTGGCTTTGGCTCGTGACACTGCCAGTTGAACCCAGTCTTTAATCGGTGCATCTTTAACCTGGCAGCTGCGCCAGATATCTCCGGCTTCAACGTTGTGTTCGGTTAGTACATCACCTTTGGAGTTTCTGAGTTGTACTTTGCCGTCTGAAGCGATTTCAAAGGTTTTGTCGTGTGATCCGTATTCTTCTGCTTTCTGGGCCATCAGTCCGACGTTGGGACAGGTGCCCATTGAAGTTGGGTCAAAAGCGCCATTGTCTTTGTGAAATTGAATTGATCGTGTGTACAGGTCGGCGTAGCTGCTATCAGGAATAACGGCCAGTGTGTCCTGCAGTTTGCCTTCAGTGTTCCACATTTGACCGGAGCTACGTATCATTGCAGGCATAGAGGCATCGATAATAATATCACTGGGTACATGCAAATTAGTGATGCCTTTGTCGGAGTTGACCATCGCAAGGTCAGGTTGTGCTGCATAGATTGCTGCAATGTCTTTTTCAATTTCAGCGCGTTCACCTGCAGGCAATGATTCGAGGCTGCTTAACAGGTTTCCAAAACCGTTTCTTACATCAGCTCCAGCTTTGGCAAGCGTTGATCCGTGCTTCTTGAATAAATCTGCGAAGTAAACTTCTACACCTGCACCGAATATAATAGGGTCAGAGACCTTCATCATGGTTGCTTTCATGTGGAGTGAAAAAAGCACATCTTGCTGTTTGGCTTTTTTTACCTGAGCATCAAGGAAAGAGATAAGTGCTTTTCGGCTCATGTAGGTGGCATCAATAATTTCTCCATCCAGAACTGGAATGGCATCTTTAAGAGTGGTCTCTTTGCCATCGTTTCCTACGTGTACCACCGTCAGTGTGTCTGCAGATTTAATCGTTGTTGATTTTTCGTTTGCCTGAAAGTCACCGTCACCCATAGTGGCGACTGATGTTTTTGAATCGGCGCTCCAGGCTCCCATTGAATGCGGGTTTTGCTTTGCATAATTTTTCACAGCCTGCGGGGCGCGACGATCAGAGTTGCCTTCTCTTAAAACCGGATTAACTGCACTGCCTTTTACTTTATCGAATCGTGAGCGAGCATCTTTTTCTTTGTCTGTGGCTGGATCATCCGGGTAGTCCGGTACTTCAAAACCTTTGGCCTGTAGTTCTTCAATGGCCGCTTTTAGCTGTGGGACAGACGCACTGATGTTGGGTAACTTAATAATGTTTGCTGCGGGTGTCTTGGCCAGATCACCAAGTTGCTGCAGGGAATCATCAACGCGTTGCTTCTCGGGCAATAAGTCGTTGAAGACGCTCAATATTCGTGCGGCGAGCGAGATGTCTGCGGTTTCAACAGTGATACTGGCCGGCTCGAGAAAGGTGCGGACAATTGGCAGGAACGACTGGGTTGCCAGTGCTGGTGCCTCGTCCGTGATGGTGTAGAAAATTTTGGCAGAATCAGACATTGCAAGCTCACAGGTCAGGGGGCTTTTGTGTAGATTGCTTCTACACAGAGAAAGGGTTGGATGCAGTAATTATAAACTATTTTGATCTGCGGGTTGAATTCTGTTAGCTGATGGCTGTGTTATTCGGTGGCTAATAATTGTTGAAAGTGACTGAAGCGACCGCTGTCAATTTTCCCGCTTGCCACCGCGGCCAATACTGAACACTCTGGTTCGTGTTGGTGGGTACAGTCGTTGAACTTGCAGATCATCGCGTGCTCGGCAATCTCTTTAAATCCTGCCTGAATATCGACTGAGTCCAAATGTTCAAGTGAAAATTGTCGAACTCCCGGAGAATCGATAATCGCACCGTTATTTGGCAGGTCGTACCAGTTAGTCACGGTTGTGGTGTGGCGACCGAGACCGGAGTTATCTGAAAGGCCTCCGGTTTTTATGTTGTGTTGCGGCAGCAGTGCATTAAGAATTGATGACTTACCGACTCCTGACTGACCAACCAGGATAGAAATTTGATCGCTTAACAGGCTTTGTATTGCGTTAAGCCCATGCGTTTCTTTAACGCAGCAGCGAGCGACCTGATAGCCTAACTGGGTGTAAAGAAGCTCAATAGCGTCAGCCTCTGAGGTGGTAGTTTCATCCAGCAAGTCGGTCTTGTTTATGATGACGGCGATTTCTGCCCCTATGTTGGCTGCTGCAACGCAGTAGCGATCCAGCAAAAGTCTGTCGAATGGTGGTTTGGGAGCAGTAACTACAAGCACCTGGCTGATATTGGTGGCAATGGGTTTAGCGTTTCCCAGTCTGTCAGTTCTTGCAAGTGTTCCAGAGCGTTGCAGTACTTCAGTAACACGCGCGTTACCGTGATTTTCAGCGTGCCATCGGACCAGGTCACCGGTGACTACCAAACCAAGCTTTTTTTTAGGTGTTGCTGCTATTTTTTCTGCGGATGACGTGGAGAGCGTCAGCTCCGCACCGTGATTTGCAACGACGCGGGCAATGTCATTTTGATCAGTTTTATCTGCCACGCATTCCTGCTCTTATTATGCCGGCTGTTGTGATGGTTATTCCCACACAGCCGGAGCCCGGGTGACGAGAAACCTGTATCCGGGAACTGCAAAGCCAGTGGTGTCCTGGTGTCAATACACTTCTATGTAATTGATGCATCATGACCACCATTGTACTCTGGAGAGATATTGATGGCAGAGAGGTTTCTGGTGGCAAATTTGAGCAGTGATAATCTGATCTGGATAGATCTCGAGATGACCGGTCTGGATCCCGATCAGGATCGAATTATCGAGATCGCAACAATTGTTACTGATTCAAACCTGGAGATACTGGCTGAGGGACCTGTTGTTGCCATTCATCAGCCCGATGCTTTGCTTGACGGCATGGACGAATGGAATACGTCGCACCATACGTCGTCGGGGCTGGTTAGCCGTATAAGAGAGAGTGAAAGTACAGAGGCAGATGCAGAGCAAGCCACCATCGAGTTCCTGTCGGAGTGGGTGCCTGCAGGGGGCAGCCCGATGTGTGGCAACAGTATTTGCCAGGATCGGCGCTTTATGGCGCGTCACATGAAGGATCTCGAGGCGTATTTTCACTATCGAAACCTGGACGTCAGCACGTTGAAAATTCTCGCCCAGCGCTGGGCGCCAGAGGTGTCGCGCGGGTTTGTGAAAGAATCCAAACACCTCGCTTTGAGTGATATTCGGGACTCCATTGATGAAATGGCGCACTACCGTCAACACTTTATCCGGGATTTCACTTGATTAATATTGCTGGCCGCGACAGGGGATTATTGGGCATAATTAGTGATCTGATCCAAATAAAGCGAAAAACAGCGTAATAATGGATAAATCCACGAACTTATCCGCAGTTGGCCCGTCTTACCGGTGGCTGAAATCGCTTTGGGCCCTTGCTTGTGAGTGAAAAAAGTAACGATCTGATCCTGGTTCGTAAGGTTCAGGCGGGTGACAAGAAGGCGTTCGATCTGCTGGTGCTGAAATACCAGCACAAGATCGGCAATTTAGTGTCACGTTTCATCCACGATCATCACGAAGTGCAGGATGTGACGCAGGAAGCATTTATCAAAGCTTACCGGGGATTGAAAAATTTCCGCGGTGAAAGTGCTTTCTATACCTGGCTTTACCGTATAGCGATCAACACAGCCAAGAACCATCTGGTGTCTGCTTCAAGGCGGCCAACAGACGGAAGCGTAGACAGTGATGATGCCGAGTACTTCGACAGCGCATCAGGATTGAGAGATATTGCCGATCCTTACAGCGAGTTGATGACAGATCAAATCGCCGCAACGGTTAGGGTGGCGATTAATGGTCTGCCTGCGGAACTACAGGCGGCTATCACACTCAGAGAACTGAAAGGTATGTCGTACGAGGAGATAGCGGAGATCATGGAGTGCCCGATTGGCACGGTTCGTTCCAGAATCTTCAGAGCGCGTGATGCAATTGACAAGCAACTCCGTCCTTTGCTGGATAATACCGGCAGGCACGAGACACGGGTTGAAGCAAAAGGTGAACAGGAACTATGAATCGAAATGACACGCATTCGCTAAAAGAGGCATTGTCTGCACTGGCAGATAACGAGCTTGGCGGAAATGAAGGAACAACAGAGTCTGAACTGATCGAGCTTGCCTGTAGAGATCAGGAAGCAATGCTCGCCTGGCAGAGCACCCATCTTACAAGAGATGTGCTGCAAGCCGATTACACTGCTGCTTTGAGGCCCGACTTCGCAGCGCTCGTCAGCCAGCAGATTGCAGCTGAACCTGCGTTTCAGGCAAATGAATACACTGCAGATTCCAGACAGGTGGTTTCACTGGCTGAAGCTCGTTCTGCTCGCAGACCGGACGCCACGCCCGATTTCAGGCCTGATGTAGCGCGACGTGCTGCAGCATCAAGCTCACAGCAAAATGAACCTTTCAAGCTCTGGAAGCCGGTCGCGGGACTTGGTCTCGCCGCAAGTCTTGCCGGCGCTACCTTGCTTTTCTCTCAGCTTTTGCAGACGGAACAACCTGGTGGTTCACTGGTGGCGGATACATCGAGCACTACAGGCGAAGTGCAGAATGTCGCGAGCCAGAACTCGAATCAGAATGTAGACATCAATTCAGGTAGTACAGGTGTAGGAAACAACGATGTAGAAACCTTGCAGGCATCAGTGCGGATGGAAAACCGTGGTACCCGATGGCGTATGGATAGCGACTTGCCGCGCAACAAGCAAATAGAGCAACGACTCAACACCCTGCTGACCAATCATTTGGAAGACGCACGTATGGGACGGGTTACTGGCATGATGTCCCATTCGCGGGTTGTTGGTTACGATTCCATACAGGGTGATCAATAAGGATTCCTGTGGCGACCTACTCTCCTGATCTAAGGCGTGCAAAAGTATGGCTTGTGAGTGTTTGCTTGCTTGTCTCATCGACAACGTATGCAGACTCTATGGCCACCGGCCGTGACCTCATTGAAAAGATGTCGAAGGCGACGCAAGGCCTTACTTACACAGGTGCGTTTGTATTTGCGCACGATGGTGAGCTTGAGACCATGCGTATCTATCACAGCTACGCAGAGGGTGTTGAGCGCGAAAGGCTGGTGTCTTTAAGCGGCGAGGCACGCGAGATCATTCGTGACGCAGAGAACGTGGTATGTATCTGGCCAAGTAATAAATCGGTTTCTGTTAGCAGATCGACGCCAAAAACGCCTTTTCCTGAGTTTGACGCAGATCAGCTCGGCCAGCTTGCAAAGCTTTATAGGTTTAAGGCCAACGGCGTTGATCGAGTTGCCGGAAGAAAAGCACAGGTTGTCGATATCAGCCCGCTCGATAATTTTCGCTACGGCTACAGACTCTGGATAGACGCAGAAACATTTTTAATGTTGCGCTCCGTCATGAGCGACAACCGCGGTGCGGTTATTGAGCAGGTGATGTACACCGAGATAGATTACCCGGAAAGTATTTCAATTGAACTGCTCAGTGCCTCTGTTGAAGGCGAGCGGCAGGAATGGGTTGTCGATGTGGATGAACATGTCGAGCCTGAAACTCCGGACACAGACATTCCGGGTGTTGGCAATTTTAGTGCACCTGAAGGCTTCACATTGATGTCAGATAAAGTATTGATGTTGCCACAGGATTCAGTCGTACGCAGACTCATGTACACCGATGGTCTGGCGTCAATGTCTGTCTACATTGCCTCCTCACCTGATGGTGGCAAAAGCGAACTTCAGGGTATCTCGGGCATGGGTGCTGTGCATGCTTTTGGCGCCATGCAGGGTAACTGGCATGTGACCGTTGTGGGCGAAGTGCCAAAGTCCACTGTAACAATGATGGGCAGGTCACTCACTCTCGCGGGCAGGTAGCCCGGAAACGCGAAACACAGGCTGATAACAGATGGATAATTCCCATCGTCGCATCCTGCGCATTGTGCATCAGTCTGCCACGTCAACTACCTGTGAACTCCCGGCCAGTGGTAGTTTATGTGGTGCAGGTGGTTGTACCAGCTGTTCGGTTTTGTCCAATAGTGGTGTTTTGACATCCGGCGACGGAGCAGCCAGGAATCGTGCGGCTGAATCGTCAATAAAAATCGAGTTGCCAGCCAGTATATTCCCGGCTTTCGGACGCCAGGGTAATGCCCGGGCTAATTTAAAAGCCGATTCGGCCACCAGTGGTGATGCAGCTTCGGGCGGTGATTTTGCCAGGGGCGGTGATTTTGTAAAGGTTGGTGATTATGTCGAGATTAAAGCTCCAGCGGGCATGCTGTTAGCTTTGTCATCGGTGTTCTACCTCGCACCAGCTATCCTTATGCTATTCTTTGCTGTTAGTTGCAGCTTTTTGTACCCCGATTCAGAAGCACTGGTGGCGGTTTCGGCGGCCATCGGTCTCGGTGTTGGACTCGGAGCAATCATTTTCTTTGGACCTGCTTTGCGATCGATTGTCACTAAGCAATTAGTAGTGCGCAGCAATAACTGGACAGCTCCTCGCTAGCTACCATCAGCAAGGTTTGTTTTGCCGAAGCTTCGGCGGCAACTTGCTGGTTAACCAAATCTGAAAAATCTCGCAACAGTTGAGTGTCGGGATTCAGGAGAATAAAAGATGAATGCCATGGCTTTGGTAGGTCGTTTAATTCGAATCGCAGGTTTTCTGGCAGTTCTTGGACTGCCTTTGACCAGTGCTGCTGACCTCCCGGACTTCACGGAGCTGGTTGAACAGAACCATATGTCAGTGGTTAACATCAGCACCTCCAGCGATGTGGAACGGTCGCAAGAGGGGCCGGGTCCGATGATCGACGACAACTCTCCGTTTGGCGAGTTTTTCCGCAAGTTTCTGGAAGAACAACAAAACGCACCAGGTTCCAGGGAGCAAAGTTACGGCAATACACCAGCAGACCGATTAAGAAATGTGCAGTTTGATTCTTCTTCGCTTGGCTCCGGTTTTATAGTTTCCTCCGATGGTTTCATTCTCACCAATAATCATGTTGTCGATGGTGCTACGGAGATCATTGTACGGTTGCACGATCGGCGTCAGTTTGTGGCCGAGCTGATCGGCAGAGACCCTCGCAGTGATGTTGCGGTACTGAAGATAGATGCAGAGAATTTACCGGCTGCGCGTATTGGCAAGTCGAGTGAACTTGCTGTTGGTGAATGGGTGCTGGCAATAGGATCGCCGTTCGGTTTTGATTTTTCTGTAACAGCCGGCATTGTCAGCGCTACGGGCCGTTCCCTGCCACGGGAAAACTATGTGCCCTTTATTCAAACAGACGTAGCAATTAACCCTGGAAACTCAGGTGGCCCGCTGTTTAACCTTGATGGTGAGGTGGTAGGTATCAACTCGCAGATTTACAGTCGTACCGGCGGGTTTATGGGGTTATCTTTTTCTATACCGATTGAGATGGCTATTGATATCTCCGATCAGCTTAAAGAGTCTGGCAAAGTGTCTCGTGGCTGGCTGGGTGTAATTATTCAGGAGGTCACACGTAAACTGGCACAGTCTTTTTCTATGGATGTGCCGCACGGGGCGCTTGTTACCAGAATATTGCCAGATAGCCCTGCAGCATCATCAGATATTAAGGTCGGTGATATTATCGTTGGCTTTAATGGTGGTTACGTCGATAAGTCCAGCGCACTGCCACCGCTTGTAGGGCAGGTGCGAGCCAATACAGAAGCAGCGGTAGAGGTCATCAGAGAGGGTGAAAGGTTAAGCCTGAACGTATTGATTGGTGAGCTCCCGGGTTCTAACGAGTTGACCGAAGCACGCAAGCCCAAGGGTCCGGCGATCACGAACAAGCTTGGCCTGAATGTGACGAGTGTTGATGAAGATATTGCTGAAGCGCTCAGTTTGGGAGATGAAGGCGTGGTGGTTACCAAGGTCGGGGAAGGGCCGGGTGCACTGGCCGGTGTACGCGAAGGTGATGTCATTACCATGATTGATAGCGCGACTATAAAATCTCCCGAAGATTTCGACAAAGCCGTTGAAGGCATTGAATCGGGTTCGAGTATTGCCGTGCTTGTGCAGCGAGCGCAGGGGCCAATTTTTCTTGCAATGACAGTTCAGTAGTCTGAACATTGTTGGTTTGCAGATCCACCGAATTCGAAGTGTGGACTCTCATTGAGCACACAGGTAACGATTGTGAGTACACAAATAACGACGGGAAGCGCACAAAAAGCGATGGGATTGACCAAATATAGATGAAACCTGTCGTGCTGACTCTCTACACAAGGCATAATTGCTCCCTGTGTGAAGACATGTTGTATACCCTGAATGACTTCTCGGCTGATCTGAGCTACTCGGTCAGCCTTGTCGATATTGACCTCGATTCAGATTCGGCCATCAGAGAGCAGTATAATGATCTGGTGCCAGTGTTGAAGCTTGGCGATGAAGAAATTTGCCACCACTTTTTTGACCGCGAAGCACTGATACAGTCGCTTGCTGCGGAGCGTACCCGACACTGATGCAGCAATCACATATAAGAAATTTTTCGATTATTGCCCATATAGATCATGGCAAATCGACGCTTGCTGATCGCTTTATCCAACGCTGTGGCGGTCTGGATGATCGCGAGATGTCCGCCCAGGTGCTTGATTCAATGGATCTTGAGCGCGAGCGCGGCATCACAATCAAGGCGCAATCGGTATCACTTGAGTACACCAGCAAGGATGACCAAGTGTATCTGCTAAACTTTATCGATACACCGGGCCATGTAGACTTCTCTTATGAAGTTTCACGATCCCTTGCCGCCTGCGAGGGTGCGCTGTTGGTCGTTGATGCATCGCAGGGGGTTGAAGCACAGAGTGTTGCCAACTGCTACACCGCCATAGAACAGGACCTTGAGGTTATACCGGTACTCAACAAAATTGATTTGCCGGCGGCAGAACCCGAACGTGTGGTTGATGAAATAGAAGAAATTATCGGTCTCGAAGCTCACGATGCTGTGTTGTGCAGCGCCAAAACCGGCGCCGGTATCGATGAACTGCTTGAGATGCTGGTGGAAAGAGTGCCACCACCGGAAGGCAGTTCGGATGATCCGCTGCAGGCGCTAATTATTGACTCGTGGTTCGACAACTTCGTTGGCGTAATCTCGCTAATACGAATTGTCAGCGGCAGCGTTAAAAAGCGCGACAAAATAAAAATTGTTTCAACCGGGCGCACTTTTCAAACAGACTCAGTCGGTGTCTTCACACCAAAGAGAACTGAGACAGATGAACTTAAAACCGGACAAGTCGGTTATATCATTGCCGGCATCAAAGAGATTGATGCTGCCCGCGTAGGTGACACCATCACATTGGAAAACCGAACGTGTGAGACACCGCTGGACGGTTTTAAAGAAGTGCAGCCACGTGTTTTTGCAGGTTTATATCCATCCAGCTCCGATGACTACGAATCCTTTCGCGATGCGCTGCAGAAGCTGCGCCTAAACGATGCAGCTCTTGCCTACGAGCCGGAAACTTCAGAGGCACTGGGCTTTGGGTTTCGCTGCGGTTTCCTTGGCATGCTGCACATGGAGATTGTGCAGGAGCGCCTCGAGCGTGAATACAATCTTGATCTGATCACCACCGCACCAACGGTTATCTACGAGTTGCTCGACACCTCTGAAAATATCAGTTACATCCACAACCCTTCGCAGCTATTGCCGCCAAACGAACTGGAAGAGGTCAGAGAGCCAATTATTCAAGCCAATATTCTGGTGCCGAATGATTACCTCGGCGACGTTATTACCTTGTGTGTAGAGAAGCGCGGGGTGCAAAAGAATATGATGTATGTTGGCAGACAAGTGTCACTCACTTATGAACTGCCTCTCAGTGAAGTGGTACTCGACTTCTTTGATCGCCTTAAGTCATGCAGTCGGGGCTTTGCATCTTTCGACTATGCATTTTTAAGATTTCAATCAGCAGATCTGGTAAAGGTAGATATTCTTATCAATGGCGATCAGGTGGATGCGCTGGCAGTTATTGTACACCGCGATCGCGCGCAGTCGCGCGGGCGTGAGTTAGCCGAGAAAATGAAAGAATTAATACCGCGACAAATGTTTGATGTTGCTGTGCAGGCGGCCATTGGCAACCATATTATTGCTCGCAGTAACGTCAAAGCACTGCGTAAAAATGTCACCGCAAAGTGCTACGGTGGCGATATTACGCGCAAAAAGAAATTGTTGGAAAAACAAAAAGCAGGTAAGCGACGGATGAAGCAAATCGGGCGGGTTGAGATACCGCAAGAAGCCTTTCTCGCGGTACTGCAAGTCGATACTAAATCTTAGGTGGGCCACATAGGCCTGTAACGAATATGAATGCAGATTTTTCACTAATACTGGTGCTACTCGTATTGCTTTGCGGTGTTGTCTGGGCGTTTGGGGCAATATTTAAACAGGGCAGCTCATGGCCAGTTGAGTATGCGAGATCTTTCTTTCCACTCCTGTTGCTGGTTTTGGTATTGCGTTCATTTATATTTGAACCGTTTCGTATCCCGTCGGGTTCTATGAAGCCGACGTTGTTGATTGGTGATTTTATTCTCGTAAACAAGTTCGCCTACGGTGTCAGGCTACCGGTGATTCACAAGAAGGTTCTTGATATCGGTGAACCAGATCGTGGTGATGTGGCGGTATTCAGGTTTCCACGTGATCCGCGACTTGACTATATAAAGCGCATAGTCGGAATTCCTGGTGACCGGATTCAGTATCGTGACAAAAAGCTGACAGTAAATGGTATAGAAGCCGCGCAAACGCTGATTGGCAATTACGATGATCCTGATGGAAACAGAAGCCAGACTCAGGAAAAAACTGAGTTACTGGGTGATATTGAACATCAGATCCTTATCACAACTGGCAACCGCAGTAACCTGGACATTGATATGACGGTTCCGGAAGGAATGTATTTTGCTGTAGGAGATAACAGAGACAACAGCAACGATAGCCGCTACTGGGGCACGGTACCTGAAGAAAACCTGGTTGGAAAAGCATTCATGGTCTGGATGCACTTCAACTGGGATAACGGAGGGGTAAAGTGGAGCAGGATTGGAGATCGAATTAACTGAGGCAAAGACATGTTTAAGTGGTTTGGTGTAATAGCAATTGCAGGATTAATCGCCATATTGGGAATACAGTTAATCCCCGTTTATATCCAGAACCATATGGTAGGCAAGGTAGCTCAGCAGGTAGTATCGGATGCGGAGCTGCAGCAGGGGCCAAAGCGTGATGTAGTGAAGCGTGTGGAACAGCTATTTAGCAGCAATGACATTAACAGCCTGGACCCGAAAGAAGTGGTAAAAGTGGAACGTGATAACACGGGTCGCTGGGTACTTGACGTCAAATACGAAGAACGCCGCAAATTGCTGTACAATCTGGAAATTGTCGCAGCCTTTGACGATCAGTTTACCAACTAGACCGATCAACCTATATAGATTTGAATCCCGGGAAAAAGCTACACGCCAGGCTAGATTACCAGTTCAACAATCCTGAGCTGTTGCATGCTGCGCTGACTCATCGCAGTGCCGGGGCTCACAACAACGAACGTCTGGAATTTCTGGGCGACAGTATTTTAAACTTTGTTGTTGCCTCCAGAATTTTTCATCTCCGTCCGGATTACCACGAGGGTCAGCTGACGCGATTGCGCGCTAATCTGGTTCGAGGTGAGACACTGGCAGAGATCGCACGAGATCTCGATCTCGGCTCACTGCTCAAGCTCGGCTCCGGCGAATTAAAGAGCGGCGGTTTTAAACGAGCATCAATTCTTGCCGACGCACTTGAAGCGGTTATTGGCGCAGTTTATCTCGACGGCGGTTATGACGCTGCTGAGAAAACCATTAGCCACCTCTATGAAGATCGCTTCAATAACCTGCCCAGCAGTGATCCGGTAAAGGACTCCAAAACCAATCTTCAGGAGCTCCTGCAGGGGCGAGGCCTTGGACTCCCCGAATACCAACTGCTCGATTCCTACGGTGAGGCACATGCTAAAACGTTTGTTATCGGCTGCGAGATTGCAGCACTAGGCCTGAAAGTGAAGGCTGAGGGCAGCAGCCGGCGCAAAGCGGAGCAAACGGCCGCTGCTGACATTCTTCACCAGATCGAGAAGTCGTCCGCCAATTAGCGTAAGCTTGCAGACAGTTCAAACCCGAATACTCGATTGAAAACCAAGTGCGGCACCATTGCGATTACTGGCCGGCCCAACGTCGGTAAATCGACCCTGTTAAACCGGCTTATCGGCCAGAAGCTGAGCATAACAGCCCACAAACCACAGACAACCCGTCATGCGCTGCTTGGTATCGATACAACGCCTGCTGCACAATTCATTTATGTAGATACGCCGGGTATACATCGTGGTGGCAAGCGTACTTTAAACCGAGTGCTTAATAAGACCGCATCAACCGCTGCTACCGGTGCAGATGTGCTGGTATTGGTAGTACAGGCGCTGGTCTGGAACGAACACGATGAAATGGCATTGGAGACGCTGCAAAAACAGGATGTGCCGTGGATTCTGGTGGTCAATAAGATTGATCGCGTCAGCCCCAAAGAGAAACTCCTGCCGTGGTTGTCAGAGCTTGAAGCAGCATCGCACGCCGATACGGTGATACCTGTATCTGCTACCCATGGCGATAACCTTGATGTACTGCGTAATGAACTGGAAGCGCGATTGCCCTACGCTGAATTCCAGTACGACGAAGATACTCTCACTGACAGATCATCAAAATTTTTAGCATCAGAACTGGTCAGAGAGCAACTCACCAGATTCCTGTCGCAGGAACTGCCGTACTCTGTCAGTGTAGAGATAGAGAAATTCGAACAGACTGAAAAAATAGCCAAAATATCTGCAGTTATCTGGGTGGAAAAGGCCAGTCAGAAATCTATAGTCATTGGTAAGGGTGGTGCCAACCTGAAAGAGATTGGCAGCCGCGCACGTCGTCAAATGCAGAATTTATTTGATACCAAAGTGCATCTGGAGCTTTGGGTGAAAATTAAAGATGGCTGGTCTGATGATGCGGCGATGATCCGCAATTTGGGGTATGGGGACTAGTGAGTGCGGGTCGTAAACCGTTAGAACCGGCTTACGTGATTCATCGCCGCGCCTATAGCGATACCAGTTTGATCGTGGAGTTGTTAACACCTGAACAGGGTAGAGTGTCTGTTTTGGCTAAAGGTGTTAAGCGCGGTAAATCGCAAAAAGCACTGTTGTTACAGCCGTTCAGAAGTCTGCATGTCTCATGGATTGGTCGTGGTGAATTGCCCGTGTTAACTGTTGCAGAAGAGGCAGGCAGATCAGTGCACCTGCAAGGTGAAGCACTGGCCTGTGGTTATTACGTTAATGAGCTGGTGTATCATCTGGTGCCTAAATTCGAACCGGCACCTGAGCTTTTTACCCTTTATTGGCCAACCATTCAGGGTTGCTGCGAACCTGCGACCCGCCAGGCTGACCTGCGCCACTTTGAAGTAGCTCTGCTCGAACACCTGGGTTTAGCACCAACACTTGACCATGACATTGTCACCGGACATGCCACTGATGCTAACAGCACTTACTACTACCGGGTGCCAGAGGGACCGGTACCGGCAAATGTGGCCAATGGCAACGGGATTGAAATATCCGGTGCCAGTTTGCTTAATATAGCGGTGATGGATTTTTCTGAGTCTGTAACCAGGGTAGAAGCCAAACGTCTTACCAGAGCTCTGTTGCACTATCATCTCGATGGCAAAGAGTTGCTGTCCCGCGCTTTGTTTAAAAGCTTTAGCAATTTGGGGAGTGAAACCCGTGACTGATACTTTTGCGCTTAGTCTGCAGGCATTGCGTTGCTGCAGTGCGGTGGAAAAAATACAAAAAATCAGATCGCTCGAGCAAAAGCTTGCAGAGACTGATTTTAGAACCACATCTGATCTGGCAATTGAAAGAATCCCCGAGCCCGGCAGACCTGCGCTTCCAATTCACGTTCACCCGTCAGAAGTAAAACGTCGCAGACTGGGTTCAGTTGAAGGCAGGATTGCACTGGTGCACGCCATTGCACATATAGAGTTTAATGCAATGAACCTCGCCCTTGACGCAGTCTATCGCTTTCGCGATATGCCACAGGCGTATTATCGTGACTGGATGAGGGTCGCCAGTGAGGAGGCGACGCACTTCCAGTTATTGTCGCGGCGTCTGGAAGAATTATCTTCCTGCTATGGTGCCCTGCCGGCACATGGTGGCATGTGGGCCATGGCGGTAGAAACCGACTACGATGTAATGGTTCGGATGGCGCTGGTGCCAAGGGTGCTTGAAGCGCGTGGTCTCGATGTCACGCCCCCGATGCTGGACAAGTTAGCTGCAGTAAACGATACAGCTACCGTTGCCATTCTCGAACGAATTTTAACGGAAGAGGTTGAGCACGTTAAAATTGGCAATCGCTGGTTTGGGGCTTTGTGTGAGCAGCGTGGCCTGAGTACCGACGATACTTTTAAAACACTGTTGCACAAGCACGGCAAAGCGGCACTGCGCGGCCCGTTTAATAAGCCGGCTCGACGTAAGGCTGGTTTTAGTGAAACAGAGCTTGAGGAGCTTGATAAAATCGAGCTGTTGTTTCGTGAGGAAGCAGCGCTTAGTTAAATGTGTGACGAATCAGGCTTGTATATTTGTAAAGAGTGCAGGCTTTAAAATAACCGGTCTGCTTAGTTTAGTCTTCTATCGAGGTCAGACTGTTGCCATCCCACTTAACCAGCTCGCAGTTGTCATTGTCGCTTACTATAATAACTGCGTGGTCCGGGTGCCAGTCACCGAGTACCATTCTATCGTAGTTTTGCTTAGCTGATGATGCATGCAAACCCGGTCGATGGGTATGACCATGGATGACTCGCTTAACCTGGTGTGTGTCGACTGTTTCCTGCAGTGTCGTATCATTGATGTCGGCAATCGAACTGTTGTGAGCGCGGCTGCCGCTAACCTTGCTGGTGTTGCGAATCATGCGTGCTGTCGCTTCACGTTCTGAAATGGTTTTGGCGAGAAAGTCTTTTTGCCAGTCGCCGTTTCTGACCATGCGGCGGTAGAACTGATATTGTGTATCATCTGTGCACAGTGTATCGCCATGCAGTAATAAGGTACTGGTGCCTGCGATATCGAGTTTGATAGTGTCTTCAGTGGTTAGCGTGCCACCAAAGCCTGAAACGTATTCTTCACCAAGCAGAAAGTCACGGTTGCCGTGCATTACCTGAATATCGGTGCCGCGCTTTTGCAGTGTCTTAAGTTTTTGACTCACTGACGCTGCTGTTTTGTCGACGCTGTCGTCACCAATCCAGTACTCGAACAGATCGCCAAGTATAAAGAGCCGTTCACACTCAACCGTATTAAACAATTCGAATGCGAGCTCGGTGAGCTTTGGCTCGCTTGCCTGCAGATGCAAATCGGAGATATAAAGTGTTGTGCTCATTGAATACTATCGTTGAAGTGGTTGTCTGCTAACGTTCAATCGGCCCGAGTGGTAATTAAGAGATTTGTTCGATCTTTTCAATGATTACCGATTCCAGTGGAACATCGCCATGACCATTTCGGTTACCGGTTGGTGTCATACTGATTTCCATGACCAACTCCATTCCAGAGGTTACCTTTGCAAAAACGCAGTAACCCCAGGCATCTGGTGTTTTGCCAGTGTGGTTTAGAAAAGTGTTGTCATTGACGTTAATGAAGAACTGAGATGTTGCGGAGTGCGGTTCACTTGTTCGGGCCATCGCGACCGTACCGGTATCGTTCTTCAAGCCATTGTCTGCTTCATTTTCAATCTGTGCCGTAGTTGGTTTTTGTTGCATGTTTTCATCCATGCCGCCGCCCTGAACCATAAAGCCGGGTATGCAGCGATGGAACAGGGTGTTGCTGTAGTGACCACTCTCAACATAGCTTATGAAGTTCGCACACGATTTTGGTGCAAGTTCTGTATTAAGCTCAATTTCGATCGGGCCTTTATTGGTAGTAATTTTGATCATAGGTAATGTCAGATTGTTTTTGCCGGGGTTTTATATAATCAGGGTTTTATAAAGTCAGGGTTCTATAAATTTCGTGGTACACAACCGCGGTGGTCTATTGCAGTACGGTGGCTTTCTCAATGACCATCGGGGTGACCGGTACGTCAGACGGGAAGGGGCCCGCCGGACCAGTGGGTGCTTTGCTCATCCATTCGGCAATTCTTTTTCCGCCAATCATTCTGCCAATAACTGCATAGCCCCAGCCAGAGGCTTCCTTCGCTTTGTGATTGAGGAAATCGTTGTCGGCTGTGTTAATAAAAAATTGTGCGGTGGCTGAGTGCGGTGCACCGGTTCGCGCCATCGCAATGGTGAATTTTTCGTTGCGTAATCCGTTGTCCGCCTCGTTGAGGACGGGGTCTCGGGTTTTCTTTTTCTCAAGCCTGAGGTCGAGTCCGCCACCCTGAATCATGAATCCCTCAATGACACGGTGAAAAATGGTGCCATCGTAAAAGTTGTCCTGTACATATTTAACAAAGTTCTCGACACTTTTTGGCGATTTTTCCGGATACAGTTCAAGGTGCATTGTGCCCAGATTGGTGTGCAGCGCGACTACCGGATTGCCGTTCTGCTGTGCCTGCTTAACGGCACTCGCGGTCGCGGGATCGGTGATCTTCGAAATTGCTTTGTCGCTTGCTGTGTCATTCGCTGCGTTATTCACCGCGCTTTGGGCATCTGCGGTGGTTGCGAATTGCAGGAACAGGCCAAACAGTAAAGCGCAGGTTACATGGTGGCAAAAGCGGGCGGGAAATCGATTGTGCAAAGTTTATCTCTGTGAAAATAGTGCAGGCTGTTTATACTATCGTGGATCAAAGCCGAAGGCGATAACAGACTGTGTACTTTACCCTGCAATCAACTCACTCGGGTGGTTCTCTGACGACGGAGAGATCCGTCATGTGTGCAGGTGTTGCTCGTGTACTATCGGAGGGATATCGATGTCTCCCGGTTTCTGCAGCCTTGGTGTCTGCCAGTCAGTTTGTAGCCCGGGATAATTCAGGCCTGAAAAATGTCCGTCGATAACCCGCGCAAACGCGGCAGCAATGCCAGGCGCAGGCGGGGTGCCCGACAAAAAGCCATGCAGGCACTATATCAGTGGGATTTTGATCAAGCTGCCAACAAACCCGAACAGGTCATTCGACAGTTTCGCGAAATGCAGAACATGGAAAAAGTCGACGTTGACTACTTCGAGGCTCTGTTCAGCTACGCGGTAGAAAACACCGAAGCGATCGACTCAGATATAAGCCCACACCTCGACCGTGAACTGTCACAGCTTGATCCAATTGAACGCTCTGTGCTTAGAATATGCTGTACCGAATTAAAAACCGAACCTGCTACACCCTACAAAGTAGTGGTTAATGAGGCAGTAGAGATCAGTAAGGACTTTGGTGCAGATTCTGGCTATCGCTACATCAACGGCATTGCAGACAAATTGGCAGCTGCGCTCAGATCAGTTGAATACCAGCATGATCATCCTGATGGCAATCCGCAGTCTTCCGAACCTTCAGAAAGGCAAAGCGTACACAAGAAGCCTTCCAGTAACGTAAAGATCAGCGTTAAAGAAAAGACGGAGCAGCCCGAGCGCCGTTCCCGATCTTCATCTCGATCTGCGTCGGATGCAAAGGCCGACCCGTTAAAGAAAAGCTCCTGACAAGCCGGGTCCCGATGAGAGGCTGGCATTAACAAAAACAACCAAGAGCTCCGCTTACTTCGCTCACCCATCAATTTTCTGGCTTTCGGATTTGGCAGCGGGCTGGCGCCGATTGCACCTGGAACATTCGGCACCTTGCCGGCACTGCTTATCTGGGTACCGTTGAGCGGACTGCACTGGCTGCCGTACCTGGTGGTAGTCGCTGTAATGGCAGTGGCCGGTATCTGGATTTGCCAGCACGCCTCTGATGCAACAGGAAAGCACGATCACGGTGGCATAGTCTGGGATGAGATAGTCGGTTACCTGATCACCGTTTTCATGCTGCCGTTTTCAGTGACCGCACTGGTGCTTGGTTTTGTGTTGTTTCGGCTGTTCGACATTCTCAAACCATGGCCGATTTCATGGGCCGATAAGAAAGTTAAAGGCGGCCTCGGGATTATGCTTGATGATGTTCTGGCGGGGATGATCTCCTGCGTGATTTTGCATTTGATCTACCATCAGTTTCCCGCTCTTTTTTAAGCGCTGGCGTTGCTGTGGTTTGGCCCCAGAGGTAACGCGATAGTTTATGTAAGGCTGTGGTTTGCGGCGCATTGCTAAATCAATGAACGTCCAAAGTCAGGGCAGTTGCAGTCCCAGATCTTTTAGAAACTCAGCCACCCTGATTACCGGCAATCCAATTATTGCGGCTGGATCATCGCTCGCTATGTTCTCGACAATTGTGCAGCCATATCCTTCGGATCTGAAGCTTGCGGCACAGTCGTAAGGCTGGTCTGCTTTGAGGTAGCGCTCGATCTGTGCGGTATCCAGCTTTTTGAAGCGGACATCGGTGGGTACCAGACTCTGAAAAGCTTTTTGTGATTGTTGCTGCATCACACACAGGCCGGTGAGGAACGATACCGTTTGTCCGCTCAGGAGCTGAAGCTGTGCCACAGCTGCCGCGTGGTCTCCGGGTTTACCTATAATTGCACCGTTACAGCTTGCCACCTGGTCTGAACCAATAATCAGATGCTCCGGAAATTGCTTTGCCACGGACTGCGCTTTGCCAACAGATAGTCTCACCACCAGGTCGGCGGCTGACTCACCCTGCAGTGGAGTTTCGTCGCAATTTGGGGCAATTTGCTGGAAATCCAGCTGAAGACGTTTTAACAGCTCTGCACGGTAGCGCGATGTGGAAGCGAGAATGACTGATGGCGGCATGGAAATATTGGATAAATCAGTGGGTTTTTATGGTGCTGAATTTTGACTAATCGGGCAAACACTATTATTATTGAGGGTTTATGGATCAGCTTCCTGCCAGGTTTAATCCCGCGGAATTAGCCCGTTCTGGTCGCACCAACCGCACAACACTGCCAGTATCCCACTTTTCCCGATTTGCAGCTATCCTCGCGGATGACTCGGGTGATGTGGAAGTCGAGGTTACGTTCGGATGGACTGAGGACAAACACCTCGTTGCCAACGGTGCTCAGACCAGTCAGGTAAAAATGACCTGCCAGCGTTGCCAGAGAGATTTACCGGCGGTGTTGACGAGCAAATTTTCGCTGGTGTTTGTGGCAGGCGAGGCTGATGCCGAAGAATTGCCGGAAGATCTTGATCCGGTAATTATTGGCGACAGTGAAGATATTCATGTGGTGGATTTCATCGAAGATGAACTCATACTGCAGATTCCATCCAGGGTGGTGCACATGGACGAATCGGAGTGTGACCCGACAGTGATTGCTGCGCTGTCTGGCGGGCAGGATCAGCCGGCCAAAACCCACAACCCTTTTAAGGGGTTGGACAAGTTGCTGGACACCTGAGTTTAGGGCCTGAGTTTATAAAGCTCGAGTAAAAAGATAAGCAAGTTAGCCGGCTACATAGCTGGTTGGATTAAATAACAAATTGGAGAACGCCTGATGGCTGTTCAAAAACACAAAGTTACCCGTTCACGTCGTGGTATGCGCCGTTCGCATGACAGCCTGAAGAATCCGGCGTTGTCTACTGACCCGACCACCGGTGAAGTTCATTTGCGTCATCATGTGTCACCTGAAGGCTACTACCGTGGCCGCAAAGTGATAGACACAGAAGTAGAGATAGACGAAGACGACGACGAATAGGCGCTTGCTAAAACGCCGCTCAATAGCGACAAATAATAAACCGATGGGTTTTATCGCCCTGGATATCGCCCAATGTGTAGCTATGGGTAATCGCTAACGTGACAAACACACCTGTGTCAGTTGAACACAGCGGTAACGCATCGGCAGTTACCGTTGCACTGGATGCAATGAGCGGCGATCTTGGCGCTGAAACCTCCGTTCAGGCAGCGCTCGCTGCAATAAAAAACAGTGATGACGTCAAAGTAATTCTGGTTGGCGATGAATCTGTTCTCATGCCGCTGCTCAAAAAAAATCCACCCGATCGCCTCTCTATTCAGCATGCGTCAGAGATAGTGACGATGGAAGAATCGGCCGCCGTTGCAATGCGGTCGAAGAAAGATTCCTCCATGCGAGTAGCAATTAACCTGGTACATCAGGGTGTTGCTCATGCCTGTGTAAGCAGTGGCAACACAGGGGCCTTAATGGGTACTGCCAAGTTTGTACTGAAAACACTCCCGGGTGTTGATCGCCCCGCAATCTGTACCGCCATACCGAATATTAATGGTCACGTGCATATGCTCGATCTGGGTGCAAACGTAGACTCTACACCGGAACAGTTATTTCAATTTGCGGTAATGGGGTCAGCGCTTGCAAGCGTCGTTGATTCAACCAGTTCACCCCGTGTCGGGTTGTTGAATATCGGATCAGAAGACATTAAGGGCAACGAGCTGGTTAAAGAGACCGACAAATTTCTACAACAGGCCAATTTAAACTACATTGGTTTTGTAGAAGGCAATGAGATCTATCTCGGTGATGTCGATGTAGTAGTAACCGATGGTTTTGTTGGAAATGTTTCGTTAAAAACCTCAGAAGGTGTGGCCAAACTTATTACTGGTTTTTTGCGTGAAGAATTTACCCGATCACCGTTAACAAAAATAATGGCGCTGGCTGCCAAACCTGTATTAAAGAGGTTGCAAAAACGCATAGATCCGCGTCGCTATAACGGTGCCAGCTTACTTGGGTTGCGCGGACTGGTCATTAAAAGCCATGGTAGTGCTGATGCGCTAGCGTTGGAAAATGCCATCAATGTGGCAAAAGTTGAAGCGCAAAAAGATTTGGTAACAACAATCAACAGTGCGACAGAGAGTATTCTCAATACCGTCGTTCCTCTTGATAGCAGTGTCGCAGAGTGAAGTACTCAAAGATTGCAGGCACTGGAAGCTATCTGCCAGAACGGGTAATGGAGAACGCCGAGCTCGAAAAAATGGTCGATACCACCGATGAGTGGATTCGTGGACGCACTGGAATTGAACGTCGACACATTGCCGGAGATTCTGAAACAACGTGTGATCTGGCAGAAAAAGCAGCTCGTAACGCAATGGACATGGCCGGTGTGTCGGCTAACGAAATTGATCTTCTTATAGTCGCCACCACAACCGCTGATTGTGTTTTCCCAAGTGTTGCCTGTCTGCTGCAGAGCCGTTTGGAAATTACCAATGCTACTCCCGCCTTTGATGTGCAGGCAGTTTGCGCCGGCTTTGTATACGCGCTGGGTATTGCTGATTCTTTTATTAAAGCGGGCAACGCAAAGTCAGTAATGGTAGTGGGCGCTGAAACTTTTTCACGCATACTCAACTGGGAAGACAGAAATACCTGTGTATTGTTTGGTGATGGTGCAGGTGCTGTGCTCCTGAAGGCTTCGGATGAACCCGGTGTTCATTGTTCCCGTATGCACTCTGATGGTCGCTATGCTGAGTTGCTGCATGTGCCTGAAGGTGTGTCACGCGGCTACTCTGAAATGCAACAGCAGGCTTATGTGCAAATGCGTGGCAGTGAAGTATTTCGTATGGCGGTATCAAAACTCAGTGAAGTGGCGGACGAAACGCTTCAGCTAAGCGGCATTGATAAATCTGATCTCGATTGGTTTGTGCCGCATCAGGCCAATCTCAGAATAATAAAAGCCACCGCACGCAAATTGTCCATGTCTATGGAAAAGGTCGTTGTTACTGTACAGGATCATGGCAATACATCGGCGGCGTCAATTCCGCTGGCGCTGGATGTTGCAGTCCGGGATGGTCGTATTAAAGCGGGCGAAAAACTCTTGCTGGAAGGTTTTGGTGGTGGATTTACCTGGGGCGCGGCACTGCTAACGTTTTAAATACGCGCGATGCCAGTAGCAAGCAGCAAACCAATAGTAAACCAGTTGCCAGTAAGTTGATTGTGTAACCGGTTTGTAAAATATTAGGGTAATCTGTGCCCATTGTGGCGATGTGCTTTAAAAT
>CAYLZS010000192.1:0-2579 GCA_964388065.1 uncultured Granulosicoccaceae bacterium
GTCCGCTATCTCTTTTTGCGAGTAGTCTCCCGAACGATACGCAGCTGCTATTCCTAAAGCCCTATCGACACCTTCTGAGAAGTAATCAACCAGCGGTTTGTTCTTCCTTCGCTGCTCCAGTCGACTTATTTCCTTTATGTCCGACGCTGTCTCATCTACATGGTGCCTATAGATAGATTCAACATAAGTCTCATTACCTAGAATTACCGGGTGGATTTTT
The DNA here is from genome assembly GCA_964388065.1 of uncultured Granulosicoccaceae bacterium. Lineage (GTDB taxonomy): Bacteria > Pseudomonadota > Gammaproteobacteria > Granulosicoccales > Granulosicoccaceae. The sequence goes on from CAYLZS010000192.1 coordinate 221, forward strand.
TCGTCCCACACCGATTCCAATCCTCTGCTCTGCGCCACGAATTCAATATAACGCGTTACCGCACGTTTTCGTTGCTTGCCAAAGTGACCAAGAATCCGGTCAGTCTCAAGCCAATCGGGTGGTTTTACTTTGCCTGTCATCGACGGATAGCTACTCCATTTCCAATGACGTAATTGCTGTACCATCCTGGCACGTAACGGGTTAAGCACAACATACCGGCTAAGTTCTAACAAATAGCTATCTGCATCAACCAGTATCCCTTTGAATCTGCCTTGAAAGACATGCCCTACACGATTGTGTCGCCGGTTGTGAGCTTGTGTATACACACCATTCAACTGACGCATACCTTGAGACAGGTTCCCGTCCACTGTTTCCACCATCAAGTGATAGTGGTTATCCATCTGTACCCAGGCATGGCAACGCCAGTTAAAGCGCTCACACACTGACCCAAAGATCTCCAGCCACTTCTCCCGATCTACATCATCAAGATAAATTGCCTCTCGTCGATCTCCTCGCGAGGTAACGTGATACACCGCTCCTGCATACTCTATTCGTAAAGGTCTTGCCATTCTGCTTCTGCCAATCAACATCAAGGCAGAACAGCATGAGAAGAAAATCACAACGCGAATATTCACCGCACTGCGTTTAATATTTCTTACTTCTTACAGCCAAACTACCTACGACTACCATTAAGCCAAATTCACTCGCACATCAATACACTACAACACGATTTAGAAAACGGCAAATGTGGCATTTGCAAGACCTGACCCCTTATGTGCGCTCGATTGATCGCCAGATGATCTTCCCTGAACCGGGTCAGGCAGAATTCGAAGAGTCATGGTTTGGAAAGATTGTGATGATACCGATCACCTGCCCCATGCCTTTGCCGTCGGCTATAACGGCAGAGGCATTACTACCGGTACACGTTCCGTAAACATAGATAGCTATAGTGACACCAGAGTTAATACTCTGGAATACCCAAACAAACGGAGTGTTTCGCTTTTCCAGGTTTAATCTAACTTGTCCGTTGAATCGTCTCTCAACGACTGATCAGATTTTTGCTGGTGGTTGTAGCCAGAGACTCAGGAATTTTTCCATTGCCTGTTACACGCTCGGAGAAGCCATCTTCGTCTATAGCCAGGCGACCCGTGTTATTTGGGATAAAGACACTGTCCGACTCTCCCCTGTCGTCCAATAGAAAACCTGCTATTTGCACGTTTTCGATACCAACATCACTAACAACGCCACTTAGTGTAATTGTGCTGTCGGCTGTAAAACCACCAATAGTGGTTTCGGTGACGAAATATACAGTGAATAATTGACCATTTCCTGAGATGAATGAACCATTGCCAATACTGGAGCCTCCAGTGTCTTCATTTTGGACTAAATCGACTGTTAACGTACTGTTGTCCTGATTGGAAAAAGTAACCGTGGAACTGGAAATCTCGAAACCGGAAGCCCCATCATCAAACGGCACAGTTGACGCCTGAACAATAGTCGGGTCTATTCTGAATGTACCTTCTATATTCGGAGGCTGGTCCCCCAGATTAAATACCAATCCGATTTGTTCTAGCGCGTCAATCTGGGCCTGACTGTATAAATCGTTTATCGCTGGCCTCGATCCGTCAAACTCTGGTAGTTCCGCAATGGGTGCATCCTCAACTGGGGCATTCTCCACCGGTATATCTGTAGTCGGGCCATCTGATATCGGTGTGTCTGCCAACTCAGATTCAGTGGATACTACCGGTGTCGGTGAGGAACCGCTACCGCCTCCACAAGCGTTCAGTGTTAATGCCACAGCAACATAGATTGCAATTCCAAAACTTCTCATTGTAAAAGCTTCCATACTCGTCTCCCTCACTAGTTTAATATCCTATATCCCAAGAATCTTCTTTCTTACTGACTATGTCAAGTGTTACCTAAATTTTTAGTGGCGGCGTACTTCCTGGGAAATTGTAGTGATATTCCTTAACTAATTATATCGCTTTAATTACATGGACTGTTGCAACGGGTGTTGTGTTGGTCATAGGGCTATCCTTGTACGCTAAAAAGTTACCACATCATCCACTCTAAAATGTTTCAAAAACAACATACACCTGTTACCAACGTTATCCTGAGAATAGCATTCTAAGGCGAGTATCCTCGCAATTTGATGTATCGGCGCTGACATTAACTGACTTTGAGCGTACCCCTTTATTTTGCAAAAGCGGCTTAACTACCTTCGACATATGCTTAAAATCCTTATCAACTGTCAACAAAGACAAGTTAAATCGCAAACTAAGTTGTGCAATCAGAGAATCAATGGTTCCAACCGGAACCTCTTTACGGCGACAGCGGTTTTGTAAGTCTACTTATAATC
>CAYLZS010000193.1:0-1879 GCA_964388065.1 uncultured Granulosicoccaceae bacterium
TCCACCAGCTGCGGCTTATGTCTACACAGATACCGTAGCTGCCAACAAGATCAGTATCAAAACTGACGATTTCATTGTTCTGAACAATCCGCTGCCCGCACTCCTGAAACCACGGATTGGTTCTTGGCCCCGAGGCAAGCAAGCGTGTTTCTATCCATTCACCACTGCGTCGAATGTTCTCTGCATGCAGCACTGCCCAGATATCATCTTCGGAGGTATCGGTCACCGGTATATTTGTGCGTGCATAATTTTCCATTTTTTTAACAGCAGTTTCACACGCATCAGATGCACACCGCATTGCCAGTATCTCATCGGGTCCTTTTACTGCACGAGATTTCTCGGTAACCTCTTCCCCGTCTTTTACTTCAAATCCCTGTGCCTCAAGTGATCGCAAACCATGCAGCATAATTTTATCGACGGCAATACGCTTGTTGTTACCCGAATGCTCCGCCACTAGTTCTGCAATTTCTTTAGCAAAGCTTGCAGCGGCATCACTGACTTTATCGCCACGATCAAAATAAAACAGATCGGCACCGGAACGCTGCTCCCTGACCAGCGGATTAAATGTAGACAAGAACGGTGAATTTTTATAGTCCCAAATCACCATATATCCATCAGCACACAACAACACCGCACGAAATGGATTATGTGTATTCCAAAGCTGCATATTAGTACTGTCTGTCGCATAGCGGATATTCAGAGGGTCAAATACCAGCAACGCACCATAGTCGCGATCAACAATATGTTGAGTCAGTCGTTTCCAACGGTACTCCCGCATCGATGTCAAGTCTGGCAGCTGCAAACCCGCCTGCTGCCATTCCTTGAACGCAGTTCGAGTTGGGCCTATCTCAATGTGGTTGTCATCATTCGGTGACCCGTCAGCCAAATAAGGCCCATGCGATGGATCTATCTTGCGCTGCTCACGATACCGCTGTTCTCGAGACATAACCTTCTCAACTGTTTCTACCTGCACACACCAACATTGAAGCCACTGAAAACCCGGAGTAAAAAGTGCGCTTTATCTGAACTGAACCCTATTTTGATCCGACTGCGACTCCAGGTTGATTTTTCTGGAGCGTAATATCGGAATTCACTGAAATAATTCACTGCATATGTATATTTCTCTTCAGGATTAGCTACCGGCATAATCCGACCAATACCGACAATCCATAGTCAATCAAAGGTTATCAGTGGCACGCAGAACAAGAAAAAAAGGCCAGTTATCAGCACGACAGAATGCATGCCGGGAAGCAGGGGCAACGGGGCTGCGGTTCAAACAGAGCATCAGGAGGAAGGTAAGGCGAAGCGTCGGGGAATGAGCTGTACGGAAGGCCGCCCTGCCCAACGGCTGAAACGGGTATTCGCAATAGATGTGGAAGTTTGCCCGCACTGCGGAGGCGGTGTGAGGATAATCGCGTGTATCGAAGGACGACCAACTGTATGTTGCACATTTCGCAGCTGAGGGTATCGAGGTAATTGACAGGTCTTTTCCACAAGAGCTTTCACTAATATCTCTCGGCTATGAACCTACGAACATAACAACTGATGGCAGCCAGCTATTGGTTGTGGGTGTAAGTCGCAATAGTGTAGATTTAATTGACCCCACTACTGAAACAGTAGTTGAGAGTTTCATCTTGCCACTGCAGCAACCCGTAGGAATAGCGGCCAACGCCACACATATAGCAGTGGCAGATCGTGCAGCCGGACTTATCATCGCCACACGATGATTTTTTGGATTTAAACATCGAGATTGAGCTATGCACATTCGCTGCAAACCAAAATTGTACCTTTCACTCATAGGATTGACACTGTGCGCCACTTTATTAAGTGCATGTGGCAGATCAGAGAGACCACGAGATAATGTACTGTCTGCCAATGG
>CAYLZS010000194.1:0-2840 GCA_964388065.1 uncultured Granulosicoccaceae bacterium
CTGTGGTATCACGTCGAGTTTCCGGCCGCTGAGGTCGACATCGGTCTATCTACTCATGCCCACTTTGATCACGATGCGCTGGATAAAATCGATGCCAACATGTTACTTGACCGCATGGGAGGTAACTTCGAACTGGGTGATGTCAAAATCACCGGCATCGCAGACAAACACCAGTGCGTGGCACCCGGGTTAATACCGTGGACCGAGGCAGTAAAGCAATTCGAAGGCCGCGATGACCCGTGCGTCGATAATTTCCGGCACATGGATAACACCATGTATCTCATCGAAACCGGTGGTATGCGTCTGCTGATGTGGGGCGACAATCGTCCGGAACCACCCGCAGAAGTGTTAGAAAAAATCGGTGACGTTGATGTTGTGTTTGTACCGGTGGACGGCTCGCGTCATATTCTCGATTACAAACAGGCTGATGCAGTCGTTGAGATGACCAAAGCCAATATCGCAATACCACATCATTATCTGGTTCCGGAAACTACTTACTACACTTCGACTCTGCTGCCAGCCACCGAATGGGCAGAGACCCACGACAACACCATACTGGACGCACCGTCATTTATGCTGACAAAAGCCGATCTCGACGGTAAGCAAGGGCATGTCTACTACTTTGGTTCGCACAACATGGTGACTGCCGAAAAATAGCGGTCAACCCGTTAAACGGCCATCAATTCCGTTCTCTGTACAGAAACGATTGACCGCTCAGGTCAATCGTTTGCAACTGTCACCGGATCCCTTCGTTTTAACAGCACCTCCATCATTAATCGACTTTCGTGGTTGCTGTTGCTGTGTCTGATGCTGATCCCTGTGTCAGTCAATGCTCATTTCAAACTTAATCTGAATATTCGTATTTTTCACATCGAACATCACGACGATGGTCTCGATGTTTTTATGCGTCTGCCGATGCCCTATCTGGTTGCAACACTACTTGGACCAGAGCTTGCGGATGGCACACGGTCACCTGCGCCATTCACCACTCATGCGATGGTTGACGACGAGTTGATGCACTACCTTGATCTGGATGCACTACAGCGTGACCCCCTGTCGCTGGGGCAACTGGCAGCTGACGGACATCAGATTGAAGCCAATGGAGAAGTGCTTACTGCGGCGGTAAAAGAGGTACTGGTTTATTCGAGCATCAATCAATCCCCGTTTAGTACCCTTGAAGAAGCGAAGCGATCATTTGAAAATGCACAGAGTCAATATGATCCGGCACCGTTTGTTGGTGACTCGGTGGTTGATGTGCTGTTGCAGTACAGACCGGGCCGATCGATCGCAAGCTACCAATTGTCTGGCCTGCTCAATCCAGATCTGCCGGGTCAGGAAGACACCGCCAATCTGGTATTGGACTACGGCGGAAATGCTACAAGCGTTTACCGCGTGACCGGTCTGTTGTCAGAGCCTGTTGTTATCGACAAGTCATTGTGGACTGCAGCCAAAACATTCATTGTCGAAGGGGTCAAACATATACTCGGCGGCTATGATCATGTGTTGTTTGTCATTTGCCTGGTGTTGGGAGCGACAACACTGGCGAGCCTCGCCTGGCGTGTTACCGGGTTTACATTCGGACACAGCATTACCTTATCGCTCGGCTTTTTTGGTTATGTACCAACAGGCTCATGGTTTGTGCCGCTGGTTGAAACAGCGATTGCGCTGTCGATCATTGCCGTCGCAGTCTATGCACTACTTCAATCAGATAACAAAAACAGTGGAGGTTTATCAGCATTTGTATTTACGGTACTACTCGGTTTGCTGCATGGTTTGGGATTTTCGTTTGTACTACAGGAGATACTGGGTGTTACTTCATCAAACATCTGGATTAGTTTGCTATCGTTTAATGTGGGTGTAGAACTGGGGCAACTCGCCATCGTGTTGATAATATGGCCAGTGCTGATGTTGATTTACAAATACAAAGCGCACTGGAAGTCCGGAGTCCGCTGGGCACTGGCATTGCCTTGTATCGCGATAGCGTCGGTTTGGACCGGGCAACGTACAATCCAACTGCTTGCCAGTGTGATGTAAGCGTCAATCATCCATTATCAGGAAACGATTTTTCTGAACGATAAAGTCGATAAGCAATCGTTCACACTCGATCAGCTGAGCAACCGTTCATTGTCCGGATCATAAAACGCACGTTGTGATAGCGTCGCAGGACGTGAATGACCGAGTATTTTGACATTGAACTCTGTCGCTTGTGGGTTTACGTCGTTTTGGATATAAGCCAGCGCAATACTTTGGCCAATGCGAAAACCAGTGCCACCAGAGCTGATAAAACCAACACATTGATCGTTGTACAGCACTGGATCACCCGGCAGTGCATCAGCGTCATCACTATTAATAATCAGCTTAATAAAACGCCATTCCGGTTTACTTTTACTTTGCTTTAATACTGCTTCTCGACCAGTGAAATCAGGCTTATCGAGATCTGCAAACCCTGCAAGATCGGCATCGAACAACGTGTACTCAGTACCAAAATCTGAGCCCCAGGCGTGATACGCCTTTTCAAGCCGCATAGAATTAAGGGCATAAGAACCGAAGTTAATCAAACCGTATTCCTGACCCTTGTCTGAAAGAAGGTCATACATTTTTTTTAGATCTGCTGATTTAACATGAAGTTCCCAGCCGAGTTCACCAACATAGGAGACACGCATAGCAATGACTTCGCAGCCTGCAAAATCGATTGTCGAAACAGACATCCACGGCATCGCCTGAGCTCCGAGATCCGCGTCTGTTAACTCTGCGAGTAACGCCCGCGACTTAGGGCCCATCACCATTAACGCAGCATCAAACTGACTACCTCGTTTTAAAGCGACTGATCCATCCCGCGG
>CAYLZS010000195.1:0-2673 GCA_964388065.1 uncultured Granulosicoccaceae bacterium
GAGCGGTTGCTAAGATGAAACCAACACTGGTTCCATTAGCAGCGTTCTCGTCAACATTGAGGGTATCTTGTGCGATACCACCTGGTGTGAAGCCTGCACCTGTAGCAACATTTTCGACAGTGAGGTTGTTGCCATTGATGAGGTCAACCACTTCGTTTGAACTATTGAAGCCATCCATCTGCCAGTTTGCGATCAGTTCTTGCTGCGGGTTGAGTGGGGCAACCTTGGTCTGATAGCCGAGTGCGATCTCGGCGGCGCTGCGAGCTTCGTTCCAGATACGAACATCATAGAAAGTGCCGGACAGTCTTTGCTCAACATCGTAGCCGGAATCTAAACCATCCTGATCCTGTCCAAATGAAAACTGGCCGGTGGTTGTATCAAGCGTTTCACTCGTTTGGAATCCGGTTCCTGATTCGATGAATTCGCCATCAATGTAAACCGCCCAGTCACCATTGGTGTTGTCCCATGTGGTCGAAAGGGTGTGGATGTCTCCATCTAACAATGTGGCAGCGTAGTTGATCGAAGTGGCAACCACGTGTGCTGCAGCACCGCCCGACCCGAAGTTGAGGTCCAGACCACCCGTCACGGCATCCAGCGCCTGCGTTAACTCACCTCCACTGTTGTTGTGATAGGAGATGAAGGTTGGTTCTGTGCCGTTTTCGGCCTGGTCTGCTTGAAAGCGAACTTCAACCGTTGTTTCAGTCAGGTCTTGAGATAGTCCTGTCTGAGAAAGAAGATAGGTATCATCGCCACCTTCCGTGTTCAGCTCGATGCCACCGGAAAGATCTAACGGGCTCAATGGGCCAGACAGAGTGCCCATCCAGTTGTGCTGGGCTTTTACTGAGAACGCATTATTTGTTTCGACTGCTCCAATGATGTACTCGAATTCCCAGTCACCACCAAGATCAGCGTGGCCGGTCAGGTCGCTGCTGGATGCGATATCAGCGCCGGTCCATTGACTGATCTGATCGACAAATTGTTGACCCTCATGAGTTTGAGCGACATCGCAGCCATAGATAAGAATATCGGCGTCGAGTGCTAATCCGGTTTTCCAGCTCGAGAGTTCATCCTGGTACTGCTGAAGATTCTCGCCATTGAGTTGTGTTGACCCGAGTTGTAACTCGGCGTCAGAGCCATGTGCAATAATGTGCACGGCGTCATACTTTTGGTCACCCTGTACGTTCAGGGCGGAGGTGATCTGTTCGATTCCGTCAGAGCCGTCGGTCAGATGAATGATCTCGAAATTAGTGCCTGACTGTCCGTTGTTAGTCAGATCCTGCAATAAGGCATCGCTGTCATCGACTCGAGCATCAATGAAAATTATCTGATGCGATTGTTTGAAATCGGAATTGAGTTCGGCGAATACATCAGAGGCCTGTTCCTCAAATGCAACCAGCTCGCTACGGGTGTTTTCAGCTTCCTGTTTGCTAAGCGCACTGACAACTCGTTCGTGCACTGCGCTATTTTGTGCAGGGTAGGCGTCACCCTTATCGTTAGATACAGTAAATTCTGACGTGCCCGTGTTTGCCAGCCAGTTATGTTGATCAGTTGAATTATCTTCGGTGAGATCAAGTGCCAGCGACGCCGACACAACATCCGCTGAGAACAGTGTTCTCGGCTCCAGAGGTTCAACAATGATCTTTCGCCGCTTTGTCTGAGCGACTGTTTTATTGCGGTTTTTACCCAAAAACGCTATCCGTTCTCTTTTTACAAGAGTTATCTATCTCCAGTATGCATCGACTTGATTTACTTTTCCTTTACCGGTTATGTGTATTTTTTCAATGTGTTACCAGCCGTTTCTAATTATTGGATTTAAGGCTGGAACAATTGGAACACCGAGTTGTTACGGGTAAGATTCTGGTTTGTAATCTCGGGTACATTTAATGTCAGACATTTCTCAGTTAAAAAACAACTACGTCGCAAAAGATTTCGGTCAGTTAGATGTCGGACAAATTATTGACGTGATGTGTTGTTGATTGAGAATCTTCTTATCCTCTGGATTGCTCGCATACAGGTTGCCGACAGATGTTAAAAATGAAACGACTAACTGTAATAAGTTTTCTGGGAACAGTTGGACTGGCAATTGTGCAGACAACGCCAGCATCTGCCGCGTTATGGGAATGTGGTGAGCGCAGTAATCTGCCGCCTGCTGGAAAAAACTACTGTGCCGCCGGAGATCTCCGTCAGGCTGAAACCAATCTGGCAAAAGTACTTCAGCGCGTGTTGGAGAAACACAAGGCTAAGTTTGGAGATACCGGTGCTGTGAGTAGTGCACAGAGCGCATTTGAATCCTATCGCGATAATCAGTGCACGGTAGAAAATAGACGCATTGAAGATAAGCCCTTTTATCCGATGATTGTCGCTCAGTGCAAAACTCGACTTACCAACTTACGCATCGATGAACTAAAGCGTATGCAAGCGCAGGATTAATAGCGTATTTTCGGTTACAGGAACGCTGCACAAAAGAACTACACAGGTAAAACCCTTGTTTCAATGTGTTATCCGCTTCGGGTATAGTCCCTTGCTGTCGACAACGATATTTTTTTTAGCTAATACCGATTGTCGAGCATCCCGCAGTGCTCGCAGCATAGTCTGTTTATCTGTCGCTGATCTTTGCGAGCGACCGTACAATCTTTGATTCATTGAAAAAACTACCGGCCGCAACTGTGGAAA
>CAYLZS010000196.1:0-2764 GCA_964388065.1 uncultured Granulosicoccaceae bacterium
GTCGATTATCGTGAGATAGGTTTTGCATTGAAAGTGTGTTGCGTCCATTGCTAGCCTATGACAAACAGTGTCTGCTGCCAGACTTCCAGTCTCCAAACGCATAGGGCCTGGATCGATGCTCCGCATTTTTCACAAGCTGCAACAACATTTTCAACTAAACGGCGATCAACTTTGATGTTGCCTAATACCCTACTAAGAATTGAGCATGTACGTTCGATGCCTAAATGATGCTGCGAGTGACTACGGCGAACAACCTGTTTTGTTACGATAGGTTTTACCTCTATCCCTACTGCAGCTGAAGGTTCCATACCTCTACAACGACGCAGCCATAGCTCTGGAACACGTGTCAGTGCGTCGGCTAGGATGCTTGCTGATGAAACAAGCGTTATGTCAATATTCAACTTATAATCTTGAATAGTCTGCTGAATCATCCAAAGTCGACGTCGCACCAGAGCCTCTGAGATCCCTTTTACACGGATGCGTTTGTCTCCGGATATAACGGACTCCACCCATTTGCAGACAGAAACTGAATCGCAGCGTATTGAGATGATACGGCGTTGCCATTTTAAGGCCATGTTCAGCCCTTTGAGCAAGGCATCAAGCTCTGCTATGTTAATATGTGCTCCGTCGTCTTTTGGTCTCAACCACGACATGTCTTCCACAACTTCGTCATCAATATCTATGGCCGCCCCTGTGGCTAGACTACTTGCATCGCACCAAACGACACACCTTTCTCCTGCAGTTATGTTCCAGACTCCTCTCGCTGGGTCTTGCGACGTCACTCTACGTGTCACATCTCTCATCATCTCTGGGCAGAGTTGATCTACTGGCTTGTCCCAACTATCCTGATTGCAATGACGTTTAATAAAACTACATGCAACACGCAACCAACCAGCTACTGGGTAGTGCCCAATCATTTTACCGCACCAAGAAAACAATTCCCTCTTTGTGACTCTGTCTGACACCTGTGGGACTGCTGAGTCGCGCTTCCATATGAGTGTAGAGTTTTCTGTGACGACTCTAAGGCCCAGAACTCTGCCACCGTTCACATCTTCAGGAGGTTTCGCTTCCAGTCCATAATATCGTAAGTGCTCAACGACTTGATCTGCTGCTACCTTGTCTTCATTAACGACTATGTCATCGATGTATGAGTCTGTGGCAGATCGAATCTGATCATCAGCTGCCAAAACCTTATTCACAATCGCCGTCATAATTTTAGGAGCTACATTAAGACCAAAGCCCAATCTGGTTAAGCAGTATGTCTTCCCTTCAAAGCGAACTATTTGAAAAGGCCACAGATTCTTGTCTACGTGTATCTGTAAATACGCTTTCCTGAGATCAACGATTTTTAAATTGGAGCCCATCTGCCGCCATCGTCTGATAGATTCAGCACATATGACGCTCTCACTTGTGTGGCTTGAAACGTGGTCATTAAGCTCTCTGTAGTCTAATACTGGTCGCACTTTCCCTTTGTTTGCCTGTACAACAGCCATAAGTGGCAACAGCCCCTTTTCCTCTCCATTATATTCTTTTAACCACCCTAAATCAATCCAGGAGGTCACTTCTTTCTTGAAATCAGCCTTAATCTCATTCTTGATGCTATAAACAGACACCTTATTTCGAAGGTTATTCGGTTCTTCTCCCTTCCATTGCCAAGAAACTGACCATCCCTTTACATAAAAATGCGCCGTAAAATCCTTATCAATCACTTCCATCGTCGGAGTTTGCCTGGCTTCAACCCGTGCAACATTACCAAAAACCACTTTGCCTCTACGAAAAATAACACACCCTATTTCGTTGATGACACCCATACCCAGCAACAACTGGTATCCCTCGATTATGCGAGGTGTTACAATGCAGGACAGCTTTAAATTTCTATCACGTACCTGAACACTAACTTCAGTCTCGAAAACACATTCAATTTTATCTCCACTCATTGTAACGACATGATTCATCGCGGGCTTCAGCCCAAGATGAGAAACAATATTAGAAGAAACTATTGACCGGCTACAACCAGAATCAATTAGGGCAACAACACGTTTATTATTAACAATAACCTCCTCACGCGGAAGCTGCACAACGTTACCATGGGAGAAGTCACCAGCACAGCCTTGATGGCTTCCCCCTAACAGTTTTCCTGTGTATTGCGAGGACACTGTCTCGAGTAATGCCCAACTTTTGCACACCGAAAACACACCAACGAACCTGGGTTGAGCCGTATCGCCTCTTGAACTTCAGGTGAAAGGGACGGTTTTTTTTATCGTGGAAGCGCCTAACTGACGGTTCTGGGTGTCCAGAGCTCCACTGCTGCGATGTAGGTCTCGATGAATTATTGCTGCGTAAGCCAGCAACGGCCGCATGTGTCGGAATGTCATAGACGAAAACACGAGCTCGGGCAACTGTTTCTCCAAGCGACAACTTGGACAAATGATCCTATGTTTTTATTTTATCCTTTACACCTGTCGGTAGGCCAGCCACAAATGCGTGCTTTAAAAATTTTTCACTTAATTCTGATTCCACAACGTGCCCTAAGCGAATAATATCGGCCAATTAAACGTCTACCGTTTCACCAGCTTTTGGTTTTAACATTTTCATAAGCTGCTCCTGACTCGATGCAAAAGGTCTTCATATGTGCGCCTTTCAACCTAGCGTAATAATTTTGAAATTCTGTTTCCAATCCTTGGAAAATATTTAAAGCTAAGAAACAATGGAATTTTTTTTTACTTATCCTTTACTCCGTTCAGATCAGCAACAAGTCCTAACT
>CAYLZS010000197.1:0-6816 GCA_964388065.1 uncultured Granulosicoccaceae bacterium
CACATATCAAGCTTGAGCTCTTTTGCGATCTCTATGGACTTTGTCAGGCTGAGAGAGACTTTAAAGGCCTGCCGTGCAGTACTAATTGCATGAAGCATGAGGTCAACCCATGATTGATTTCCGTGCTTGCCGTGCACATGCTCCAGCAATTTTAAAGTACCGGGTACACCAACAGATCGACCACCAACGACAGCATCCCACCATTTCAATGGTTCACCGTCGGCATTTTGAAAGTAGGCGGGTGTTGCAGAGGCTGGTGCTTTTTCACGACCGTCGAAGGTAATTAGTTGCTCGGCATTTGCGTCCCAGTACAGCATGAATGCGCCACCCCCAATTCCGGAAGATTGTGGCTCGACCAAATTCAACATCATTTGCACAGCAACTGCAGCATCTGCTGCCGTTCCGCCTGCAGACAGAACATCTACGCCTGCCTTGACGGCAAGTGGGTTGGCGGCGGACACCATTGCACTATCTGTGGTGACCGTTGCACGTGCAGTTGCCTGTGGCTGTGCCGAGTCCGAATGGCCCGTTGCTGAAATACCCAGTGATGCAATCAGCAGAAGCTTATAAATACGCATAGCGCTGTCCTTTTTTAAGCGGTGTTTAGCACGTTATCACAGATGTGCCTCTATTGAATCCGTGCCACTGCCCCAACTGCATTTAAGTAACAGTATTGGCTTTTAACGCTTCAGTTAAATACATCTGATTGAAATGGCGAATGATTCGGGTTGCGCCTCGTATCTGAAACTGCGTTGTCTGGCTTCGCTTCCCTGGGATCTGGTTCGGAGTACTGGTAGTCGCTGAGCTTCCCGTATTCGGTTGGCCAAATGCCAACGGAAACATTGCCAAATATCAATTTATTTGGCTGGTTAACTGTCACTCTACGCTCGATGCCGGTTCCCAATTATAAAACATCATGTCATGACGTTTACAGTCATTAGAAACTCCGCTAGTGTCCTCTGCGAGATTTAAACTAATGGCTGTGTGAACATGATTTTTAGATGTTTATCGAGTTCAGTTCTTTTGCTTGCTGGCCTTTTATTTTGTAACCCGACCTTTGCTCAACAATGTGTAGATTCCGATGGAGACGGCTACGGTTGGGACGGATTTGATACCTGTACAGTCACACAAGCATCCAGTAATCCGGTTGCTAATAACAACCAATGTGTTGATGTCGATGGCGACGGCTATGGATGGGACGGGTTTGATACCTGCACCGTCACGCAAACAGACAATATCTCTGTAGCAAACAGCAACCCTGCCGCGAATAACAACGCATGCGTTGATTCAGATGGCGACGGCTATGGTTGGGACGGTTTTGATACCTGCACGGTCTCGCAAGCTGTCAGTAACCCTGTTGTTAATAACAATCCTTTAGCAAATGACAATCAGTGTATTGATGTTGACGGTGACGGCTATGGTTGGGACGGTTTTGATACCTGCACCATCTCGCAGGCTACCAGTGGACCTGTTGCTATTAACAACTCTGCTAACTATGAATGTATTGATGTTGATGGCGACGGCTATGGCTGGGATGGGTTTGATACCTGCACAGTTGCGCAATCCGTTAGTAATTCTGTTGTGAGTAACTCTCAGTGTGTTGATGTTGATGGTGATGGCTACGGGTGGGATGGAAATGACACCTGTATTGTACAAACGGTTGCAATAGCACCCATCGTAACAGTCGCAACTGCTACACCCGACCCAGACGCAATTACCGATATCATTTTAATGATGGGGCAATCCAACGCACTTGGTGAGAATACACAAGTCGATATGAGTCAGGACAGTGTAGATTCACGCGTTATTGTCTGGACTCAGTTTAACGACTGGCAGGTTGGCAATCTCTGCACACAAAAATGGCAGAAAGCCTGGTTTCCATGGCGTGGTGGTATTTGTTCAAATCATCCTGCTTTTCAAATAGCCAAACATATTGTGGAGCTTGACGGTAGCCGTCGGGTTGCAGTTATTCCAACGGGTACTGCGGGTATGCCAATCCGCTGGTGGGATGCGAATGGCATTGCCGATCAGCAGGTCAATGCAACAGTTCTGACAGCACTTGCGTCACTCGGTGAGACAGAGGTTGATCTGGTTGCCTGGGCACAGGGTGAGTCGGACCACGGCAACGAGAACGCATGGAAGCTGAAGCTTGATGATTTGATATCAAGAATACGACAGCGTCCCTGGTTTGATGCCAGTCGGAGTCAGTTTATTGCCCAGGAAACAAAATGGTCGAGTGTTAACCTGAAGGTAAGAGAGCTCGGCAGCGATGGTGATCCGTTAACCGATTGGGTTGCAGCTGCAGATCAACCTACTAAGGACGGTGTGCACTGGAGTGGTGCGGCGATTCGTGTGATCGGTGAAAGATTTGCGAACAAATATGTATATTAACCGGGCTGCAGACATGAAAATTAGTAAAACTCTCTTAGTTATTAAAACACTCGCAGCTTCGTTATTGTTGACTGCAAATTTAAACGCTGCCGAAGTTTGTGTTACCGCTGACAGTGATCCGGATGGTGATGGTTTTGGCTGGGAGCAGGAAGCCACCTGTTTAGTGGTTGTCACGGAAGACCAGGCGGGTGTCGGCAGAACACCGGCTGAAATAGCCAGTCAGTCGATCGTGTATCCTCGCACAGGTGAGAGAGTTGAAATCGAACGCATCTTTTGGCAGGTAAATGATTTTGCAGATAGAACATTTACCGGGTGCCAGGGCTATGTGGTTGATCCTGCTGAAGAACAGGATCAGTGTCTTTCGTGCGGCACAGGTGAGAGTTACCAGTACCAGCACTACTCGGATGGAAACGGCAGGCTTTTATACTCTTTCGGCAATACCAGTTTCGAAGCTGATTTTACCTGGGGCATTGATGAAAACAGTCTCTACTTCGGACCAATGCCAGTACAAGCGTATGCAGAAATTACGAATACTGGCATTAACCAGTGGCTTGAAGGCAGTCAGGGTGCAATTGGTTTTTACGAACACTGCGAAGGTTTGGTGCCATCGATTGTGGAAGACCGGATGATGCTTACCATCGTTGATGAAGGTGAGAACCAGGAACGCCGGCAATGATTAATTCTTGAAATTACAACTGGTGCTTGCACATTCCGGGTATTCTCAAGATCATTTTCGCGTTGATGCCCCGGGATCGCTACTCTGATTTATCAAACAATGATTCGACGCTGTCATCGTCTTCGTCGTGGTTGTCCGAGTTGTCTTTTTTGCTGTTAACCATAACTGCGACCTGACCAATCTCGATAGATTTCCACAGTGGCGTAAATGCCATCATGCTGCCAAATATGGCACCACCTCGAAGTGCCCAGGCGAGGGCTCCTACCGAGACACTGAATGATGCACCCAGTATCGTATCTTCGGCGAGTTTATAGCTTGCACCATTTTGGTCTTCCAGTTCCGCGAAGTCGTTTTCCAGTAGTGAGAGGCCTTTTAAAAAGCCTGGGTTGGAGGCGGCGTTTGCTTTCAGGGATGGAACATATACATCCAGGGTTAAGTCGTAGTTCTCTGCGCTTTGTACTTGCAGTTCACTTTGAAGGGTTACTTGCCCCGCATCTCTATGCTGGGTGACTGCTATTGTCTCCCTGACGGAAAAACTTGTCTGAGATGTATCTACTTCTGGCAATACCTGCGTTTCGACCTGATTTGAAATAGTAGTGCGTGGAGTCTCGCTGGCACTATTTTCCGGAAGTAGCAGAATATTTTCTGTAGTGATTTGCTCGCCTTGCATAGGTTCCGTACTGGCTTGAATCACTTCCTCAGTGGATTCTTCCATTGTTGGTGCATCCACTTGTTCTGCCGTTGGCTCAAATGTGACAATGTTATTTACCGACATTGGAGTTTCTTCGAGAGCCGGGGCAATGGCCTGATCAATGGCCTGGTCAATGGGTTGATCAATCGTGACGGATACTGTCGCGATTGTGAATATTCCGTCTGCGTTTGTTACTCGATAACTGAACTCGTCATTTAATACATCTGAGCCGTTGTGAACATAGGTGAAGGTGCCGTCTTGTTGTAGTTCGACAGTACCGTTTGATGGAGGAACTTCCAGTTCTACCAGCCAGTCTGTGTTGTTGCTCAAACCGCCGCTGTTAAGACTGCTAAAACCAGAGCCCAGAACAGTTCCCTGTGCTGAATCAAATGCTTCTCCGAAGGCCAGTTGCAAACTGTCTGAGCTCAATTCTACAGGAGGGTCGATTACCTCCGTAATTTCTAAATCAAAGCGGCCTTCTGCCGGTAGTGCTCCGTCTTCACCACCATCAGCAAGTGTTACATTGAATCCATCGGCTGATGTTTCTGAAGAGTCGTGAATATAGCTTAATGAGCCTGCTTCTATTGTTTCAAGGGTTAGGCTTGTACCGGCTGTGACTATCTCGCCGTTTAGCAGCAGCTGACCGTGCGCTGGCACTGTCGCGACAGTAAGAACCAGGTCTTGCGGGTCTGTATCGTCGGGGTCTGTACCGCTAAGCAGTGTATTGTCGATAACTACTGTGCCGCCTTCAGGCACAATTGCACCGTTTGATAGCAGCACAGGCGCGTCATTTACCGGTGTCAGATCGATGTTGATAAACTGTTCAGTGCTGGTATTCTCTCCACCGTGATCGACTCCGCCGTTATCTGTTACGCTGAAGCTGAAGCTATTTTGAGTTGATCCGCTTGTATCCGACGCGGGCGCGCTTACATTCAATGGTGGTAGATACACCAGATCTCCTGCGTCCAGTGACGCGCCATTAATTGTATCGCCCGGGTTCACAGCTTCGCCCTGGTGCAGCAAGGTGCCGATGTCTGGCAGTGAAGTTATAGTTAAAAAGCTGAGTGCGTGACCGTCCACAATATCGCTGAAACCAAAGTTACTTCGACTGAATGGAAATTCTGTGTCTTCTGCGGTTGATATGGTGCTGTTCAGAGCGTCAGGTGCGTCGTTTACAGCAAGTACATCAAGGGTTATTTTCCGTACTTCTGTGTCGGTATTTGCTGCACCATCGGTGCCGCCGTCCACCACACGAAAACCGAGTTCGTCATACACTGTGCCATTGGCATCTGGTGCTGCGAGATACTGCAGCGATCCAGTGTTGATTTCGTTTACGGTTATAAAATCACCGGCGTTCACTGGTATCCAGTCCAGAGTCAATGTGCCTCTGGTTGGTAACTCATCGATCAGCACTGCGATAAGTGCATCTCCGTCAGAGGGGTCTGAGAATCCGAAATCTTCAATTGCAAATACATAGTTGGTATCTTCTACAGCTATTCTGGTGCTATCCAAACCTGTTGGTGCATCGCTGACCGGATCTATGGATACTGACAGTGTGTTGGGTACCAGCGAAATAGCATTACCCGGGTTGCTGTTGTCGTCAATTACGCGAAACTCAAAGCTTGCGTCATCAGTGCCAAACCTGTCTGCACCTGGTATATATAGAAGCTGTCCGGCATCTAACTGACTTGTTGTCACTATATCGCCGGCAACGAGCACGGTTGAGTTCAACAGTAGCTGCCCGAACGTTGGTAGTACGTCAATCTGTACTGCTGATAAATTATCGCCTGCGTCGAGATTATCAAAAAATCCAAAGTCGGTCCGGCTTAGTGTATAGCTTGTGTCTTCGGTCGTTTGAATATCACCGTCTGTACCGAATGGTGCATCGTTGACTGGCGTGATATCCAGTGTTGTCGATGCAGCGATGCTATTTGTGCCATCAGTAACCGTATAAGTGAAGGTAGAATCTGTATCATCATTACTGGCAGGTGTGAAATTCCAGGTTCCATCGCCATTGTCAAGCAGGGATCCACTACCGCTGGCAATTGTCAGATCGTTCGCCGTGAGGGCGTCGTTTTCGATGTCAGTTGCATTGGCCAGTAGTTCGGCCTGTGTGATCAGGCGGATCCCGCTGTCTTCAGCAATTGGTGTCAGTACTACGGGTGTTGTTTGCGGTGTGTCATTGACTGGTGTGATGTCAAGTGTTGCAGTACCTGCCATGTTGTCAGTGCCGTCGGTAACACTGTAGTTAAAACTGACGTCGCTGTTGTCGTTTATAGCCGGTGTGAAGTTCCATGTTCCATCGCCATTATCTAATAGCGTGCCATTGCCGTTAGCGATATTTAAACCAAAGGCGGTGAGGGCGTCGCCTTCTATGTCGGTGGCATTTGCGAGCAGCTCGGCTTGTGTTATTACCCGGGCACCACTGTCTTCTGCGATGGGAGTTAGAATCGTTGATACTGATATTGGCGCGTCATTAACGGGTGTGATGTCCATAATTGCCGAGCCCGCCACATCTTCGATGCCATCTGTAACTATGTACGTAAAACTTAAGCTCGTATCGTCATTGGCAGCGGGAGTGAGATTCCAGGTGCCATCTCCATTGTCCACCAGGGTGCCTGTTGAAACCTGTAGATTGGTTGCTGTAAGCAATGAGCTGTCGATATCTGTGGCATTCGTCAGCAGTTCGGCTTGAGTAATCAATCGAACGTTGTCTTCTATAGCAGGAGCCAGTATGAGCGGTGAGGTTGATGGCGTGTCATTGACTGGGGTAATGTCCAGTGTCGCTGATCCGGCTATGTTATTTGCAGCATCAGTAATCGTATAGTCAAAACTTGCGCTTGTATCATCGTTGTTGGCGGGTGTGTAATTCCATGTTCCATCGCCATTGTTGACCAGGCCTCCATTACCATTGGCAATCGTCAATCCGTTCGCCTCGAGTACATCGCCTTCAATGTCAGTCGCATTAGCCAGCAGTTCGGCTTGCGTGATCACACGGACACCGCTGTCTTCGGCAACGGGAGTCAGCATAACAGGTGTAGTTTGTGGTGCATCATTG
>CAYLZS010000198.1:0-3030 GCA_964388065.1 uncultured Granulosicoccaceae bacterium
AAGTAAGTAACCACCACCGTACATCAGTTCATAGCCAAGGAGTAAATACATCACACAGGCGATTGAATACAGTGCGATGTTTTTAGTTAGAATTTCAGTGGTGCTTTTTGTTCTTACCAGACCCGCTTCGAGCATGGAAAAGCCTGC
This sequence comes from uncultured Granulosicoccaceae bacterium, assembly GCA_964388065.1. Lineage (GTDB taxonomy): Bacteria > Pseudomonadota > Gammaproteobacteria > Granulosicoccales > Granulosicoccaceae. The sequence goes on from CAYLZS010000198.1 coordinate 148, forward strand.
GGCCATCCACATAACCAGTGCGCCACAGATAAGAAAGTAAAAAGTGTCAATGGCGTACTGCAGTTGAAAAATTTGTTCTTGCATATTGTTCCCCGGCCTTTGGCCTAAAGTGCTTCTTCGCCGGTTTCGCCAGTTCTGATTCGAACCGCGTGTTCAACGTTAGTGATAAAGATTTTTCCATCCCCGATTTTGCCGGTGTTGGCAGCGTTTCTTACTGCTTCAACCACTGCATCGACAAGGTTCTCGCCAACAACGGTTTCGAGTTGTACTTTGGGCAGGAAGTCGACGACGTATTCAGCGCCACGATAAAGTTCGGTGTGACCTTTCTGACGGCCAAATCCTTTAACTTCGGTCACGGTGATACCGCGGACGCCTATCTCGCCGAGCGCGTCACGAACCTCATCCAGCAAGAAGGGTTTGATAATCGCTGTGATTTTTTTCAATTATTTTGCTCCTGGGTTTAGCCAATCCACATACGGAGTTGTGATTTGTATTGCGTGATTGGTGCGATGTGAGTTTGTCGCGTTGACGAACTGCGGTGAGAGCAAGATAATCACTGCGAGTGATGTTGTAATCTGCTAATTTTGCACTGCAGCGATGCAAATAATGCATCACATTACCAAGAAGAATAGAATAAAGGCTTAGATATGAGGCATTTACTGCCACTTCATTACATTGATACCGTTGCTCGCAGTGGCTCGATCAGACGTGCTGCCAGCAAGCTTGCTATTACCTCGACAGCGCTCAATCGGCGCATACTGGCAATGGAAGACGAGCTGGGCGTACCAATATTTGAGCGATTGCCTCGTGGTGTTCGACTCAGCACTGCCGGAGAGTTATTGATTCAGCATATTCGCTCGCAGATGGCAGACATGGAGCGCGTCAAATCCCAGATAGCGGATTTAAGTGGCGCACGTCGCGGGCACGTATCGATTGTCTGTGGCCAGGCGCTGCTGCCGCATTTTATTTCAGAACAAATAGCGTTGTATCGTAAAGAGCATCCAGCGGTTACTTTCAGCGTCAGGGTATGTGATCGCAAAGCCGCCATTGAGGAAATGACCTCCTTTGATGCTGACTTATCGGTAGTTTTTGAACCCTTTAGAACGGCAGAGTTTCAACCACTGAGCAGAGTTGAACAATCGATCAGGGCAATCATGTCTGCGTCTCATCCTCTGGCGGTGAAGGAAAAGCTCGGCTGGAGTGATTTACTTTCAACGAAAGTTGTTCTGCCGACAGCCACCAACGGTATGCGCTATATTCTTGATGATGCTATGTTGCGCAAGGGAGATGAGCTTGAGAAGGTTATAGAATCGGATAATTTTGACTTCATAAGAAATTATCTGATTCATGAAGACTGTGTATCTTTTCAATTGCCCATCGGTTTACAGGATGAAGTAGCCGAACATGACGTTGAGATTATTAGTCGCGATATCGATAAACGGGCGGTACCCGGTGGTAATCTGTACGTAGCACAGTTAAAGGGTAGAGTGTTGCCGGTGGCCGCGGCCCTGTTTGCGAATGTTATTGTCAAAGCGCTTGAGCTGCGATACGCGACCTCGGTTGAAGAGGTCGAAGTGTCAAAATCCGCGCCAGGACGTTAAAAGAAGTAAAGTGGCTACAGGAAGCTGAAGCCACGCTATAGCTAAAACCTGTGTCCGGATCCTGGTGGGATTAACTGAAACATGTATCTTTCGATCATAAGTAACAACAGAGTCCGCCAATGGCCAATCCACTTAGTGATGCACAACTAAATCAGTTCAATAGCGATGGCTATTTGATTGAACGCGGTCTTGCCGATTCGGAACTGATTGCGAGTATGAATCGCGTGATCGATGATTCTGTGCATCCGGCGTTAGCACCTGTTGAATATGAAGCCGATGTACATTATCCCGGTGCGCCGGAAAGTAAGTCAGCACCAGGTGGTCAAACTCCACGTCGCTTATTAAACGCCTACACTCGGGACAGTGTTTTCAGGCAGTGGGCTAATAGTGCAGAGGTGGTTAGCCGGCTTCAACAAATGCTTAACACCGACCGGGTAATGGTTTCGCAGAATCATCATAACTGTGTGATGACCAAGCACCCCGGTTATAGCAGTGTTACATCCTGGCATCAGGATATTCGCTACTGGTCTTTTGATCATCCGGAGCTAATTAGTGTCTGGCTGGCGCTTGGACCTGAACACCAGAACAACGGTGGTCTGTTATTGATTCCGGGTTCCCACCAATTGAACCTTGAGCGCGGACGACTGGATGCTTCGTTGTTTCTTCGTACTGAGCTGGATCAAAACAAAGAGTTAATAGCGCGCGCAGTGCCAGCAGAGCTTGAAGCGGGTGATACACTGTTTTTTCATTGCCGTACTTTTCATGCTGCAGGTCAAAACGAAGCCGAGTTCGTAAAGAAGTCACTTGTTTACACTTACCACGCGCAGGAGAATCGATCTATTCCGGAGACACGCTCAGCGGTTCACAATGATATTCTTGTTGGCGAGTAGTGGCGATCTGTCTCGTGCAAATAGCAAGTCGCGCAGGTTTGGTGTAACTATTGAGGTGTAAAATATGATTAAGCTAAATGACGCTAATATTGAAAAATCAGAGTTTGTCGATGTAAATTTATCGGACACAACCTTTAAAGATATCAATCTGAAGCGCGCACAATTTATTGACACTTCACTTGCGGACAGTGCCTTTGACGATGTGGATTTTTCTAACGTGACGATAGCTAATTCAAAGCTTGATGGAATGACAATTGAGGGTGTTTCGGTTAAAGCTCTGTTTGCAGCTTACCTTTCGCAAAATCCGGATGAGCCTAAGACTTAGTTGCCTATGGCTTAGCCACCCGGGCTTAGCCACCCAAGGTTTAGCCGCCGACAGCTTAGTCATTTAC
>CAYLZS010000199.1:0-2671 GCA_964388065.1 uncultured Granulosicoccaceae bacterium
GCAGCACTCTACCGATGGCAGATTGCAGTATACTGCGATTGAACCCGCGGCAATGCGAGACCACATGCGCACTTTCTACCATATCGACCTCAGTGATAACTCAGTAAAAAAGCAGCAACTCGAAGGTGAGGATATCGTCCGGGCCGGACGCTACCTGATTGCTAAAACGCTGGTGGAAAAAAACGTCGCCACGGCAGACCCGCTGTCAAAGGACAACCCGCTGATTTTCTCAGCTGGGCCTTTCGCAGGATCAAACTTCTCCAATGCCAATCGCTTAAGTGTGGGCTGTAAAAGCCCTCTGACCGGAGGTATAAAAGAAGCCAACTCAGGCGGCACGTTTGCATTCGCACTCGGCCAGCTCGAACTTGCCGGACTGACGCTTTATAACTGCAGCGATGAATGGACCATCATCCGTATCACTAAGGACGGTGAAATAAGCTTTGACTCAGCCGAAGGCTTCCTCGGTATGGGCAACTTTGAAACCGCAGGAAAACTACACGAAAAGTACGGTAAAAAAGTAAGCATCGGACTTTGCAGCCAGGTTGGTGAATACGAAGGGATGCTCAGCGGAATTGCATTCAGTGATGTTGATCTGCGACCTTCCCGGCTTGCCGCACGCGGCGGTGTCGGTGCTGTGATGGGCAATAAAAAAGTAAAGGCAATAGTTGTGGATCTGCACAAAATGCCATCCTTCCACGAACGTAAAAAGGTGATGGGTGCGGTGCGGGAATACAATAAAATGCTCAAAGCAGAACCGGTAATAGACAACTTCGCCAAAACCGGCACTGCAATGATGTCTGATGTTATCAATCAACTCGGTGGCATACCGGTTCGAAACTTCACCGGCGGACAGGCCGCAGACACCAGCAAAGAAACTTTTAAACTAAGTGGTGACTACCTGCGCGAGCAGAACATAGAGCGCGGCGGTGAGACAACTCATGCATGCATGCCCGGTTGTTTAATCCAGTGCAGCAATGTATACGCAGACAAAGACGGCAACGAAGTTGTATCCCCTGTTGAATATGAAACCATCGGATTGCTCGGTACCAACTGCGGTGTTAAAGACCCGGATGATCTGGCAAAACTCAACTGGCTTGCCAACGATCTCGGTGTCGACACTATTGAACTCGGTGGCACTCTGGCAGTTTTAATGGATGCTGGTGAAGCAGAGTTTGGCAGTATCGCCTACATGGAAGACATCATAGACAATCATCTGCGTAAAGGTACTGAGCACGGCAAGCTGGTAGCACAGGGTGCTGCGCGCGTCGGTGAACACTACGGCTTGAAACGAGTTCCGGTGGTTAAAAAACAAACCATCAGCGCCTATGATCCACGTGTTATTGAAGTTACCGGCATTACAATGATGATGACCGCACAAGGTGCAGACCATACAGCCGGCAATCTGCCGACCTACGAGAGCGCCGGTAAACCTGCTGATGAACTGGTCCACGCCAGCCTCGATATGCAGGCGTTGACCGCATCAACAGATTCACTCGGACTCTGCATTTTCGGACGTTCCGTAACCTATGCACAAATAGAATTTATGGTGAACGCGATGAACGATGCACACGGCACAGATCTGAAGCCTGAATTTTACCGCCAGCTCGGTGTAGACACACTTCACCTTGAAAACCAGTTCAACGAAAAGGCAGGTTTCGCAGTACAAGATGATGAATTACCGGATTTCTTCTATCAGGAAGAACTCAAGCCAACAGATAGCCTCGCCAGATTTCACGGTCCCGAAATAAAAGAGTCAGCACAAACCTGGTGGCAGGAAAATCTGCCCTCCACATAATTTTACGCTAAACATTCACGCAATCGTTACGGTCAGCCTGCAAGGCTACTGGTTGTTACCGAAGTATTCTTCCTTGAAATGCAGCCTGCAGGTCGACTCATACAGATCGTTGCCGCCAATTTCTATCTGTGCACCTTCGGTGACTGCCTGGCCAGTGGCGTCTCGCCTGATAACCATTGTCGCCTTTCGACCGCAATGACAAATTGCCTTTAACTCTTTAAGATTATCAGCCCAGGCCAATAAATACTTGCTGCCCTCGAATGGCTCGCCCTGAAAATCTGTGCGAATGCCGTAGGCAAGTACCGGTAGTTTCAACCGGTCACAGACCTCGCCGAGCTGAAAAACCTGTGCACGCTTAAGAAACTGCGCTTCATCAATTAATACACAACTCAGATGAGTATCCTTGTGGTGTTCTTCTATCAGGTCAAAAACATTGTCCTGCGGATTAATAGTTGTGGCATCCGTTTTTAATCCGATCCGTGACGCCACCACTCCCTCGCCATCCCGATCGTCAACCATTGGCGATAACACCAGTGTATTCATTCCACGTTCACGATAGTTATAGCTCGATTGCAACAGCGAGGTAGACTTACCGGCATTCATAGAAGAATAGTAAAAGTAAAGTTTGGACATTTTATTGAGTATCTTTTTGCTATTTTCATACTATGGGTGTGCCGCACAAATCAATTACCGCCAGCATAGAAATACTAATTCAACTGAGGAAAGTAACTACGTACTCTGGCGTAACAGTCATCGCTCGCTTTAAAGTGTACGCCATTCATCCCTATTGACATGGCAGCTTCTATATTTGGCAAACTATCGTCGATGAAAACCATTTGCGACGCTTCCAGCTTATAGCGATCCAGCACAAGCTGA
>CAYLZS010000200.1:0-3498 GCA_964388065.1 uncultured Granulosicoccaceae bacterium
GTATGAGCACAAGGTGTTTGTGCAGGGGAAAATCTGGGGTGTGAACTCGTTTGATCAATGGGGTGTGGAGCTTGGCAAGCAATTGGCAACCGCGATACTGGCTGAGCTGCAATCGGGTGAGGCGAGCGACCACGATAGCTCCACGTCCGGTCTGCTGTCTCATTGTCTCAAGGGTTTTAGCTGACATTGGTGCTCGCCACTGCAATCTGAGCGCCCTGAATACGCTGATTTTCGGTTTAGCGTGGCCACAGGTCGCTTTTCGATAATATCCTGCTGATCGCGATGAGGGCCCATGCGCTTTTGCAGCAAGGATGGTCGTCCCTGATCAGTTGCCAGGTTTTCGTCTGCGTCACTATATTCGGGTAATAATGCCCGGTGAGATGGCGGAAAAAATTCAATGAAAACAGAAACTCGTGCAGTGGTGATTGGTGGGGGCCTGGTGGGATGCAGCATTCTGTACCACCTGACCAAGCTTGGCTGGAATGATGTCATGCTGCTGGAGCGTGATGAGCTGACCTCCGGTTCTACCTGGCATGCAGCGGCCGGTATTCACGGATTGCACGACAACAACAATATTTCCAAGCTCCAGTACTACACCATTAAAATTTATAAAGAGCTGGAAGAAGAAACAGGTCAGGGCTGCGGCATTTTTCAACCGGGTTCTATTTATCTGGCGCAAACCGAAGATCGGGAACATCAGCTTCGTCTGCAGGCGGCAAAGGCCAGATACTTTGATGTTGAGTTTCACGAGCTGTCACTTAAAGAAGCGCAGGAGCTTCACCCGCTGTTGAATACAGATGGCATACGCTGCGCTATGTTCGAACCTGATGGCGGCAATGTTGATCCGTCAGGCGTTACTCACGCCTATGCCAAGGGTGCGAGAAATAACGGTGCGGAAATTCATCGCTTTACACCGGTTGTTGAAACCAACCAAAGACCGGATGGCACCTGGGATGTCATCACACCCAACGGCAATATACATACTGAAGTGCTGATCAACGCAGCGGGCTTGTGGGGCAGGGAGGTCGGTCACATGGCGGGTCTGGATTTGCCGCTTATCCCGATGGAGCATCAGTACTTTGTTACTGATGATATGCCGGAGGTAGTAGCTGCAGGCCGAAGATTACCTTCGATCGCAGATCGCGATGCAGAGTTTTATCTGCGTACTGAAGGCAATGGCCTGTTGGTTGGTGCCTATGAAAAGGATGGCAGATTCTGGGCTGAAGAAGGTACACCAATGGACTTTGGTCACGAGCTGCTGCCGGATGATCTCGAAAGAATATCAGACAACCTGGAGCTTGCATTCAAGCGCGTACCGGCACTTGAGTCTGCAGGTGTTAAACGTGTGATCAATGGTCCGATGATCTGGTCACCGGATAGCGCGGCGCTGTTCGGACCGGTACCTGATCTTAAAAACTATTTTTGCTGCAACGGTATTATTCCGGGTTTCAGTCAGTCTGGTGGTCTCGGTTTACTGTTGGCTCAGTGGATTGTCGAAGGTGAACCAGAGCTTGATCTTTTTCCGTGGGATCTCGCCCGCTTTGGTAAATGGCCGGATAAAAAGTACACCAAAGCACGAGCGCTCGACTGTTATGCCAATCGCTTCAAAATTCACTTTCCGTATGAGGAGCGAGAGGCTGGTCGACCACTCAAGACTCGTCCTGTCTATGAAAAGCAGAAAGCCGCCGGAGCTGTTTTCGGTTTAAATTATGGCTGGGAGCATCCGTTGTGGTTTGCATCGGAAGGTGTCAAACCTGAAGAAGACTATGGTTTTGAGCGCAAGGCCTGGTTTGAACATGTTCGTGCCGAATGTGAGGCAATGCGTGAGTCGGTTGGAATGCTCGATGTTTCGAACTACGCCAAGTATGAAATCAAAGGGCCGGGTTGTGCAGACTGGTTAAACAAAATTATCGCCAACAATATTCCAACCGAAGTTGGCCGCTCCTGTCTGACACCGATGTTAGGTGTCCGTGGAGGGATAGCCGGTGACTTCACAGTCACCAAACTTGCAGACGATCATTTCTGGATGTTCGGATCCGGCATGGCAGAGGAATACCACAAACGCTTTTGGGAAATGGTACCCGCACCGGATGGAGTAACGCTTGAATCGCGAACAGAAGATCATTGCGGTTTCAGTATTGCGGGCCCCAAATCCCGTGAGATGCTGCAGCGTATGACCAATGCAGATTTAAGCAACGATGCGTTCAGGTTTATGCGTTCACAGCAACTGGGTATCGCAGGTATTGATGCACTTGCCATGCGGGTGTCATTTACCGGTGATCTTGGCTAGGAGATTTATGTACCCACTGAGCATCAGGTCGCACTGTACGATGCATTGATGAAAGAGGGCGAGTCCTACGGGCTGCGCCTGGTTGGCGGGCGTTCGTTGCTAAGCCTGCGGGTTGAAAAAGGTTATGGTTCCTGGGGTCGTGAATACTCGCCCGAATACTGGCCGCACGAAGTTGGTCTTGAGCGACTGATTAAAATGGACAAGCCTGAGTTTCTGGGTAAAGACGTCTGGGCTGAATTACAAAAATCAGAAGCGCGAGAGAAGCTTGTCTTGTTGTCTATTGATGTTAACAATGCTGATGCTTCGGGTGGCGAGTCAATTTTTGCCAAAGATGGAACACCGGTTGGCCGTGTCAGTTCTGGTGCCTACGGTCATACGGTCAAACAATCACTGGCTCTGTGTTTTATAAAAACCGAGTTTGTGAAAAGTGGTGCGGAGTTTGATGTTGCAGTGCTCGGTCTGCCACATCATGCGAGACTGCTTGATGAACCGCCGTTTGATCCTAAGGGTGAAAAACTTCGAAACTGAATACAGATATTCAATAACATTTTCCAGACGCATGACCGTGTGATTGCAGTGTCTTAAGTTTTGGTTTTTTGGCACTGTATAGCTGGTTTTAGGAAAACTGGTCCCTCTGTGTGTTGTAAACTCGATTTGTTTAAAACTGCGTAAGTTGAACAAATTATGTTTATCGACGGCCAGTGGCTTGAAATTAAAAAGACATTTGATGTCGTCAATCCGGCGACCGGTGAAGTGATTGGCAAAGTAGCAGATGGTGATCAAAGCCATGCTACAGATGCCATAGAGGCAGCGCACAGTGCGTTTTCTAACTGGTCGCAAACAACCGCGCATCAAAGATCTGCCATTCTCTATCGCGCCTGGCAGCTGATGCTCGATAACAAAGCAGAACTTGCAGCACTGATGACTAGCGAGCAGGGCAAGCCGTTAAAAGCCTCTGCCAATGAAGTACAGTACGCAGCGGATTTTTTACTGTGGTTTGCCGAAGAGGCAAAGCGCAGTTACGGGGAAACCATTCCTTCGGCGCGCCCCGATCAGCGTTTTATTGTACAGCACCAGCCGGTTGGTGTAGTCGCTGCAATCACACCCTGGAACTACCCGATCTCCATGCTCACCCGCAAACTGGCACCGGCGCTTGCCGCCGGTTGTACGGTGGTATTAAAGCCTGCAGAGGCGACACCGCTCTGTGC
>CAYLZS010000201.1:0-3547 GCA_964388065.1 uncultured Granulosicoccaceae bacterium
GTATTCGATAACATCGCGCTGGCGCTCCACATTGAATGCCAGGTACCAGTCAGGCTTGTGAGCATAAATAAACCTTACGTCATAGTCCGAATCCGGCGAGGCAAAGCCCCAGGCTCTGCTGCCTGATTCACAGGCATACAAAATCGTGACGTCGTGCTCTATTTCCGCATTGTGCAGACGATGCAGAATTTCTGTTCTGAATTCATCTGAAACCGAGTTTGTCATACTCATAAATCTATCTCCCTATTGCTTACTATCGGCGGATACTCTTGTTTCAGTATCCGCGGCCGGAGCGTTAATGCTCCGACCTTTCTTTTCCAGCTACCGTTACTCACGGATTGATTGTCACCATATCCTTGAGTACTCCGTCTAAGCCACCGAAGACAGTCAGACGCTCTACCCGATCAGTGACTTTTTCAAGCGTCTCCAGCTCTTTCAAGCGGATAAGCAGCGGGTTTTCTTCCATCAGCTTAGCGGTGTTCAATAGCGAACGAGTCGCTGCCGTTTCCTCGCGTCGGCGAATGTTGTTGGCCTGTGCAGTTTTCTCAGCCAGTACCACCTGGTTGAGAATGTCCTTCATCTCGCCAGGCAAGATGATGTCTTTTATACCGACGTTTTTAATGTCGATACCCACTACAGCCAACGGTTCAGTCACACCAGAAGCAATAACCGAATCAACCGAAGTTTTGTCAGCCAGTACTTCATCCAGCGTACGTGTACCAATTGCTCTGCGCAGTGCCAGTTGCAGTTCACGGTAGATAAACTCATCCGTATCTGCCAACTGAGTCTCCGCTACCATCGGATCGACGATCTGATAGGCTGCGGACAAGTTGATACGCAGGCTGACGCGATCACGAGTCAGGATTTCCTGACCACTCACCTCGCTGGTTACTACACGAGTAGGCGTGATACGAATTTTCACTTCGCGATCAAACTGCCAGTACATTGCAAAACCCGGCTGCAACATATCGACAAGAACACCATCAACCATCACAAGACCAACAGTACCTTGTGCAATACGTGCTGCAACCACTGCACCATGCTTGATGCTGGTCAACGCTGCGTCTCTGCGAGACAACAGACCAGCTACTGCCTGAGGCACTCGAGGCAATTCACGGTAGTTGATTACATCAACAGCTACCGCTTTAGGCTCGTGCCAAAATAGCTGTCGCGTACCAGGATTCAACACCCGGCTTAGTCGATCGTTGTAGTACACCAGGCCAACTTCGTCGTCACTGATGTCTGCAATCACAAAGTGTTTTGCCACCAGCTTTGGTGCACTTTCCAGCAAGATATCAACATACTCATAGTTGAACGCAGGATCGTTGATGTTGCTCACTTCAATAACAACACGACCAAACAGTCGGCTGGTCCAATACACACCTGGATCAAGAATGTCGGTCAATGCGCCATTGACGTAACGCAAACCACGCTCATGTGGGGCGATTATTGTTTTTCGAAATATCATGTCATCTCTCCTATTACTCAATTCACTTACATTTGTGATATTTCTTCCCCGGCCCGCTCTGCGGTGTCACTGCCGATCTACAGTTGCTTCAAATGCATTTACTTTTCTCGTAAAGTTTCGAAGGTTTATTCACCAGCAATGAACTCATTGCCAGTCAATTCAAATTTTTAAAACTGGCGATGCCCCGCACCAACCGGATGGGCCACATCGGGACGATCCTGTGCTACATAAAGCTTCTTACAGTACTCAGTATATGCAGCACTGATGTCGCTTATGTTTTACAGGGACGTTGCGAAACGGCGCAAATCCTGTCGGTGCTGTTCCTGACACCTGCGCTACAAAAGCCGCTGTTGCCATTCACCGGGGCACCTCCGGCTGCTGTTGCCAGCGTTGGTGGCTTTCGCCTAAGAGTCCGTTAAAGGGACTTGGTAAGAGAATGGGATTCGAACCCATCACACACAGATTAATAGTCTGTTGCTCTACCTAATGAGCTATCTCCTAATGTTCGATCGGTCTCAGATTTGTATACGCGGTGCAATTGACTTAGCTATTGGCTAAGCATTAGCTTTGGCGCACAGGGCAGAAGTTTGAACCTGCTCCGTTAATTCAATACCGATTTCCCGAACCTTTTTAGCGGCATAACCGCGTATTCTTGTCTCCTGATTTATAAAAAAAGCACTCAGGCCACACTATCTATTGGCCAAAAAAAAAGCCCCGGTGAAAGATCAACCGGGGCTCTATACTATTCGGCTGATCTTAGTCAGCCACATTGTTGTGTACCGACTAGAAAATGTTCTCTTTTATTTCACGACTGAGCATCATGCACGGTTCGCCCTGAAACACTATGGTTACAGAGTCGGCCGCCAAGTGCCTTGCGGCAATCGCAAATGTATTTTTTGTTTGGTTTAAGTTCTTCATGGGCGCGAGAGTATAAAGATAGAATTTATAGTGTCAACAGCTTGCTTACATTTTTTTCTAAAATGTATACGTTAACCTTCTTTGAATTTCTAAAACCGGGCCAGCAAAACGCCGGCCCGCTATCAATCACCGTATCTGGAAAGGAACTTATTTGAAATCGTTTTAAACGAAATCCGTTCGCTTCCACTGCCATGTACCCACACCAGTCCTTCACGCTCTGTTTTTGCATTCAAAACGCTTTTACCTTCTGCCAGATGCAATATCTCATCGATTGACTCCGGTGTTTCCCGATTCTCAATAAACGGAACGATCTCAAGACCAAGAGATTCGCACACAGTTTTCATTGCTTCTTTGTCAAGGTAACCGCAGTTCTCAATATCAAAAACATTGAAGACAAAAATCCTGCGATGTTTCAATCCATAGCGATTGCTTTGAATCGAAGGGCCAATCAATTCACCCTGGATTGCGAGACGCCTGCCAAGTTTTTCCATTTTCTCCCGCAAACCGAGCGCATCAACTACCTGCCAATAGCTGTTATTTGCATCTTCAGCGTACTGCCAGTTGCGCCCACAGACGCCAAACTCATCATCAAGAAAGGCGGTAAGTGATGTACCGTCGAGCTTTTCAGAAACATAAAACTCTTTACCAGCAAATGAAGCATAGTCACTTGCGAGGTTTTGCACTCGCTCTTCATCGGTTTTGGTAATGCTCGACGGAAACCCGCCCACAACCGTTCCAGTCAGATTGGCTGGAACTGGCGCTTCGTACTTAACAATGCCAAGCTCTTCAGTAACGTCTTCTCCGAGTTCGAAAGTACGATCTAAAACACCCGGATCGATTAGAAGCCCCTGAGAAATTTGCCCGCGTAATGTGATTGTACGCAGACGAAATCCCTCATCATCGCCCATCTTCTTAAACGAAGATTTTCGCAGAAATTCGAACTCGTCTCGCACTGGCAGGAATGAATCAATCTCGCAGTAGATGACAAAATCACCAATTGCGAAATCGTTTTTCTTGATCACACACTTCCAGCCATCGACAACCGCGAGCTCAATCATATCTGCCCCCTTAATAGGCAGAATGTTATCGACTTGTCTAATAGTTGCCAGCTTTCTCATTTTATTCTCCTTAGATCGCTTGTACATTTGGTGATAACTAAAC
>CAYLZS010000202.1:0-7877 GCA_964388065.1 uncultured Granulosicoccaceae bacterium
CTTTCCATCGATGTCGGTACAGGAAAATCTCGAGATGGGGGCGTTCCTGCGTCGCGATGATATTCACTCCACTATGGAGCAGGTGTTCGAGCTTTTTCCCATACTTAAAGAGAAACGTCGCCAAAATGCAGGTGAGTTATCGGGTGGACAGCGTCAGCAGGTGGCTGTTGGGCGCTCATTAATGACGCAACCCAAGTTGCTGATGCTTGATGAGCCCACCGCTGGTGTCTCACCGATTGTTATGGATGAATTGTTTGATCGTATTATCGAAGTAGCGAGAACCGGAATTTCTATTCTAATGGTTGAGCAAAATGCGCGGCAGGCATTGAACATTGCCGACAAAGGCTATGTACTGGTTCAGGGTGAAAATCGATTTACCGACACGGGGCAGGCGTTGCTAAATGATCCGGAAGTTCGCAAAAGTTTCCTCGGTGGATAATTAACCAGGGTGGCTAGATCCAGATGACATCAGATCCCGTAAACGCGTTTTTACTGCTTTCTAACTTTGTATTGGTGCCGGCGGTGGCCTATGGAAGTCAGCTGGCTTTGGGTGCCTTAGGTGTCACGCTTGTGTATGGCATCCTGCGGTTCTCAAATTTTGCTCATGGTGACACGATGGCCTTTGGCACCATGTTCACTATATTGTTTACCTGGTGGTTTCAATCACTCGGGCTTAATCTGGGTCCGTTACCCACGGCGTTACTGGCGTTGCCGTTTGCGATCGTAGTTTGTGCTTTGTTTGTATTGTTAAGCGACAGGCTGGTCTATCGCTTCTATAGAAAGCAGCGCGCTGATCCGGTTATATTTGTTATCGCATCAGTCGGTGTGATGTTTGTGATGAACGGTGTGGTGCGATTTATCATTGGACCTGATGATCAAAATTTTGCCGACGGTGAACGCTTTATTATCAATGCCCGTGAATTCAAACAATTGACGGGTCTGTCTGAAGGGGTGTCAGTTAAAGTCAGTCAGGGCATCACCGTGGTCACCATGATTGTGGTGGTCGCGTTATTGTTCTGGTTTTTAAGCAAAACCAGAACCGGTAAATCGATGCGTGCTTATTCCGACAACGAAGATCTGGCGCTTTTATCCGGTATTAATCCGGACAGAGTAGTTATGGTTACCTGGATACTGGCAGCTGCCCTTGCGACAATTGCAGGTACGCTTTACGGTCTGGACAAATCATTCAAGCCATTTACCTATTTTCAGTTACTGCTGCCAATCTTTGCCTCTGCCATTGTCGGTGGTTTGGGTAACCCGCTCGGGGCTATTGCAGGTGGGTTTGTGATTGCATTTTCTGAAATTACCGTGACCTACGCCTATAAAAAGTTTGCCAATTACATAGTTCCCGGTGACTGGAAAGCAGATGGCTTAATGCAACTACTTTCAACTAACTACAAATTTGCTGTCAGTTTTCTTATTTTGCTGCTGGTGCTGTTATTCCGGCCCACCGGCATCTTTAAAGGGAAAGCAGTATGATTGGCTCGCTTCGCAATGTGTTTTACTTTCTGGTCATGGCAGGGCTTATTGTGCTGGTGGGCCAGTGGCAAAGCTGGAACCTGGCGCTGTCCATATTAAACCTCTGTCTTATTTCATCTGTGATGGCGCTTGGCGTAAATATGCAATGGGGCTACGCCGGCTTGTTTAATGTGGGTGTGATGGGTTTTGCGGCACTTGGCGGGCTGTCGGTGATGTTGATTTCGATGCCGCCGGTAAAAGAGGCCTGGGCTGCGGCGGGCAGCGATGCTTTTGTCGGGATACTGATTTTTGCAGTCACTGTGATTGCTGCGGTAGTGGCTTATAGAAAGCTTGCCAAAGGTACGCTGCGAACCGCTGTTGTGATGTTGATTGTGATAGTCGGCTATGTGTTGTTGCGAATCTACTTCGATCCAACAACAACAGTTATTGAAAAAGTAAACCCTGCGTCGACTGGTTATCTTGGCGGGCTTGGGCTGCCTGTTCTGCTGGCCTGGCCAATAGGCGGCTTACTGGCCGGTGCGGTGGCCTGGGTGGTTGGCAAGATCACTCTGGGTTTGCGGTCAGATTATCTGGCTATTGCAACCCTCGGCATATCTGAAATTATTGTTGCCGTGCTAAAGCATGAAGACTGGATGACACGTGGTGTAAAAAACGTTACCGGCCTGCCGCGGCCGGTACCTTATGAAGTGAATCTTCAAAATACAGACTGGTTTTTGTCATTGTGTGAGCGCCTGGGTGCTGATCCTGTTACGTTTTCCAGTATTTTCGTCAAGCTTTGCTATGCGCTGCTGTTTGCGGTTGTTCTGTTACTTATTCTTTATCTGTCAGAAAAGGCGCTCCGTTCTCCATGGGGAAGAATGATGCGCGCCATTCGCGACAACGAAGTCTCTGCCAATGCTATGGGTAAAGATGTCACTGCCAGACATTTACAGGTGTTTGTACTCGGGTCTGTGATTGTTGGTATCGCTGGTGCCATGCTAACCACGCTGGACGGTCAGTTAACTCCGGCAAGCTACCAGCCGCTGCGCTTTACGTTTCTGATTTGGGTGATGGTTATTGTCGGAGGATCAGGTAACAACTGGGGCGCGATGCTGGGTGGGTTTGTTATCTGGTTTTTCTGGATAGAAGCTGAGCCACTTGGTCTATGGCTGATGGAGTTTATAACGTCCGGTATGGCGAGCGATAATCCATTGCGCGAGCATTTGATTGAATCCGCAGCTCACATGAGACTGGTTACGATGGGATTGATATTATTACTGGCACTGCGTTTTAGCCCCAGAGGTTTGATACCCGAGCGTACTCAGCAATAGATAGCTGACAGAACTTGTGCGGTGTTGGGCTTCTGAAAACAGGACTTGCTCTGCCAGGCCTTGCTCTTTGCGAGCAAGGTACCTGTAAGCAGATCAGTTGATTATTTCTTTTCAAGCTCAGCAATAATCTCTGCCGCCTTTTCAGGTGACAGTTTCTGGAAGGCTTTCAAGCCGCCGATAATCAGTAGATTTTGCGCATCATCGAACTTTGCAGAGATATCTCCCTGCTCACTTGAAATAACCAATGCGCCATCCTCGTTAATAGTAGCCGGGAAGCGTACTTTTTCGAATTCGAACTTTACATTTTCGCGGATGAACTCGGCGTTCAGTTTTTCTCCGTCTTTGGTGATGTTTAAAACTTCTTTATCACCTGACGCCCACGGGCCGAGGAATTCATCAGCGGCCTGAACTGTGCCGAAAATGGCGCTGCCGATGGTGAGGGTGGTGATAGTGATTGCGGCGAATAGTGCTTTCATTGACTGGCTCCGTGGATTCGGTGTTTGTGATAAAGCGGGATACGAGCTGTTAATTTCGCGTGCCGGGGATTGCAGGTAATTTGACCGCACATAACGAATAGGTTCTGTAGACGATTGCACATCATCCTTACCGGTATGGCAGCGGTCGTCAGTGGCACCTCAATCAGCGGTTTTGCGATCTGGTTTGTTAGCACGTTCCCGGCCACAACGTACGCTGCAAAGCTAACACAGATTTTCTCGCTCTTCGACCGGCTGCCAGCTGTTGTTCGCAGCGTATGACGAGACTTGAACTTCTTGTAATTTTCCGACCAAAATCTGACAGTAGCTGATCTAAAATGGATACAGTTCGATAGTGTAGAGTGGTGGGAATCGCAGTCGAATAACCGGATAAGCTGGCATGCCCCATTCAACTATTTTCCCGCTTTGCAGCAAGATATTTGAGTTCACGTGATGAATTCCGCTGCTGAAACGTTGTTAGGTCAATCACGTGAAAGCTCTCTTAGGTCGAGACGTGATGCTATGTCACTTGTGCAGGAAGCATTGGCAGCAGACGCTGAGTATTCGCTGGCGCATTCGATACGCGGTTTTTATTACTACGCAGAGCGTCACCAGCGAAACAGAGAAACAATCAGTCAATGTGTTGCCGATGGCCGCAAATTTCTGACTGATAAAGATTCTGTCGCCAGTCACTACTGCAATGCTTTGACCGCAGCAAGTCAGGGTGATGCTGCATCGATGGTGTTTCATCTGGAACAACAGCTACTCAATGATCCTACCGATATCACGGCCCTCAAGCTTTGTCAGTCAGAGTTGTTCTGGATGGGTGAGATGCAATGGTCGGCATCAGTGTCTGATTCGGTGGCAAAGTACTGGAACAAAGATCAACCGTACTACAGTGATTTTTTAGCTATTCGTGCTTTTGATCTGGAAGAAACGGGTGATTATATAAACGCAGAAAAGTGTGGTCGCGAATCTGTAGCGTTAAATCCGTCAGATGTTTGGGGGGCGCATGCAGTCACCCATGTGATGTATATGCAGGGTCGCAGCAAAGAGGGTGCACGCTGGCTTGATGAACTGCATCAGGGCGGACACTGGCAGGGACTGGGGCAGATGGTATTGCACCTGTGGTGGCATCGTGCACTGTTTCATCTCTTGGGTGACGAGTACGATGCCGCGTTGTCTGTCTACGATGACTACCTGCGAAACTTCGAACTGGATATGGTAGCCGCTCTTCCCGATCTCTATCTCGACTTGCAGAATGCAACGTCACTTTTATTGAGGCTGGAATTTTGTAACATCGATGTTGGTGATCGATGGACCTCGCTTGCGGACATTTGCACACAGCGAGTGACAGACCGGTCTAATGCTTTTAGTTGTGCACACTATGCTGCGGTGCTCGCAGCTGACAATCGCTATGAGCAGGCACAGGAACTGATCGCAACCATGTCTGACGCAAGTGCTGCGATGGACAGTATCGCCGGTGGTTTTAGTAATGCCGCTGTGCCTGCAGCTGTGGCATCAGTAGCGCATCGCAAACAGAACTACCGGCAGGTTATCGCGTCATTAATGCCGGTTCGGTATCGTCTTGTCCAAATGGGTGGCAGCCACGCACAGCGCGAGGTATTTCTTTTGATGCTTGCTGATGCACTGCAGCGTGAAGGTGAATTTGATTTGCTGCAAAAGTTGTCTGTTGATCTGCAGGATACAGGCTTTGCGGATATCATGGCCAAACGTATTCTGCCAGCGTAAATACGTGTACTCATAAGAACTAAAGCAAATACACGGCAGTAAAATTAACAACAGAGGTTTGCCATTGTAATGTCTGGTATCAACGCGAAATCGCAATTAGCTGAGCCTGACGACGAACCTATTGCATACCGGGCGAGAATACGGCAATACTATCTGGCACTGGGTTATAAGCATCCGTATCAGTGGGCGCACTATCGCGATGTGCCGTTTAAACCACTAAGCAAACCACTTGCAGAATGTAAGGTTGCACTTGTAACCACTGCAGCCCCTTATAAACCCGGTGCCGGAGATCAGGGGCCGGGCGCACCGTACAATGGTGCTGCCAAGTTCTATTCCGTGTACGAGTTTGATGTTTATGGCTCACCCGATCTGCGAATTTCGCATGTTGCTTATGATCGTGACTATACCTGTGCAGAAGATAGCAACACCTGGCTTCCAATTGGGCAGTTAATAAAAGCTGAAGCCGACGGTGTGATTGGAAAATTATCAGAGGTCGGTTTTGGTTTACCAACCAATCGCAGTCAGCGCACTACAACAGCAACTGATTGCCCTGACTTGCTCGAACGGCTTGTACGTGACGACGTGGATGCTGTTGTACTGGTGCCTAACTGCCCGGTCTGTCATCAGTCCGTCAGTCTGGCGGCACGTCATATTGAGAGCGCTGGAATTCCATCGGTAATTCTGGGGTGTGCGAAAGACCTAGTCGAGTATGTCGGTGTACCGCGGTTGCTTTTCAGTGATTTTCCGCTGGGGAACGCTGCAGGCAAGCCTGACGATGAAGCGTCTCAGCGTCAGACAATGCGCATGGCTCTGGATCTGCTGGGTAGTGCGACCTGTGCGCGCACAACGGTGCAATCACCGCAAATATTTTCGGAAGATTACAGCTGGAAGCATTGCTACAGCAACGCATCGCTTTTAACTGCAGAGGAAATTGCCAGCAGACGGCTGGAATTTGACCGCCAGAAGAAGGCGGCCAGGAAAACGAGTTTTTAAATTACACAGCTGGTTAAGTAACAGCTGGTGACTAAACCCTGGGGGCAGGGCAGCTAATTATTCGTCGAGCGTTGCAACCAACTGTTCGTAGTCCAGCTCGCAGTGCTGAGCGACTTTGCGGAAAGACAAGTGGTAGTTGCTCATCTGTGATCGGAATATTTTGCACTGTGAATCCAGCCATTCCTGATCATCTCCACCTTCGCGAGCGGCTGCACAGGCCATGCGGGCGAGAGCTCGAGTCTCAAAGATATCACGCAGGTCATTGCGAGCGCTGAGACAGCGGCGAGTGTCTGTGCTTTGGGGTTCTGTGTAGTCGTGACCGGGTATCGCTGAGGTCTGCAGATTACAGCTTGATGCGCGCTGACCCAGGGATCCGTACAGCAGATCGTAGTGGATGGCGGCCGCCTGGCTGCAGCTTTGCCACTGGCTGGTGTCACAGCTGCCGATGTTTTCTATCAGGCTCTGGATGTTTGTGTGCCAGTAAGCGCTGACACGACCGCAGTTCTCAGCAATTGCGTTATTTGCGACGGTTAGCCCGAGTGTCAGGACTAGTGCCATTGCATGGCGCTTGCTGGAGCGATTTCTGGTGTCAGAGTGCATTGTTTCGCCGGAATTATTAGGTGTAGTCACGTTATCGTCAGTCTTTGCAAGAACTTTCGTGCCAATAAAGCAGTTCTTACCAAATTGTCATTTTCGTGAACTGTATCACTGATTTCTGGCGCAGTTTATTACATTTGATCCCAGGGTGGCATCGGTGTGAACTCGGCAATGAGAAAATCGATAAATGCCCTGACTCGTGTACTGAGGTGTTTTCTGTGCGGATATACAGCCAGAATATTGGAGGTATCGTGCGTGTGCTCGGTAAGCAATGGCACGAGTTCTCCGGATGCCAGGGAGGGCTGTGTAACGAACGTCGCAAGGCGCGCAATGCCAATGCCCGCCTTGACTGCCTCGTGTAATGCCGAGGCACTGTTGGTGCGAAAATTACCGGTAATACTGTAGGTTTTTATCTCTCCGTTTTCACGAAATTGCCAATCATTGAAGTGGTGAATCGATGAGTGGGTGAGGCAGTTGTGCTTGAGCAGGTCAGCGGGTGTTTCGGGCCTGCCGTGCTTCGCTATATATGACGGTGAGGCGCAAATCACACGTCTGTTGGTTGCGAGTTTACGGCTGATTAGTGATTGATCCAGCACCTCTTCACTGATCAAAATTGCCAAATCTACTCGTTCGTTTATTAAATCTACCTGGCGTTCTGTCAGTGACAGTTCGACTCTGAGTTCGGGATGTTGAGCCATAAAAGCCGGCATCAACTGGCATAACTGGGTACGCGCAAATGCTGAAATTGCGGTTATGTCTAATGTTCCTGTGACACTACCTTGTAGAGCCGATACCTGCGTTTCGGCGTCCTCGATGTCGACCAGAATATCCCGACTTCTTTCGAAAAACATATTGCCTTCGTCGGTCAGGTTGAGCCTTCTGGTGGTTCGCTGGAACAGCCTTGCGGACAGGCGATCCTCCAGGCGAGAGATTAATTTACTCACCGCAGACGGCGTAAGATCCAGTTCGCGGGCGGCGGCTGAGAAGCTGCCAAGCGTAGCTACCTGACAGAAAACTGCCATTTCATTGTATCGATCCTGCATCGGCCGTAAGTCCTATCTGTGAAGATAATTCACAAGGTCTGATACGTTAACCGGATTGTCAGAAATCTGCAAATGAATACAATAGCAACCGTGCCTGAAGCGCTGTACCTCCTCCAGCAGTGATTCAGCACGGCAGACCGCAGGGCCGGAGCAAACAGGTTGCTGAATAGACTCCTCCAGCTATTCACAACAACCGGCCCCTGCTGCTGCTTCAACCAGCCTCTGGTTTT
>CAYLZS010000203.1:0-9759 GCA_964388065.1 uncultured Granulosicoccaceae bacterium
CTTCCATCTGACGTCACAGATTTTTTATCAGATTTATAAAAACCACCGTCGACGCCCTGATTTTCAAAAGCAGTATATTCCTCACCATAATCCTCGAACTGCCAGCCGAATGCACGTTCAAAGAATTTTTTATTCGCAGCAATATCGCTTGCAGGCAGTTCTATATAATTAATTTTCTCGTGAATAGTCATTCTTTATTTCCCACCCATACCTGAACAACGTTTTGAACAGTAACGTACTTCATCCCAACAACGTACCCACTTCTTACGCCAGTTGAACGGTCTCCCGCAAACCTTACAGATTTTCGATGGCAGGTTAGTTTTTACCCGACGCATCTGTGTTACATTTTTACCGGCATTTCTCACTACCACGGTAACACCTCACCATCATAGGT
The DNA here is from genome assembly GCA_964388065.1 of uncultured Granulosicoccaceae bacterium. Taxonomy (GTDB): domain Bacteria; phylum Pseudomonadota; class Gammaproteobacteria; order Granulosicoccales; family Granulosicoccaceae. The sequence continues at coordinate 395 of CAYLZS010000203.1, forward strand.
TAGAAACTTACCCGTGTCCTCCGGGGTTAGCTGCGACAATCGATTGATCAAATACTCGGCAGTTTTATCAGGGGAAAATAATTTTCCATCTGGCACATTGCGTTGAAACGGTGCGGATAATTCTGTTTCAGTAGTACCCGGATGCAACGCGGTAACACAAACCGAAGGCAACGTGCGACGCCACTCAATACTGAGATTTTTAATAGCCATATTGAGCGCGGCTTTGGAGCAACGATAGCTGTACCAGCCACCCAACCGGTTGTCTTCTATGCTGCCTACTTTGGCGGAAATTGTTGCGAACTGTCTGGTAGTGCCAGCGATCTCAGAAGGAGAACTCAGCGCATCTTTAAAATGTTTAGCTATAAGCAGAGTCGCAAGCGCATTTAATTGAACATTGCTGATAAAAAATTCCGCGTCTATTGCGCGCACCGTTTTTTCCGGCATCTTTGATCCGCTATGCAACATACCCACAGCATTGATTAACCAGTGCACATCATTAAACGTCGATGCATAAGACCCGATACTCGCTTCCGAACAAAGATCGACAGACTCCCAGGATACATTCATCTCATCAGCTGGCGGTGTGTTGTGCCAGGTGGCAAAAATCTCTGCGTCGGGATAATTCTCAACCACCTTCCTGATCAGTGCTGACCCTATCCCACCACTGCCACCGAATACGACTACTTTCAATTCTTTTCCCGCAGGCTGACCCAGTTGCGAAGCTTAGAGCCGCAGGACCAATCCGCGCAACAGCGAATTCAGGCACAAGCCAGATGCGGACTTTTCTCTGTGAATCATCTGCACATAACCACATAAAGATATGTTTATATGTATATTTCTTGCTATATTTGCACTTATCTCCTCAAGTCTCACTAGCTATAAAATGAATAAATCCAATTTAATCAATGTGTTAAAAGACCGCATCCTGATACTGGACGGCGCAATGGGCACGATGATCCAGCAACATGAGCTCGAAGAGGCAGACTATCGCGGCGAAGAATTCAGCCAGCATGGTTCCGAGTTGCGAGGTAATAACGACCTTTTATCTCTCACCCGCCCCGAACTGATCTCACAAATTCATGAAGACTACCTGGCGGCAGGTGCAGATATTATCGAGACCAATACCTTCAACGCCACCCGTATCGCGATGGCCGACTACAACATGGAAGATCAGGTCGTGCGGATCAACCGCGAATCCGCAAAGCTTGCACGAGATGCCGCAAACAAATATTCCACTGCCGACAAGCCTCGTCTGGTTGCGGGTGTACTCGGCCCAACCAATCGAACCGCGTCCATTTCACCGGATGTAAATGACCCGGGGTTTCGCAATGTTACCTTTGACGAACTCGTTGCCAACTATCGAGAGTCGTCAATCGCACTGTTAGAAGGTGGTGCTGACATACTGATGATAGAAACTATTTTCGATACACTAAATGCCAAAGCTGCGATCTTTGCAGTACGACAACTTATCGAAGAGTCCGGTGTTGACACACCGGTTATGATCTCCGGCACTATAACTGATGCCTCAGGCAGAACCCTTAGCGGTCAAACCACAGAGGCCTTCTGGAACTCAATTCAGCACTCACAACCTATAGCAGTAGGCCTTAACTGTGCGCTTGGTCCCAAAGAACTTCGTCAATACGTGGCAGAACTTTCGCGTGTTGCAGATACATCAGTCTCTGCACACCCGAACGCAGGTTTGCCAAACGCGTTCGGTGGCTACGATGAAACACCGGAGCAAATGGTTGAACACATTCTGGAATGGGCAGAATCGGGTTTCCTGAATATTGTAGGTGGCTGCTGCGGTACCACACCATCACACATCAAAGCGATTGCAGAGGCACTTAAAGACGTCAAACCGCGGGTCAAGCCACAATTAGATATTGCCTGCCGTCTCTCGGGACTGGAACCCTGCACTATCGATGCAGATAGTCTGTTCGTGAATGTCGGTGAACGCACCAACATCACAGGCTCTGCAGCATTTAAAAAACTTATTGTTGAAGGCGACTATGAAAAAGCCCTCGAAGTCGCCAGACAACAAGTTGAAAACGGTGCACAGATTGTCGATATCAATATGGACGAAGGTCTGCTTGATTCTAAAGCTTCAATGGAACGCTTTGTAAAGCTGATTGCAGGCGAGCCGGACATAGCTAAAGTTCCGCTCATGATAGACAGCTCCAAATGGGAGGTAATCGAGGCCGGGTTAAAATGTGCACAGGGTAAGTGTGTCGTTAACTCCATCAGCATGAAAGAAGGGGAAGAAGAATTTATTCGCCACGCACGACTGTGCCAGAAACACGGTGCTGCAGTTGTTGTTATGGCGTTTGATGAAAACGGCCAGGCTGACAGCACAGAGTGTAAAGTGCGCATCTGCACGCGCGCGTACAATATATTGGTTAACAAAGTTGGCTTTCTGCCACAGGATATCATCTTTGATCCAAACATCTTTGCCGTTGCAACGGGTATTGAAGAACATAATGACTACGGACTAGCATTCATCGAAGCGACACAACAAATTTCAGATACATTGCCACACGCAATGGTGAGTGGTGGCGTGTCAAACGTATCGTTTTCGTTTCGAGGCAACAACACGGTACGTGAAGCAATTCATTCAGTGTTCTTGTTTCACGCAATCAAAGCCGGAATGAAAATGGGCATCGTCAATGCCGGTCAACTGGCAATCTACGAAGATATTCCGACTGATCTCAAAGAACGTGTTGAAGATGTTGTACTTAACAAACGCGACGATGCAACCGAGAGACTGCTCGAAATCGCAGACAACTATCGCGGCGAAAACGCAGAAACAGAAGTGCGTAACCAGGAATGGCGAGAGCTACCGGTTACAGAGCGACTTTCGTACGCACTGGTTAAGGGCATTGCGGAATACATTGAAGAAGACACTGAAGAAGCGAGACAACAATACGATCGCCCACTTCATGTCATTGAAGGGCCATTGATGGACGGCATGAATATCGTCGGAGATCTTTTTGGCGAAGGTAAGATGTTTCTGCCACAGGTGGTGAAGTCAGCACGTGTAATGAAACGTGCAGTTGCGTGGCTAATGCCGTTTATGGATGCCGAAAAAGAGGGAATGGATACTCACAGTAACGGCAAAATACTGATGGCAACTGTCAAAGGCGACGTTCACGATATCGGCAAGAACATAGTCGGTGTCGTACTGCAATGCAATGGCTATGAAGTCATTGACCTTGGCGTGATGGTACCGGCTGAAAAAATAATTGAGACTGCTATAGCGGAAAAGGCAGATATCATTGGCCTCTCCGGCTTAATCACCCCGTCGCTTGAAGAGATGTCCGGCTTTGCCAAAGAAATGCAGCGACGCGAACTTGATATTCCGATTATGATTGGTGGTGCTACCACTTCAAAAATGCACACCGCGGTAAAAATTGCACCGCACTACGAACATCCGGTCGTCTATGTGCCAGACGCATCGCGCAGTGTCAATGTGGCCAGTAAACTCCTAAGTGATGATCTGAAAACCGCATTCTTCAATGACCTCAAAGAAGACTATGCAAAAGTACGCGAGCGTTTCAGCACCCAGAACCAGCAACGCCAATTGTTATCCCTGGAAAAAGCCCGTGCAAATTCACTAAAAACTGACTGGGCCGCAACACCACCGGCTATACCAAACATAACTGGTGTAAAGGTTATAAATGATATTTCATTCGAAACATTGCAACCCTACATCGACTGGACTCCGTTCTTCCATACCTGGCAACTGAAAGGCAAGTATCCACGAATCCTGAAAGATAAAAAGCTCGGCAAGCAGGCGACGGAGCTTTTTGCCGACGCACAAAAAATGATTCAAACTTTTATTGATCGTCCTGAAATTAAAGCAAAGGGTATTCTCGGAATTTTCCCGGCCAACACTATCAACGCCGACGACATCGAAATTTATAACCATGAAAAGCCGGATACCATCGCCGCCACCCTTCCCGGTTTACGCCAGCAGACATCTGTACCCGAGGGCAAACCCAATATTGCCCTGGCCGACTTTATAGCACCGACATCTGCAGGTGTGACAGATCACATTGGTTGCTTTGCAGTGACCGCTGGTATTGGCCTTGATCGGCTTATAGAAGAGTACGATCAGGCACATGACACTTACTCAAGCATTTTAGCCAAAGCCATCGGTGACCGGTTTGCCGAAGCCTTTGCTGAGTATTTACATCGCGAAGTTCGTATTAATCACTGGGGTTATGCTGCAGACGAATCACTCACCCAGGATGAAGTAATCGCAGAGAAGTATCGCGGTATTCGACCAGCCAGCGGTTACCCCGCCTGCCCTGATCACACACAAAAGCCAGTGCTTTGGGAGTTACTGGACGTAGAAAAGCACACCGGTATCTCGCTTACCGAGTCACTGGCTATGTGGCCTGCATCTTCTGTCAGCGGCTGGTACTACTCACACCCGGAGTCGCGTTATTTCGGCGTTGGCAAAATTGGCAAAGACCAAATCACTGACTATGCATCACGCCGCGATATGAAAACAGAGGTCGCGGAAAAATGGCTGGCGCCCAATCTTGCTTATGAGCCCGCTACTGGCGAAACCAACAAAACCAGAGCCGCTTAATTGCCTGAGAAATTTACCTGAGACATCCCGACTCATGGTCGAGGTGAGTGTAAAGTCAACCGTATTTTTCTGGTTTACATGTTGATATGTAAACTAAATGCAACACTTTTGATGCACAACAGGCGATATTTCATCAATTTATTAGACGCAAAATTCCTCTTTCCTTGCGGTAATAATTTATTTCCAATCATCCCTATACCGCTTGGGTACGCCTTCTCAGCATAAATGACGTAGTACAAATCACAGTTTTTATCTCGATTAGTTCACAAAATCTATCGATAGTGTAATATCTGGCGCTTTCGTGTAACATCAACGTTACGTAGTACACATCTTCCGAAAGTCAAATTTCGTATACTTCGTCCACCCTTAGCTACCGATCAAGCAACGCCTAATCTGCTTGACCCGGAAACCCCTTATAATAGGCAAGTTCGGTTTACAAGGATTCTAATCAATGCAAAAAACTCTACTCGCAAGCGTAATCATCCTGTCACTCAGTGCGTGTGACTCCGACTCAACCTCACCGGTAATTGCAGACGGAATTGTTACCAGTGACGAAACTACCGTAGTTGATACAACTGCAACCGGTGCTGACGCTACCGATGTGGCAACGACCGATGACGGTACGACAGCTACTCAAATAAGCGATGATGCTGGCAGCGCCACATCAGACGGCGGTCAAACTGCTGCTGATGGAGACAGCGGCAACGTCACTATTGTCGATAACGCTGGTGATGATTCCGGAACTGATGCAGACGGTGGCAACACCGTTACCATTAGCGATGACGCTGGCAGTGCCACTTCTGATGGTGGCCAGGGAAGTGATGATGCTGACGGCAGCCAGATTAGTGATGATGCCGGAAGCGCTACCTCCGATGGTGGCCAGATAAGCGACGATGCCGGAAGCTCTACCTCCGATGGCGGTCAGGTAAGCGACGACGCCGGAAGTGCTACCTCCGATGGCGGCCAGGTAAGCGACGACGCTGGCAGCAGCACCTCTGATGGCGGCAGCACTGCTGCTGCAGATACGCGCACGGTTGATGCACCTGCAGTTGTTAACATTCAAAGCGTTCGCGACACAGATGCAGGCAGCTTCGCATCAGATGATGCCGGTGGTGACGTTATTCGAGTCTCATCACTTGTCTCTAACACTTCGGCCGAAGTTTGCACGACCGCAAGTAATCAGAACAACTTTTCTGACACCCGAATCGGTGACTTCATCCTGCATAACAATGCATGGCGTACATTCCGTGCTGCTCCTGGTTATGAGTGGGAACAGTGTGTCTATACCAACACTAACGGTGCAATTGCAGGCTGGAACTACGATTGGGGTCCGGGTGTTGGCGGTTCTGCCGATTTCTACGTACGTTCATACCCTGAACTTATTTACGGCGTGAAAGACGAGTTCCGCACCAGTGCACCACAGTCTGAAACTGGTCTGCCGGTAGTTCTCACTGACCTGCCGAATATTCGCATTGACTACTCTTATGACGGACCGCAGTTTGGCGAATCAAGAATTGTTGATGCGTCTAACAACCCTCGCTTCCCGAACGGCTCCACAATTTCCGGTGAGCGCAACGTCGCTGTTGAATCGTTCTACTATGAACCTGACGCAGCGGGCAACTGCACTACAGATATTGTTACCCGTAACGGCGGTTCAAACCACACGTTTGAAGTGATGGTCTGGCTTGACGCCGGTGCAGAACGACTGCCAGCTGGTGCCAATGACTTTGTAGCTGATCTAACTATTCGCGGTGACGCCTATAAGGTCTATACCAAAGGCTCTGATCCACGCTACATCGCGTTTGTAGCACAGAACCCACAGACTACCGGCACAATATTCTGGAACGACTTTGCTGACTGGGCGCGTGACAACTCATTCCAGGTGAGTGAACTCTTCGGTGCACGCAGTAATACAGTGCAAATTCAAGATGACTGGTGTGTTGCCAACATTCTTGTCGGTACCGAGATTTTCTGGGGTGCTGGTAACCTTGATATCTTCGAGTGGACTATTACTCAAAGCAGATAGACCCAAAGCAGATAGTAGTTAAGACTTGCGAGTAAAACTTCAGCCGGCCTTGAGCCGGCTGTTTTTTTTGCTTACAACCTTCGTCCAAAACCAAATTTCCCTAATTAAACTGCTCATCGTTAAAACTGCCTCCATTTTTAAAACCGAAATGGTTTAAAACGGCAATGGCCGAAGCGCTAATTGTTGATCGTTAATATTCCGTATTCAATGCTTCAACCGCAGGGATTTCTCGTTCGCGGCGTTCAATAAAATCCCGCAACGCATCATCGATGGCAACATCAAGCTTCGGTTCAACATAGGCTTGCAGCAATGCCCTCGCCTCATTCAATGCTCGCTCGGTGATTTCCTGGCTACCATCCGCAATCCATTGCTCAATTGCATTGTTGTCGAACAACCTGGGGATAAAAAACGCATCCTGAAATTTCTCAAGGGTATGCGGATGGCCAAGGTAGTGCCCTCCCGGCCCGATATCCCTGACAGCACTTAGCGCTTCATCGAAGTCATCCCACCTGACCCCCTCAGCCATTCGGTACCCCATTGCGCATTGCTCTGCATCAACAACGAACTTGGCAATCGAGCAATGCATACCGGCCTCATTCCAACCAGCTGAATGCCAAAGGTAATTGGCACCTGACATTAACACTGCCATCATGGTGCTGGCACTTTCATAACCTGCCTGAGCATCAAATGTTTTCGCACCGCCAAGCGTATTAGACGTACGCCATGGAACATCATAGTAGCGTGCCATTTGACCAATCATAAAATTCATTAAACTGATCTCAGGCGTACCTGCCATTGGCGCTCCTGACGCCATTGATACTGTCGACAAGTAGTGACCGTAGATTGCAGGACAACCTTTTCTCACCACTTGTGTATAAGCAAGTGCAGAAAGTGCCTCTGCATTCAACTGTGCTACCGCTGCAGCAGTAGAGGCTGGTGTGTTTGCACCACCTAATACGAACGGCGAGCACAACACCGGCTGGTTGCGGCGACAGAACGCACGCATAGCAGACAGCATTGTCTCATCCCATACCAACGGTGAATTACCATTGCAATTGCCGGTCACAACCGCGTGGTTTTCAAGAAACTCCTCACCGAACAATATTCCACACATATCCAAAACATCTTCTGCGTTTTTTCCGGACGTTGTCATTCCCATAAACGTTTTATCGGAATACTTCATTGATGAGTAAGTGATACGCAAATGTCGGTGCGACACGATGTGATCCATCGGCTCAACAATATGATGTGCACTGGAATGAATCGACGGTAACATGTGCGAGAGCTTATGAAAGTTGGCCAGATCGTCCAGAGTTGGCCCACGCCGCTTGTCTTCTAAATCACGCAGATAAGGAGCACCGGTCATAGGAATAAATATGCAGTGATCGTTGCCAAACGGCAGATTATTCTCCGAGTTGCGTGCATGATAGGTAAAGCTTGACGGTATAGAGCTAATCAGCTCGCGCACCAACCCTCGATCAAGATGGACCCGGTCGTTATCTCGAACATCAGCACCGACAGATTTCCAGTCCGCAATTGCCTGTTCATCACGAAACACCACACCAACATCTTCGAGGATATCCATTGACGCGTCGTCAATTTTTTCCACCTGCTGCTGATCCATCGGCTCAACCAACGGCAGGCGGCGTTTAAGCGCAGGCATCATTGCACTGCTTCTGGCCTCGCGCGCTTTACGCAGAGCAGCCCTGCCTCCCCGTCGGGTACGGCCTTTTGCCATTGCCATTATTGTTCTCCGATAAAAGTATTTGTATCGAGAATCCAGTATAAATTCACGTTATACACTGACCATTATTTTTAGACATATAGCAGCACAACTGTACATCGTAGCGAATTTATTAAGTGGGTCGCGCAAGTTGAAGCAGCGATTTAACAGCTCTGTTTGCATCGTCGATCGGCACAAAAATATGATCGTGATAAAACCCGGCGACTACATTTGCACTAATGCCAGACAGGGTCAGCTGTTTTGCAAATGTGGCAGTCAGACCGACAGCCTCAAGACTTGAATGAACCTGCAATGTGATGCAGCTGAAAACACCGTCATAGTGATGGTGGTGACTATCTGCGAGATGTTTGGGTACAACCAATGTGAGCCCTTCATCTTCGTGCATGCTGGCAATCGGTTGAAGATCCACATGGTCGCCATAATCAGCACCGGTAAGACTCAGGAATACATATTGGCCACTCTTCAACTCGGGTGACATATTCGCTAATAGTTCTTGTAAGTTTTGACTACCCGATCTATTTGTAGTTGAATTCGTGGACATATTATCCAATTTCAATATTCTTACAGCCGTGATCCGGACTTAACCGGTTAATGGCAGCTGATATTACATTCATGGACTGATCTACCACCTTACTACGCCACAAATCACTACGGGGACAAAAGCACTCAAGCAGTTCAGCTTTTGCTGCAGCATAGCTGGAACCATTAGTATCCGCATAGTGCCAGGCGCAGTTCTCTGTCCTGATTGCACCCAGTACTCTAATTGGTCCATAGGTACCAAACTCTAATCCTGCGAAGTAGTACTTTCGATCCTTAAAATGATTCTGAAGCCATGCTCCCATTGAACCGGTTACCGGATAAGCAATGTTATTTGAGCTTTGCAGCGTTGAAATAAACTTCTGATCAAATGTTTTACCATACCATTGATAATCTTCAGACTCAGAATCTTCGTTTATCAGTAATTTATAAGTTCCGAATTCACCCAATCCAGAATGAAGATC
>CAYLZS010000204.1:0-2486 GCA_964388065.1 uncultured Granulosicoccaceae bacterium
GCTCTTGACGAACGAAACGCACAGAACAAAGTGACAGAAATCGAAGGCAGGGAGATTCGTAGTTTCGACGGCTCCGGCAATAATCTAAACAACGACGACTGGGGTGCAGCCTTTGAACAATTGCAAAGACTTGGTAGTGCAAATTATGAAGATGGTATCAGTACCATCGCCAGTACTCTCGATGGTTCTTCCAGGCCAAACCCGCGGTCTATTAGCAATACCATTGTAAACCAGGAACCAGGTGAGAGCATTCCGAACGACTTTCGCACCAGTGACTTCAATTGGCAGTGGGGGCAATTCATTGATCACGATATTGATTTAACTGATGGAAGTGCTGATGAACCACAGAATATTATTGTGCCAATAGGTGACAATTTTTTTGATCCTGAGGAAACTGGCAATGCGATTATCCCATTCAACCGGGCACTTTTCGATCCGGACACAGGTACAGGTACGGACAACGTTCGTCAGCAGGAAAACGAAATAACGAGCTGGATTGACGGTTCTATGATCTATGGCTCCAGTGACGAACGTGCTGCAGCCCTTCGTGTAGGCCCGGACAGCCCGTATTTAAAAACCAGCTCTGGTGACCTTTTACCCTTTAATACTGACCGCCTGCCCAACGCTAACGGCCCCGGAGCTGAACCAGAATCTCTGTTTCTGGCCGGTGATATCAGAGCCAACGAGCAAATTGGATTAACTGCATTGCATACCCTTTTTGTCAGAGAACACAACCGGCTCGCAGAGCTACTTTGGAACGATGAACCGTATGCCAGCGCTGAAAGTATCTTTCAGGCAGCTAGACGACTGGTAGTGGCTAAGGTTCAGATCATTACCTACGACGAACACTTGCCTGCCTTAATTGGACGAAAAGCGATACCTCGTTACAGGGGTTATAATGCATCTGTTAATCCGACAATCTTCAATGAGTTTTCTGCCGCCGCTTTTAGGCTTGGCCACAGCATGGTCAGTGAGCAATTACTAAGTGTTGATTCCCGTGGAAATCAAGTGGATCAAATAGATCTTGCGGGTGCATTCTTTAACGCTCCACAGGTATTTCAAAGCAGAGACGATATCGATCCAATACTTCGCGGACTTGCTTCACAGGAACATCAAGCCATCGATGTGATGGTAGTTCACCCTTTGCGGAACTTACTATTTGGCCGACCTGGTGCTGGCGGTCTCGACTTGACTGCTCTGAATATTCAACGTGGACGAGATCATGGTTTGCCTTTTTACAACGACATGCGAGTTGCTATGGGTTTGAAGCGAGTTACAAACTTCAACCAAATTAGCAACGACCAAGAGCTTCAGCAGTCTTTGCAAGACGCTTACGGAGATGTAGATAATATTGATCTCTGGGTCGGTGGATTGGCCGAAACCCCGGTAGGTAAACGGGGCGCGCAAGTGGGGGAACTGTTCCAGGCAATCCTCACCAGACAATTTACTGACCTGCGGGACGGTGACCGGTTTTGGTATGAAAACTATCTTGACAAAGATGAACTTAAAATTGTTCGTGGAACCACGCTTGCGAAGATTATTCGCGCCAATACCAACATCGGCAACGAGCTACAGAACAATGTATTTTTTGTAAGATAGTCTGAGTAAAAAAGCTTAACGAAGTTTGGGGATCAGGCCTGTCATTGCAAAATTCATTGCAATGACAGACTATCGATCTCGGATTTTCACACCAGTATTTATTCGACCCGGAAAACTCTGGCGGAATTGAAGGAAAAGTATAGCCAATGATGGACCAAATTTGATCGAAGAAAAAATAAGTGGTCACCCATTAGACCTTTTCCGTCAAGCCCCCATACGAATATCGTCCCAGGTAAATGGGCCGAGTAAAACTAGTTGCGTATAACTGCTGCGTTACTGCGTTGTTTGAGAGCACCAGGCCAGAGCAGGAAATATTAGTTTCGATTAATAGTCTTAGGAATATTGGCAACACTATGTTGCCCCGGGTGCAGGGATGTCACTGAAATTATCGCAATACCGATTCATCTTTGTTGGCTTGTTACTGGCCGTCAGCGCGCAGACGTTAGCACATGAGGGCTGGATTCTAACTCCGGCAGAAATGCTGCAGTGGAACAGTAAGCCCAAACCCGAACTTTTCACACAGTGGAGACCACTAATGCCGTTGAAGTATAGGAAGCATAAACGCTATTTTTCGCCATCACCAGCAGTAACCGAGGAGCTGCAAGGGTCAATCTGAGCCTGTTATTTCGTCGAATTTCCCTCGCTCGCACACTGTTCTGCGGATTTTCACCGGCAGCATTCTGAAATAGCCTCCAAATTCCCGGTTCCACACACCCAACAGACAATACCCGGCCTTCCAGCTAAGCGACTCTATACCAGCGATGGAATCCGTGAACTCGATTTTACCCAAATAACCCAAGCGGCGGCGGCGCTCGACTCGGTGGCAAGTCTCCCGCCTGCTGTCGATTACACGTCTGCTTTGCTTCCACATGCGACAGGATCTGCCT
>CAYLZS010000205.1:0-18983 GCA_964388065.1 uncultured Granulosicoccaceae bacterium
GTCCTGAAACTGATCGCATCAATATCACTACACCTCAGAATATTAATATCCAGCCGGTTAAGTCCGGTCAATGCGAAGCGTGGCCATCAGTTGCCTATAACAAGTATGTGGTGTTGAACAACACGTGGAACTCACGTGCAATGAACAGCGACGACTGGAGCCAGAAGATTTTTGTTAACGAAGACAACTTCGGCAACGTGCGTCCAACATGGACCTATGACTGGCTGGGTCAGTTTGACGGTGGCGAAATCGACGTTAAAGCCTACCCTGAAGTACTCTACGGTCCCAAGCTCGGTACCCATGTTTCAGGAACCAAAGAAGAAACAGGTCTGCCGGAACTGGTTCGTGATCTGCCCGAGTTTGTTGTTAACTACTCCTACAGTGAAACAGGGACAGCCGAGCGCAACGTTGCACTGGAATCTTTCTTCCACGACTCCTGCAACATAGCAGGCCCGTGTGACGACGTTGACAACCGCGCCTTTGAAATGATGATCTGGGTGGAAAACCCCACTATAAGAACGCCGGGTAAACTTGCACTGACCGGTGTGATGATCGACAACCGTTTGTGGAATGTCTATATCAAACCCGACAGCGACCCGCACTACATTGCGTTTACCGCACAGGACTCACAGCCGACCGGCACAATAAACTGGAACCGCTTTGTCGAATGGACCACCGCCTGGACCGCTGAAGTGTCCGAAGAACTGGGTATCGATGTTCTATCACCGGAATTCTGCATGGGCGCGATCGAGATCGGCACTGAAATGTGGTGGGGTGCCGGCAGTTTTACGCTCAATCAATTCGATGTATCGTTTAGCCGGTAAATACCAAACGTTATGTATAACTAACTTGTGCGAGCTGTCGCGATAAAGCGACCGCTCGCACAAAACGCTTCGTACGTCCTGTAAAGATCCCGGCATCCGTCGATACCCTCTGACAATAATAAATATCAGTTCGGTAGAGAATGCTATGCAGCGAACCCGCGAACATCTTGAATCTGTCAACGAAACCTACTTCCAACACCTGACACACGCCGGAGGTTTCGGCTTTAAACTGATAGGTGCCGGCGCTGCCTGCCTGTTACATGGATTGGTGCCGAGCCTGTGCTGTACTACCGGGAGTCGTGCGGTAACAGAACTACACGACAGCATGGTGGTTAATCGAGTCAGCACCGATGCCGCCAACGACTCTTAAAGTAGCACCTGGTGTTCAACTAAATAAATGTCGGGTGTTCACCAACATATGAATGAACGCTACCACAACAATTGTGTTCAGCCATCTGAATCACTGCATTTGCCCGAGTTCAGATTGCAGGACCAGAATTGCCTGCTGATAAAACACTCTGATGGCTGGCAGAACGATCGCTGCGAACTGTGGTTACAGGAACAGGGTGCAAGCACCAAAACTGTTATAAGTCATGATGGCGCTCATTTACCTGATCCGAACAAGTATGATCGGGTGATTGTGTACGGTGGCATTCCGTGCATCAACGATGCGGCGTTTAAAGACTGCCTGCGTGTTGAAATGCAGTTTCTTGAAAACGCTCTTAAAAGTAACACACCGTGTTTTGGCATTTGTCTGGGCGCGCAACTTATTGCCCATGTACTGGGTGCCGAAGTAAAACCATTACCCTGTGGTACAGCGGAGTTCGGTTTTTCAACCATCACTCCAACAGAAGCTGGCAAAGCGTTTATGCCGCAACCGTGCAACATGCTGCAATGGCATTGCGAAGGGTTCGACTTACCAAATCAGTGTCAGTTACTGGCAACCAGTGATTTGTTTCCCAATCAGGCTTTTCGCTACGGCAACAATACTTACGGCGTCCAGTTTCATCCGGAAGTTACCGCAGAGGTTCTGCAGATATGGCACGACAGACAGTCAGACCATACGTGCAGTTCTGTAACCGAGATGGAGTATTACCGACAACGTCGTGACTGTAAAAAATACAGTGATGAAAACGACCAATGGTTTGAGCACTTTATGCAACTGTGGGCCTGTCCCAACGAAGTACCCGTCCCAACGAAGTACCCAGCGATCCCCTAAAGTCCGACATTTAGTATCGCTGTGTATTTTCGCCAGGCTCAGGAATCTCAAAGCCTGGCAGAAACGGCATTCTGGTTAATACCCGGATTACAGCGACTGTAACTGTAAAACAATGCGACACAGTAAAAGTACCGAACTGCCCTCTTACCCGCGAAAGACCCTGTTCAGCAAGCAATAGCTAGTCTGGCACCGTACTCCAGCGTACTGGATTTAACCGTTGCAGGTGATTCACTGTTGCAACCTGTCGACAAATTTAGGTACCGTTGGGCTTACCGACACACCAGAGTGTCAAAATACGGTTTGTAAAGGAGCCAGTCTCAATGTCGTTTTTCTCACGTGTGCAACAACGCACTCTGCCGCTGATAGCAGCGGCCTCCTCCACTACTCTGCTGGCAGCCACCCTGCTGACAACGTCTCCAGTGTTCGCCAATGACGCGCCGGAAGTTACCGTCGACGGTGCTGGTCGTGGCCAGGTTCAGCTGAACAATCCACTTCGCTTTGAAGGTACTGCCAAAGACAGCGATGGTATTAAAAATATCTTCGGTACCATTCAGAACGCACAAACAGGTAAATTCATCAGCCAGCGTGGCAAAACCACCAACAAGGCAGAAAATATAAAATTCAACTTTAAAAAGTCCACCGCAACACGTTGGGCATCGCAGAACTTCAACCTGCCGCGCGGTCGCTACGTATTAAATCTTCGAGTTGCAGATGGTGCTAATAGCGTCACTGACCTCATCAAGGTGCCGTTTATAGCCACAGGTGCCAAAGGCGCTAATAACCTGGCAGGTGTTCCTCTTAATAATCAAAGATCAACCGGTACAGCTGTCGCAGCTGCTGGTGCGGCACCGGTAATCGCCATCCAGTTTCCAAGAAACGGTGCCACTTTAAAACAGGCATCAGCTTTTACCGGTATTGCAAAAGATGACCAGTCAGTCGTCAGTGTCGTTGCAACCATCATGAATACAGCCAATGGCTCTTTCCTGACTCCCAACGGAAAATTTGCAAAGACCGGTGAATTGAAACTGCGAACCGTCAAGGGCAAGAATGCTCAGTGGTCAACACCGCAGGTACAGCTGCCACCGGGTAACTATCTGTTATCGGTGAAAGCTGTCGACAACAGCGGCCAGGAAGGTCAGTGGGCGCAGAGTCAGTTCACTATTGCCCAGGCAGCAACCGCTGCTGCAGTAGTAGCACCAGCCGCAGTTGCAGCCGGTTCAAAAGCCGCCAATGGCATGGCTTATTGCAGCGGCAGCGGACTCGACGCAGACGGTGACGGATTTGGCTGGCAGAACAATGCATCGTGCGTTGTTGTCGGCTCCAAGGCAGACACCCACCCAAACTGTGCGTCCTCTGCATCTGACCCCGATGGTGACGGCTACGGTTGGGAGAATGAAAAATCATGCATTGTGGTAGTGCACTGCCAGTCAGGCGCATCTGATTCAGACGGTGATGGCTTTGGCTGGGAAAACAACCGCAGCTGCATCGTCCTGAAGCAGGCAAACAACTCGGGCTTCCCTGCCTGTGCACAAGGCGCGGCATCAGATCCTGATGGCGACGGCTACGGCTGGGAAAACAACAACACCTGCCTTGTGAGATAAACTTTGGTGAGGTAAGTCTTAAAAAGTTTACCCGCAAGCACGCAATTAGGGCTGTCATCGCACCACGATGGCAGCCTTTTTTATTTTCAGCCAAAAAAAGTACTGCGATCTACAGACCGAGTATCTGGCCTGTAAACACACCGTGAATCTGTTTTGTTGGTCAGCAAGCCACATTGCGATTTTTCTGCAGAACGCGTGCTCCTGCTCTGTTTATTCGGTTTCTTTACTGCCTGCTAATGGGCAGCGTATCGACAAGGCCCTAATATCATCGGCCAGACATGTGTGTGACCGATAGTGCATTCCACCCCTTTTACTCTATTCAATCACTGGCTAACAAGCGCGCCGGTAAAGCGAAAACTGTTAACTATCGGAGCGGTGGTGCTCGCTGTCAGCTCGTGTTCCTCGTTGCCAATAAGTGCCACTGACAACCTGTGTACTATTTTCAACACAAAAAAAAGCTGGTACCGCGCTGCTGTTAAAGCAGAATCAAAGTGGCAAACACCACTGCAGGTGCCCATGGCTATCATGTTTCACGAAAGTAAATTTCGCCGCAAAGCCAAGCCACCTCGCCGCTATATTCTCGGTGTTATCCCCGGCAAAAGACGCAGCACAGCCTACGGCTATTCTCAGGCGCTGGATTCCACCTGGCAGGCGTACATCGATCAGTCACGCAACTATGGAGCAAGGCGTACAAATTTTTATGATTCAATAGACTTCGTTGGCTGGTACATGAACAAGTCGACCAACCTTGCAAAGATTTCCAAAACGGATCCGTACAATCAATACCTCGCCTATCACGAGGGCTGGACTGGTTATCGCCGCGGATCCTACAAAAAAAAGCAATGGCTGCAACGCGTAGCATCAGATGTTGTCGTCACAGCAGATCGCTATAAAGAACAGTTGCGGGGTTGTGAAGCGTCGCTCAACAGACGCTTGTAGGCAGGTTTACAGGATGCGTCAAATCCTGGTGGATTCTCCGGTGCCGCGCACCAGATCACCGGCAATGTAGTACGCAATCACGCCGCCCGCAATCGCGCCAAACAAGTGCCCGTCCCACGACACGCCTTTCTGAAATGGTGAGATACCAAAAAATAAGGTCGACCCATAGGTGATGGCAACCCCGATGGCGATCAGCGCCGACAATAATCGCTTTTCAAAAAAACCCGCACAAACCAGAAAACCGATTAACCCGAATACCAGTACACTTGCGCCAATGTGAATTGCTGTCTGTCCAAACAACCACAGCATAATCCCCGCTAAAACACTGATAAAAACCACGATATCGACGCTGTTTGCTCTTGATCCCGCCAGCAGACCAAGCAGCACCACCAATGGCACCGTATTCGCCATGATGTGCTGCAGGTTAGCGTGCAGGAAAGGGATGGTAATAATCCCGGCCAACCCCCTAAAAGACCTGGGAAGCAATCCAAAACTTTCTAATGGAAGAAAAATATCAGCAATAAACACCAGCCAGATCACACCGACGAACAGGGCAATGCCTTTTAAGTCACGACTTAGCGAATGTACGTGCTGCTTACCAGTCAAAGATCTCATGCACTTTCTCTTTTACTAAACAATTTCATCAGTGTAGCCACAACTGATGCAAAGCCAAACTTCAGGCTGGCAAGCTCGCCGGGCACCCGCACGAGTTTGCCGCAGCAATGGCAGGTGTCAGCGAATGCCGAGTCAGAATACACCCGACGACTCACAAAAATCAGACCAGAGCGGTTTTCAACTATTGAATTCCGACCCAAGGCTTTACAATAGCAGCATGAAAAATCTCTTTGATCTCGCGCATAGTCTCGAACGCAAGAAAGTCACCAGCCGCGAGTTGGTTCAGCACTGCCTGCACAATATCGAAGCTCAGGGAGGAGAAGGCCACAACACCTTCCTGTCTGTTTATAAGGAACGCGCGCTCGACGAGGCAGACGCCTGTGACGCTGCAAGACGTGCGTCGATTAATTTATCGCCATTCAGTGGCATCCCGATCTCAATCAAAGACCTGTTCGATGTTGCCGGCCAGACCACAACCGCAGGTTCACACGTGCTGGACGAACAGAGACCGGCACAACACGATGCTCCGGTCATCAGTAAACTACGGCAGGCCGGATTTATCATTATTGGTAAAACCAATATGACTGAGTTTGCCTACTCGGGGCTTGGTATCAATTCGCACTACGGCACACCAGCGAGCCCGTACGACCGCCAGACCCGCTGTATTCCCGGTGGCTCAAGCTCCGGTGCAGCAGTTTCGGTCAGCGATGAAATGGCTGCCGCGGCAATCGGTACCGATACCGGTGGTTCTACTCGTATTCCGGCAGCACTGTGCGGGCTGGTCGGGTTTAAGCCAACCGCTGAAAGAATCTCGACCGAAGGCAGTGTGCCGCTTTCACCATCTCTCGATTCCATTGGCCCGATAGCCAACAGCGTCAGTTGCTGCGCTCTGCTTGACGCCATCATGGCTGGTGAAAGCAACATTGAAGTAGAGCCATTTCCGGAAGTCGGTTTAAGACTCGGTGTGTTAAATGGCTTTGCAATGGAAGATCTGGATTCTGCAGTCGCCAATTCGTTCGAGCACGCTGTGCAAAGTCTCGGCAAGCGCGGCATTCTTGTAAAAAGCCATAACCTGTCAGAACTGGAAACCTACTACGCCCATATCAATCGCGCTTGCCTGGTCGGTTCCGAGGCCTGGGCATTCCACCAGCAACTGATTGACAATCGAGAAGAATTCTATGACCCGTGGGTGCTCGACCGTATAGCGTCAAGCAGCTCCTACACCGCCACTGACTATATAAAAACCCTGGAGCGGCGTGCAGACTGCCAGCAAAAATCAGCACTTCGCAATACCGGCCTCGACGCTATCGTGCTACCAGCCGTACCTCTGATACCACAACCTATTGCTTCACTGATCAGTGACAAAGACTTATCTCTTCGGGTCAATGGTTTGAACTTACGCAATACTTCAATTGCCAATACGCTAAACGCACCGTCAATCACAATACCTTGTCACAGCCCGGATGAACCACCGGTCGGGTTTATGCTTATAGGCAAGACAGGTCAGGACCGCGAGCTGCTATCTATTGCACTGAGCATTGAACCGATTATTCGCAAAATAAGTTAGCCATTCTCTAACCCATACTTTTCAGACCACTCTTTTTCAGACAATGCAGGCTCGCACTATGAAAACAGTAAATTTTACTGCCATGAAAGACGGCACCAAAGAAGAGTATGAATTCCTCCGCAGCCAGGAACACCAGTTCAACACCATGACCGCGGATCGTATTCTGCGCGAACTTGCATCACAGGCAAAAGATACTATTGGTGGTTATAAAATCACTCGCCTGCAGCACGCACTGCAAACCGCAACCCGGGCAGAACAGGAAAACGCCGACAAGGACTGGATAGTCGCGGCCCTGCTGCACGACATCGGTGACGGTTTGGCACCGCAAAATCACGACAAAATGGCGGCAGAAATTATTCGACCCTTCGTACGCGAAGAAGTCTCATGGGTGGTGGAACACCACGGTGCTTTTCAGATGGTCTACTACGCACACCACTATGAAGGCTGGAATCAGTACGAGCGCGAAAAATACAAAGACAGTCCGTACTACCAGAGCTGCGTCGACTTTTGCGAAAGATGGGATCAGTCATCATTTGATCCGGACTATGACATGCACAGTCTCGAGCACTTTGAACCGATGGTACGCGAGGTTTTTGATCGCCAGGTCTATGATCAAAACATACTGCAGCCAGGTGTGGTTCAGGGCCTCCCTGCACTCGCCACATAAATCCGGACAACACCCCGAACTGTAAAACAAAGTCTGTTCGGCATTTTCGGGAAAAAGCTTCGAGCAAAAACAGGCCAGACAGTAACTTGCCTGCAAAACCATCAACTATACTAGGCAGATTAACAGCAAACCTGCACCTCATACCTGCTGACGGTCCTCTTATAAACCAGCTCAATAACCTGACCCGTAAAATATGCTTTCGCAATCTATCGCAGTTTTCTTAAAAGGCCTGGCCATGGGGGCCGCCAATGTGATCCCCGGTGTTTCAGGCGGAACTATCGCGCTGATAACCGGCATCTACGAGCGTCTGATTAACGCGATTAAATCGATTGATTTGACAGCTGTTAAGCTATTGCTGAACAGGCAATGGAGTGCATTCTGGACCACAATCGATGGTACCTTTCTGACCGCCCTGTTCGCAGGTATCGGGGTCAGCATCATCAGCCTCGCAAAACTATTGGAGTACCTGCTCGATAAGCATGAAACTCTAACGATGGCTTTTTTCTTCGGTCTGATATTGATTTCGGTTTTTCTGGTCGCACGAACGGTACGTCACTGGGGCATTACTTCATATATTGCACTGGCAATAGGTACCGCAATCGCGGTGGGTATTGCACTGCTGGCACCCGCATCGGAAAACAGTTCTTTTCTTTATGTTTTTGCCTGCGGCATAGTTGCGATGTGCAGCATGATATTGCCCGGCCTGTCCGGATCATTTGTGCTGATCATTATGGGTAACTACGCTTTGATACTCGGCGCAATAGGCAGTTTTAATCTGTCAATTCTTATACCGCTGGCGCTTGGCTGCGGTTTCGGATTAATTGCTTTCTCACATGTACTGGCGTGGATTTTCAAACACTTTCACGATCAGACAATCGCCATGATGAGCGGTTTTATTCTGGGGTCTCTGGCCATTATATGGCCGTGGAAAAACACCCTGACAGATTCCATACAACGTGAAGGCAAGCCCGCCAAAGAAGTCGTTACAGGCTACGAGTGGTTTGTACCGTCACTGGCAGAATCTGCCACCTGGCTTGCCGTCGGCCTGATTGCCGTTGGTGCAATTTCGCTTTGGCTAATGGAAAAAAGTACCTCTGCCGGACGAGACGACCAGAGTACACAGCTCAATGACGCTGCAAAATAAAACAACTCCGCCAGCCAGTTACCGCTATAAGCCTTCGTGCACTACCCGGAAACCTACACTGCTATCACGAAAGTACGCCATCTCATTGCCACGATAGCTTGAGCGGGCGTAATCTGCATCGTTGTGCCATGAGCCACCGCGAAGCACACGTCGCTCACAACCATCAATCAATACGGGTGCTGCGTTCTTATCGCGGCCGTTGTAGTTATCTGACCAGCAGTCCTCTACCCACTCCCAGACATTGCCGTGGGTATCGTAGAGCCCAAACTCGTTCGGATCAAAACTCCCGACCGGCGCTACCGATTTGCCACTCCACTGACCGCCACAGCCAACACAGTTAGCTGCATTAATAAGCGTGTCACCGGTAAAAAAAGTAGAGGTGGTACCTGCACGCGCGGCATACTCCCACTCGGATTCAGACGGTAGTCTGAAAAGCCGCCTGGTCTTTTTACTCAACCACTCGGTATAGGCAACCGCATCACTCCAGCTGACATTCGTCGCAGGAAGATTGCTTTCACCCGGCAAATATTGTGGCGCTGGTCGACCGGTCGCCAGCGCGAAAACCCGGAACTGTTGCATGGTAATTTCATGCTTTGACATGCTGAAGGCTTCAAGCGCGACATGATGAACCGGCTTTTCATCTTCGGCACCTTTCTCACTGCCCATTAGAAAGTTACCCGACGGGATTGCCACCATCACCGGAGCGACAAATTTAATATCCTCCTTTGGTACCTGATCGGAAACGATAGAGGAATCACCCGGCAGATAGGTGGTCAGAGACATCGCACTTTCATTTTGCTCTTTTATTACCCGAGCCGTCTCGGCAGTTCTTGCCGCGTTTCTGGCCGCCTCGCTGATGGCAGATTTAAGCTGCGCCTGACGTTCCACACGCGGATCATACTTCGGTGCCTTCAGCATATAGCGACTCGCAAGCTCCAGATCACCCCGTCTTAACGCCTGCCGACCGAGCAACATCAGGATGCGCGCAATATACTTGTTACCATTGACTGAGTAATCGTGTTTTGGGTGAATTTCCTTTAGCCGCAGTATCTTCTCTGATGCGTTATTTCCGATCGGACGGGTCAGACTGCGGCGTTTCAAATCAAGGGTTATCCCCTCTACCAACTCAGCCTGTTCATCAGTAAAAGTTTCAGTTGTTATCTCGTCAGTCAGCGTCACTGATGACCCATCAGTCGCGAGATCCGAAGATTGATCGCCAGTAGATTGATCAGTTGTCGAATCAATAGTTTCCGCGATCGGCAACGCTGCAGATGAATGCGGTTGCAGGCAAACCTCCTGGCCGTCAGCACATTGCGCCACAACATTTACTGACCATAAAAGAAGCACACTTAATGCGATAGCGGATCGCAACAAACCAAACATGTGTAGTTAACCCGTGCTGATAAACATTACAAACAACCGATTCGGTCGTTCGTGAAGGGGAGAATTGTAGCGCTTAAATTCAACGGTGGCGAGTAGGCAAACCCGTCACACCATGGCTGCTAGCGGGGCGTACGGAAAGTTCGATAACACTTTTCTTCACCAGAGCCGCCATGGCCGCGTTGGCCATATTGTTTAAGACAGGGCTCGACGTATGACCCCATCGTTGATAGAAAGATGGGCCTGCGTTTTTCCGCCTTGCCCTGACGACTCTGGCTGTGAAAAGTTTGTTACCGAACTTTCCGCACGACCTACTAGTAAGTAAATTTTATGTAACAATTTAACCATCTGTCAGAGGGCACAGATGGCGCAATAGCGTCCTACCCCGATACCACAGGTTTGGGTCTCGGTACCGGCCGAGGCTTGACTTTTATGCCCAGCCGTTGCAGCTCACGCTCCAGCGCTTTAACATCCCAGGAGGATAAATAAAACTCCACAGGCACTGTAATTCTTACCCGGCCCTGACCATAAGCAGGCTTTATCCAATAGGTTGAATGCCTACGTACAACAATTACCTGTGAGTCTTCGGGAATCTGTTTTGAATAGCTAACACGAATCATGTCTTCCAGGTAGTTGGCTCTGACATTGGTCAAAACTGTTTTCGGTGACACATTTTGCCAGTTGCCAGTTTCAATGAGAATGTCAGCTGTCGCGCCAGTCGAAAAGCAAGCCAGCAATGCAAAAAGCAAACAGCCCAATGATGTAAACATTCTCATTTTGCTTCTCCGCTGTTTGCCGCCTGATTTTTTTTAGTGCGAGTTTTCACAGTTGTTGTCTGTTCAGATTTACTGCGTTTGGATCGTTTGCTAACTGACGCAGGCTCGCTAACTGTAGCCGACCGGGCATCGCCAATAATGTTACAAACACTGGTAACCAGATGTGTTTCAGCAAATTCGACAAGCCTATTACTGCGGCAGATACTGTACTCCATTGAATTTCCCATATGACGTTCGCTGTAGTCGATAAGGCCATAGCGATCACCAACGATCGGAAGCGTTCTGTTCAGTATTCGCTTACGTGCATTGCCACGCTGATCTGCTGTGGCATCTACGCCAACCATGGCGTCTACTAAACCACTCGCGCTGTAGTGTTCATTGTTCAGCAAACACAGCAAAGCGATTAGATAAGTTTCTGACTCCAGCAATATGATGCGATGTTTTTTCTCTTCCTTCGAAGATTCAAGCGGCTCAATACCGACATCGTTATAGACAAATTCCTCAACACGTGACCACAACGTAAACATTAACGCGAGTTTGCCAATTTCAGCAACGCTGTTAAATTTCGGAATGACCGGGCGTTCTTCATAGACGCCCCAGCCCGGGTTGACTCCGTGGTCCGCGGTAAACGGTACTGCCTGCTCTACTAACTGTGTCTCTAACTGTGACTCAGGGACTTGAGATTGCTGTTCTTCGGAGGCTCGCGACCTCGGTGCTCCGGTTTTACGAACCTGAGATTTATGATCTCTTGACTTGTGTGAAGCGGCTTCTTGCATGGGGTGCTCAGGATTACCGACAATGGGTCTTTATATGTAGTCTAACCCCGGTTTCTCAAGCGACAACCGGGTAATATTTACCCGGTATTAATCTGTACAGCTGCTGTTCAGACACTGCCCCGGCCTATGAGACCATGCAGGTCAACGTCCCCTGGGTTAACGGCTCTGGGTTAACGGCTCCGGGTTCACGACTCCGGGTTCACGACTCCGGGTTAACGACTCTGGTTAACGCCCCCTGTTTAACTACCATGGTCAGTGGCCTGCTGAACTTCAGTTAAGCGTAAGCGCTGAAAACAGAGGCGACTCATTGCGTTGCACCAGCACCGCTAACGGCTTACCCGACGGTGCATCCTCAACCAGATCTGCAAGCTGTGCTACAGACAATACGTCGGTCTGGTTAAACGACAGTAACAAATCCCCCGCCTGTATACCGGCAAGTGCCGCAACACCTTTGGGATCTGTTTTTTCAACGACTACTCCTTTATTACCCAGTTCCTTTTTTTGCGCAGCCGTCAGATCTGACACTACCAGACCCAGTCTGGATTCACCTTCAATGTTATTCGAGCTGGTTTTAACAGGTTTCGCTGAAGCATCTTCAAGCTCGGCAATTGTCACCGGTAAAATCAGTTTTTTACCTTTGCGCAGGAGTTCCAGCTCTACCGCATCACCGACAGGTATCAACCCAACCAGAGGCGGTAAATCGGAGGATCGATCAACCGTTGTACCATTGAAAGAAAGGATGATGTCACCCTGCTCTATACCTGCAGAACCTGCCGGGCTGTTATCGGTTACTTTTGAAACCAGTGCACCAGACGGACGATCAAGTCCAAACGACTCTGCAAGAGATTTATCAACATTCTGGATAAGCACACCCAACCAGCCACGACTGACATAGCCAGTGTCCTGAAGCTGTGCGACAACCGATTTCACCACATTGGCAGGAATCGCAAATGACACCCCCATATAACCACCCGAGCGCGAAAATATTTGCGAGTTCACACCAATGACATTGCCATTGGTATCAAACAACGGACCACCCGAGTTACCAGGATTTACTGCAACATCTGTTTGAATAAACGGCACATAGTTTTCTTCCGGCAGACTCCTCGAAAGCGCCGAGATTATGCCTTGTGTAGCAGTAGATTCAAAACCGAAAGGTGATCCAATTGCAAGCACCCACTGACCCACGTTAACACTGTTTGAGTCTCCCAGAGTCAGAGTGGGTAAGCCACTGGCTTGCACCTTTAGCAAAGCGATATCACTGCGTTCGTCACTACCGATAAGATTTGCCGTGTATTCACGTCTGTCGGGCAGTGCCACAGTAATCTCGGTCGCATTATCGACTACATGTGCATTAGTTACGATATAACCGTCTTCAGAGATAATAAACCCGGAACCGAATCCTGCGGTTGGTCGGCTGTCGGTTCGCGGTTGCTGTGGCAGATTCTCGAAGTATCTGCGCAATGATTCCGGCAACTGCTGCCCGTTAAGTTCCGGCGCTGATCGCTGCACTTTCCCGGTCACTGAAATTTTAACGACCGCACTGCCTTTGTCTTTGACCAGTTGTTCAAAATCCGGCACTTCGAGAGCATTTGCTTTACCACTCATCAGTAATGATAAACACACCATTGCCACACCCAGCAGCCCGGCCAGAGTTACTGCACCAGGGGCCGACGTTTGTGGCTCGCAGTCCAGTCGAGACAAGCACTTTATATTCATATCCAATCTCCAAATTTTATATCGACCGGTGTTCATACCGATTGTCGATACGCTTACAGGTTTAATCGAATGCCATTGCATTCGCTGCAGCTAACACTAGGGGCAAAGCAAGCTAATTCAAAACAGGTAGTTTTCACCGGGTAACTTTTACCCCCGTCCAATCCATGGTCGTTTATACTGTTCAGTATGAAGACAGAGACAGTATTCACCTTACTGGGCACCGGCTCATCGGGTGGAGTTCCACGCATTGGCAACATCTGGGGTGCATGTAACCCGGACAACCCCAAAAACCGCAGGCGACGCTGTTCAATGCTGGTTGAACGCAGCAACAGCAATGGCAAAACATCTGTTCTCATTGACACAGGTCCGGATATGCGTGAGCAGCTTTTAAGCGCACGGGTGACTTATCTGGATGCTGTTTTTATAACGCATCCACACGCTGATCACGTAACCGGTCTGGACGATCTGCGGCAACTCGCAGTCACTCACAAAGAGAAGGTTAATGTATATCTGGATGAACCAACGTCCAAATCGGTAATGCGTTCATTTGGCTACTGCTTTCAACAGGCAGAAAACAGCAGCTACCCGGCAATCTGTCAGGAACATCGCATCACAGCGGATAATCCTATACATATCGAAGGTGCTGGTGGCACAATCACCGCAATCCCTTTTATCGTTAACCACGGTGACATAAAAGCTCTGGGGTTTCGATTCGATGAGCTGGTCTATCTGCCTGATGTAAAAGACGTCACCGAAACCAGCAGCCTGAAAACACTCAAAAACGTCGATACCATCATTCTCGATGCATTGCGCCATTCAACTCACCCGACACACATGAGTGTCGAAGAGTCTCTTGCATTTTTGCAACAAATAAAGCCAACGCGCGGCATACTCACCAATATGCATGTAGATTTAGACTACGACGAACTAAACAAACAACTGCCCGATAACATACAACCTGCATACGACGGCATGACAATCAGCTACACTACGGCATGACTTTCAACAATCAAATCTCTCGGAGCAAACCCAGTGGCAAAAACCAAAAAAACAAAAAAAGACAACGGTAAAAAGAAAAACAGCAAAAAGAAAACAAAAAAATCAAAGAGCAAAATTGTAGACGGAGTACCGACAGATCTGGTTTACGTTAAGGCCAGCAAAACACATGGCAAAGGGATGTTCGCCGCAAAGAAAATTAAAAAAGACGTAGTCCTTGGGCCACTTCTGGGCAAACCCACTAAAAAAGACGGAACTTATGTTTTGTGGCTGACTGCTAAAAAGGGCTTTCGGGTAACAAACGATTACCGATTCATTAACCACAGCTTTAAACCAAATTGTGCTCTGACCGGTACAGAAGTAGTCACGTTAAAATCTATTAAAAAAGACGAAGAGCTTTTTCATCACTACGGCTGGGAAGAAGAATAGAAACTCTTCTGTCAAAATTTCCCCTAAGCCTTGCGCTCTCATATTGTGAAACTCCATTCTAAGAAAATTGAAGCTAAACAGGTCGTGACTGTCACCGGAAGTTAAGATAGTTTATTGTTAATGACAAATTTCTGGACACTGGAATTAATCAAGTTTGCCGTACTTCTGGGGCTTTCGTACGGCCTGGGGCTGGCAGTACTAAATGCCGGTGTCAAGGTTAACTATACAAGAAAAGTCATTCATTTCTTTTTCTTCTTCCTGCCGGTGTACCTTGAGTCCCCGCTGCCTTATGATGTTAACTTTGGCTCTATCCTCGTTAGCGGAGCCCTTTTCTTGTTAACTATTGCACTGATGATCAGGCCCATCAGGAGCAGAAGTCGTCTGTTCAACACGGCGTTTGCAGCGATAGACAGACCTGAAGATCGTCCTCACACGCTGCTCTGGCTATCAACTCAGGCTATGGCGACGTTTCCAATTCTCTGTATCATGCTCTACCTGCTGGCTCAGTACGAGCGGACCGATCTGATTTATATCACCGTAGTAATAGCGGGTATCGGTGATGGTTTAGCGGAACCGGTGGGAGTAAGGTTTGGTCGCCACAAGTACGCTACCAGAGCACTGTTCAGTGACAGAAAATACACCCGAAGCTACGAGGGCAGTGCCTGTGTGTTTTTTAGTGGAATACTCGCCTGCCTGCTCCTCAAAGGCCAGATGAGCACAACAGAGTTGGCGCTGGCACTTTTGATCATACCCATTGCCATGACGCTGGCAGAAGCCTTCTCACCACACACCTGGGATTCCCCTTTTTTGTATCTGATCGGGGGCACTACTACGGTCATTACAATTGAACTCGCATCCCTTGTAGCTGCGCTGTGAGCAGACCATGATACAGGTCTTACCTCGGACATACTCTTACTCATCTTTAGCACTAATTCAAAAACACCATCACAGTCGCTGCTTTAATTTTTTTTAAAAAAATGCGATATTCGAATAATTTTAACTTTTATTTTTGAGAAATAGCACCAACTCCAGTTTGGCTGTTTGCCGTTACAACCCTTAGCTAAGACGTATTCCCCAGCCTAAGACCGCAAACGCATAGCTTACTCGGTTGCTGAAGAATAGATGTACTTTTCGGTTACAATTTTATGCAATGGAATATCCCATTGTTGTGGCGATAGCGCAGGCTCACGCTGGTTATCGTGCGCCACACCGATTAATATCGGCTTATCTACAGTGCGTGTAAATTCGAAGGTTCTGTCATAGAATCCACCGCCCTGTCCTATCCGGTTACACTGCTTATCAAACACCACCAGCGGCGTTAATACCAGGTCGAGCTCCTGTGGACTTACAAATTCTGATTCCTGACAATCAGGTTCCAGTAGTCCGAATTTCTTTTTAATCAGTGCAGTACCCGGATTCCACGGTGCAAAAAACATAGCGTCATCCCGCAGCACTGGTAAATAAAATATTTTACCTGTAGCACTGCCAGCGCGAATAATCGGCTCAACACTGATTTCACCAAGAATAGCAATGTACGCTGCGATGTGACGGGACTTTTGGTATTCATCCAATGCAGTCAGGTTTTGTTCGAGTTTTACTGCATGGTCCTGCAGGGTTTCATCAGAAATTTCCCGACGTAGCTTTCTGTGCTTTGTGCGCAATTCGTCTATCAGGATAGATTTAGCTTTGTCACTCATTCGCTACTTATCACTTTTACGCATCCGGACAATACTGCTTTGATGGTCAATAGGCGGAGGACTGGCATGTACCGCCGGATCAATCAAATACTGTCCGAGGTTTGCGTAAATAAAAACCCGGTGATTAAAATACTTGTGCCGACTATTTTTGTATATATCGCCAACGTAGCTTTCAAGCTCTGATGTACTTGCCGATCGTTCTACCGTGTAGACTCCAATCCCGCGACTTAGCACCATTAAAGAACTGAGTGTGACAATTCCAACAACAATACAAAGTGACTGCCAGCATTTTCTAATCCAGTCAGGACACTGAAGATGCACAATCATTAGCATCAGTGCCACAACCAGAAATCGTTCGCCCAAATTCACAACGCCAAAAGTGTTTTTACCTGCCAGCAGCCATGCAATCAGTAATACGGCTACGGTAACAAGTATTGCAGATACATTAGCAACACTTCGCCGTTCATCGGCAATTTCGACATCCCGCTGTCGAACAATGCTCGCAAATATCACCAGCAACCATAAACCGATTAATAATGCTGTCAGAAAGTTGATAGCAAAGCCCGCCAAATACAAACCATGCACAGAGCTGAGCAGGCTCTCGCCATCCGGCTGGATAAAATTATGAAATGGCCCCTGCTTGGCCACAGTGTAGAATTTATACTGTGCCCATTGAAACAATGATCCAACACTTTCATTCTTACCATCGGCTGTAGAAAACTTTGCGAATGAATACCAAAGTAATAGTAACAGTCCAGGCAGCAGCGCCAGAAACACGCGAGCGCGGCGAAGCGCAAACCACTCACTGACTATTACATAACAAACGAATCCTGCAAACACAGAGGCATGAGAAAAATAAATCAACACTGAAAACAGCAAAACATACCCGGCACTTTTCCGTGTATTAATAATATACAGCGCAAAAAACAGCAGACCGAACTGAAAATTAATATAGCCATTCCAGAAACCTGGTCCAAATACAATCGACAGAGTAAAAATCAAATGCATCGAACCACTGTGGCGGTGGGATCGCGTTGCAACAATGCCAATAACTGCGGCGAGAAGAAAATAAAGCGCCAACCATATTTTTCCAGCAGCCACAGGGGAGGTAAAAAAATTCAGTACTGCGATGGCAGACTGGCTTATCGCATTGGGAACTGGCACCGGAACCAATTCAAAAAGCCCGGTGAAAGTAGTTTCAGCACTTAACAATGACCAGGCAATGTAACCCTGATACATCCATTCCGGATAATCGTGCAACACCGGAAATGGCTGCACAACCAATAGCACAACAGCCACAGCCAGGATGAAAAACATCGCGGCAAAATGCAGAGCGTATTGAATAGACCGACTGGAACTTAAGATAACTGGGTGCAACCTTGGAGTTTGTACATTCCTGGTAACTTCAGCCTTAATTTATAGCACACTGTGGTCCGTTACGAGATTCCAAAATGGTATTTCGGCCAATCGATTCTGCACCCAGCAATGCCAGTTTACGCTCAAGCCCCCAGTGGTAGCCACCAAGCATACCGTCCTCACGAATTACCCGGTGACACGGTATTAAAATGGCGACAGGGTTCTTGCCAACGGCACTCCCGACAGCACGACTGGCACCGGGACTTCCAACAGCACTTGCGAGCTTTTTATAACTGACACGAGCACCGGTCGGAATGCGTAACAAGGCCTCCCAGACTTTTATCTGAAATTGTGTACCCCGCACCAGCAGCGGTACAGTATTTTTTACGCTGCCCGCATCGGATGCAAAGATCAGGTCACGATATTCGGCGGTACGCTCCTGATCGGGGTGATAGTTAGCTGCAGGTAATCGATCTGCCATGGCCTTCAAAGTCCGCTCTTTGCTCGCTTCAGCACTGATCTCTTTATTCAGATGTTCTGCTGGCAGATGTTCTGTTGGCAGCTGTTCCGGTGGTAGTTGCTCTGTTGACTGCGTACAGAACTCCAAGCCGCACAAGCCCCGATCTGTCACACCGATAAGACACAGACCAAAGGGTGTTTCGTGAAATCCATACGCGATATCAATCCCTTTGCCTTTTTGCCTGAACTCAGCCGGTGTAATGGCGTCAAGGCGTATAAACAACTCGTTAAGTCTGGCGGGTGCAGCCAGGCCGCTATCAAAAGTTGTATCCAGTACGGACATGTCATCACTCAGACACGCGCGTGCATGTTCAAGCGTCAGGTATTGCAAAAACTGTTTTGGTGACACACCTGCCCAGCGTTTGAACAACCGCTGAAAGTGCGCTTCACTCAAGTTTACTGACTCAGCTATTGCGGCGAGATCGGGCTGGGTCTGAAAGTTTGCCGCAACATAGTGCAGCGCCTGTTCAACTCGAGAATAATCGCGATGTGCAGAATCCTTGTTGTGCATAGTCATCTACCTGTTTCACAGCCATGCCGGCCATTGCAATGCCCTGATACTAGTGTGGTGTATCAAACAAATGCCGCACATGAGTCGACAAAGCAAAGTGCCCTAGCCGGGATTATTCATGGTTTGGCGAGCATATCGCGCAGAGAATTGATTTCACAGTGGATTTTCTTCTCGCGTCGAATACTTATTGATATTTGCAAGAGAAAAAATTCGCTGTGGAATCAAGGATCAAGCGAGATGTCGTCAAT
>CAYLZS010000206.1:0-5732 GCA_964388065.1 uncultured Granulosicoccaceae bacterium
TAATGTTAAAGAACGGTCTGATTACCTCATTTTTAGCAGTGACCGCGCTAATTGCTCTCAATCCGGCTATCGCGCAGGATTTACCTGACTGTGCCTCTTCCGGCAGTGACCCGGATGGCGACGGGTATGGTTGGGAAAACATGGAGCCGTCGCGCAGAGGGAATACCTTTAGCACTTGTGACGTGCAGTGGGAACAAGGTATTTTTTTTAATTCCTACGTTTAGCAGGGACGCTCAGCGAGCTACAACACCCAGGTAGCGGAAATTGTT
This sequence comes from uncultured Granulosicoccaceae bacterium, assembly GCA_964388065.1. Lineage (GTDB taxonomy): Bacteria > Pseudomonadota > Gammaproteobacteria > Granulosicoccales > Granulosicoccaceae. The sequence continues at coordinate 270 of CAYLZS010000206.1, forward strand.
TTTAATCCAGACGGGTCTTATCAGGAATTCCGCATTGTTGAGTTTGGTGGAAATGAAGAAACAGCCAGTGAATTATTAAGTGCCGGTAACTGGCGTGTAACCAACAACGGTTATGGTATGAGCTTTGTTAATGCAGATGCTGTCAGCGGTGGTGGGATATTCAGGAGCGATGATTATAGCCGGCTGGCTCAGGAGATTATCAATGGCAGCGAAGTTTTTTCTGTCTACAGTGATGATGAATCCCGGGTCTCCTGTACGAGACTGTAAACCGCAGTTTAGTTTGAGCATCTTCACGTTTCAAATCAGCATTCTCGCAAGCTCACTGGTGGTTTACATATATGATTTATAGATTTTTGTTTTACACGCTAATTGGGGTTCTGGTGATCGGTTGTTCATCGTCTTCTGATGAAGAAACAGAATTGATACCAATCTCTTTTGTGGGTATTGCAATGGATTTTAACAGCCTGGAGATTGAATCATCAAAACGACTTACCGTCGTAACTAATCAGGAAGAATTTCAGCAGGAATGGCTCCGTCTTTCAGTGGAGCAGGCTCCGTTAATTGATTTTGAGTCTTTAAATGTCGTTATCGCGGAAATGGGCACACAGAGTGGTACAGGTGTGGCTCAAATAATTGTTGAATCGGTTGCTGAAGGTATTGATCACACAAAAGTAAATGTAACTACGTTTCTTCCTGGAGCAGGTTGCACGGAAGATGCTGCGTTATCAGCGCCGTTTCATGTAGTATCGGTAGAAAGTAAAAACACATTTCTCTTTAGCGAGCGACTGGATACTGTGAATTGCAATTGACAAAGGACGACGACACCAAACATCTTAAAAAATATTATTAATCGGATAAATATTAAAAAATGTCGAACTATGGGGTGAGCAGAAGATGATCAGAACTGATGAGGAAATGAAAAGAAATCAAATCCTGCGGGCTTTAATCCGTTTTATTTATTCAGAACACAAAACAGTAAGCGAGTTGGCTGAGATGTGTAATACAGACGAGCAAACGCTGACAGATGAAATATCAAAAGTGGACAAGAATTTTAAAGCATGCCTGGAACATCTCACCGAGCGTCAGGCAGCGAACACGCTAAGCCGCGCTCTTGATAAATTGAACTAATCGAACGCTAATGTCTGATTATGTCGAATCAGGAATCACACAGATAATTTTCTATAAGCATATAGGTTGCTAGTCTGTACCTACCTTTTTTCGATACATGCCCTGGGCTATGCGATCAATCACCATCGCACAAAGGAGAATTGCGAGGCCTCCGAGTAAGCCCTGACCTTTTGCTGCATATTGCAGAGCTTCGAGGATCAAAGCGCCAAGACCTTCTGCACCAATTAGCGAGGCGATAACCACCATCGACAGGGACATTAGAATGGTCTGATTTATCCCGGTCATGATTGATGGCATCGCAAGTGGTATTTCTACATTGCGTAACAGCTGCCATTTAGAACAGCCGAACGCGACAGCAGCTTCTTTGGTAGATTCCGGTACTCCGCGCATGCCAAGAGCAGTTAGTCTGATGACTGGTGGCATAGCAAATATCAGTGTTGCCAATACTCCGGGCGGTTTGCCAGTACCGAAGAATGCAATGATCGGTATCAGATACACAAAGGCGGGCATGGTCTGCATAAAATCGAGTACAGGTTCTGCCATGGAGTAAGCGCGCTTTGATTTTCCAAACCATATACCGAGTGGAATACCTATGATTACGCACAGAAATGCACCAGCGCCGATTAATGCAACAGTAATCATTGATATTTTCCAGAGTCCCATAAAGGCCAGATACAAAAGTGAAGCAGCAGTAAAAATTGCTACACGGATTCCGGCGAGTCGAAGTGCCATCACTACAATGACAATCATGACAACAGGCCACGGAGTTTGAATCAGAATGATCTCCAGTCCATCCAGCACTGTGCGTATGGCTCTGGTAATTCCTTCGAACACATGACTGAAGTTAATCGCCAGCCAGTCGAAAGCGGCATCACCAATTCTTGCCAGTTGGGCAAAATACTCGCGCTTAACCGGGAATTCGGTAATCGGTATCCTGTTGCCTATAAACCCGTTGGTCAAAGCGGACAGTTTGCCGTCCGGGTCGGATACGGTAAAACGAAACAGTGTTAACGGCCAGATAGCGAGCAACAGGCAACCACCGAACACTGTATTTAGTCGGCTGACACCGGATTGTACTGTCGGGTTGGCACGCCAGCGCAGGTATTGCTTTTCGTAGGTGTAGTTGGCCATAAACCCTTCGATCAACTTGATTATCGCGAGCATGACCAGACCGGTAAGCAAAATAGAAAACGCTTCACTTGAAGCCTGATCGGCTTTGGTTTTTGCCTCTTCTGCGACTCTTTTTAAGTTACTCGCAATCTTAAGTTTGGCATCGGCATCTGCCTGATCACCGGCGGCAATCAGGTCTTTTGCCTGTTGTTCACGTTTCGCTATATTCACCAGCAGCTTTTCATAGCGTGCCAGCTGGCTGGCACCGAGTTCGCCCCATAAACCACGACCTATCTGTACAAGTGCAAACAGTTCAAGTACCAGAAATGTCCAGAAAAATCCCCAGGCGCCGCGCAATGCGCCCCACAGCGGACCAAAAACCGCCGCCATTGTGTTCCAGCTGAATGAAAAGCCGGTTGTGCCCTGGATCTTTGCAAACTGTGTTGAATAGTAATTATCATTCTGCTGTGCAAACTGACCAACTGAACTGTCGGTTGAGCGTGGACCTGCCTGAAAGCCTGTTTCAGTCATGCCTTGCCTCCCTGAATGCCTTTTAGCAGTGTGGATTTCGAAATTATCCCGATGTCGGTCTGGTCGTCGTCCTGTACGACAATAGGATGTTCAGTGTTTGTGGCTATGTCGATCAGCTGATCGAGATCAGTGCCATGATGTGCCCTGGGTGCACTGCTCAGATTGTGTTCCGTACCGGTTAACGGCTCCATAATGGAATGGGCAAATACGAGCTTAAGTTTCGAAATGCCTTCAACGAAATCTTTTACATAGTCATCTACGGGATTAGTCACAATATCTTCCGGTGTTCCGATCTGAACGATACGTCCGTCTTTCATAATTGCGATGCGGTTTCCGATACGAATCGCTTCATCGAGATCATGTGTGATGAACACAGTCGTTTTGTTGAGTTCGGCAGACAAGGTCATAAACTGTTCCTGTAGCTGCCGCCGGATTAACGGATCGAGTGCGGAAAAAGGCTCATCCATCAATAGCACTTCAGGGTCTGATGCCAGCGCTCGGGCGAGGCCGACACGCTGTTGCATACCGCCGGATAACTCGCGTGGGAAGCGATCTTCATAGCCTTCAAGATTTACCATGTGCAGACACTTTTGCGATATTTCCCAACGACGCGATTTGGGTTCGCCACGGACCTGTAATGGAAAACCGACATTGTCGAGCACTGTGCGATGGGGCAGCAATGCCATATGTTGAAACACCATACCCAGATGTTTGGCCCGCATCTCACGCAATGCATCGCCACTGAGCGACATCATATCTTTGCCCAGTACAGAGATTGAACCGGCTGTAGGTTCTATCAAACGATTCAGGTGTCTTACCATCGTAGATTTGCCGGAGCCGGACAAACCCATAACACAGAAAATTTCACCCCGCGTTACTGTGAAGGAACAGTCAGCTATACCAACTACGCAGGCAAATTCCTCCAGCACTTCAGGTTTGCTTAAGCCGCGCTGCTCGATAGCCTGCATGGCTTCGATGGCGCGATCGCCAAAAATTTTCCAGACGTTTTGCAGGATGATGACGTCTTCACTCACTAACCGGGCTCCTGATTAATTTGGCGGGCAAATACGGGCTGACACAAATAAGGCAAATACAAATAAGGGCAAACACAAGTAAGGTCAGATACAAAAAAGGGGAGCAATGAACATGCTCCCCTTAGTAGATCAAGCTATCTGCAGACAGACATTACTGCAGCCAGCTATCTACCACCGAACCGTTGTCTGCCACCCACTTGGCCGCAAACTCTGCAGGGTCCTGTTTTTCTACGACCAGTGCAAAAGTCATTGCAGAAACCGTGTCGGTATCAAGCTTTACCTTTGATAACATTGCAGCGGCTTCAGGCTGATCAGTTTCAAGTGATGCTGCATAGTGAATGTGCAGATACGCTGTGTTCCAGGCAACTGCTGCATCCGACTTTTCTAACCACTCGGGATCATCGGTAGGCTGAATGACTTCCCATTTTGCTTCTTCATAAGCAGGTTCTTTCAAAATAACCAGTTCATGTAGTGAGAACATGTGGTGCGGTGTGTAGCAGAAGAAAACGATGTCTTTGTTTTGCGCTACAGCATTGTCAACTTCAGCAAGAGCCAGGGTTTCATCCATTTCTTTAAGGTTCATGGTCTCCGCATAGCCGTAAGACTTTGCACGAATCTTTTCAATATTAGTTGACGCCCAGCCAGCGGCTCCGATCCAGATTTCGCCTTTGCCATCGCCGTCAGTGTCGAAATTCTTCGCTATATCCGGATCAGTGAGATCCGACAGTGCAGAAATTCCGGTGCGATCAGCAGTGCCTTTGGTGACGCACATTGCCTGATCACCGGCAACACCATTCGGGTTCATTCGAACAGTTTGCTTGTCTTGTACGAACTTATCGTTCAGGTTTGTCTGGTTTGGCAGCCAGACTTCAGGGTGGACGTGCATAGCGCCAGAATCCATTGCTTCGAATACAACCGGGTTGGTCCCGTTCTGTAATTCGACTTCCAGGCCAAGATTTTCTTCCATCGCCACTTTGAGCACGTGCGCGGTAGCAAGAACTGATGGCCAGTTAGGTACCCCGATAATCACGTCAGCTGCCTGGGCAACCGTATTGAATGAAAACAGGGTTCCGGCACAGGCCAAAGCGGTTAACTTAGGTAACTTCATAGCGGGTATCCTCTGAACTAGGTTTATAAAAATTCCGGGTTTTAAGAATTCCGGGTTTAGTTAAGAATTGAACCTTAACGGTCCGTTCTGTATACAGCTTACTGACATAGTCAGTGTACTTGTATGAGCGGGTAATACCAGACAGACGTCGTTAAAATGAAAAAAAAACAGCGCAAAGCGGTAACTTTCAGACCTGGTCGTATCCCGGTGAATGCGATTGCGGTGCTAAACCGGTCTGTCGTTTTCAGATCCGGGGAAAAACATCGGGTAAAGGGACACACAAATGTGTGGCTATTTCAGGGACTTAGACCTCCAGTACTGATTTTGCGTCTGTGTCGAGCTTACGGATTCGTCCGGAAGTGAAATACAAGCCCGGTAATCGCGTTCAAACCACTTAATAACGCTGTCGTATGGATATGCTGTTGCGACGACACGCCGGTAAGCCCGGTGCGTTACCGATCGTTCTTGTAGTTGTGCCACAGCTACTTACAGAATGGCCGATAATCAGCGTCAATACCTGCGTAGGAAGGACCAAACACGGATAGCGCTTTG
>CAYLZS010000207.1:0-2602 GCA_964388065.1 uncultured Granulosicoccaceae bacterium
CGCAGATCCCTGACCGAGGAACATCGGCGTGCCAACGATCTCGTTGGTCAGTGGATGCTTGGCATCGGTATGCAGGTTCACACTGATGCAGCAGGCAACATCATCGGCAGACTCGAAGGCAGCTCCTCAGGCGTTGATACAACCGGTCAGCCGGCAATGCTTATCGGTTCTCACCTCGACACTGTTCGAAATGCCGGTCGCTATGACGGCATGCTGGGCGTGGTACTACCGGTAGTCTGCCTTCAATACCTGCAAGATAACGGCAAGCATCTGCCCTACCCGGTTGAGATTGTCGGATTCTGTGACGAAGAAGGTGTGCGCTTCCCTTCCACGCTGCTCGGCTCCCGCGCTATTGCCGGAACTTTAAAGCCCGCTGTTTTAGATGAAAGAGATGCAGATGACATCAGCGTTGCACAAGCGTTAAAAGCATTCGGAGCAACCGGTAAGCTGGATACTGCTGCTCGCACCTCTTCACAGTTGCTCGGTTTTATTGAGTGTCATATTGAACAGGGACCAGTGCTTGAACAGGAAGATTTACCAGTCGGAATTGTAACGGCGATTTCAGGTGCATCACGCTTTCAAATAACAGTGACGGGTTGTGCAGGCCACGCTGGCACTGTACCAATGAATCTTCGAAAAGACGCATTAGTAGCAGCATCTGAATGCATCATTGAAATAGAAAAGCTCTGCGTAAATTTACAGAATCTGGTTGGAACAGTCGGACAAATTACTGCCTTGCCCGGAGCAGGCAATGTCATACCCGGAGAAGTAGAGTTCTCTATCGACCTGCGCTCAAGTGACGACAAGCATCGATCTGAGGCAACTGCACAAATTGAAGAAACGCTGCAGGCAATTGCAAAAAAACGGCAGGTTAAAATAAACATTGAGCGCACTTATCAGGCAAACGGTGTTGTCTGCGACAGCTGGCTGACAGGTCAGCTCGGCAATGCCATCAAAAACACCGGATACCGACTACACTCAATGCCCAGTGGTGCAGGACACGATGCAATGGCTATTGCAGATATCACTCGGGTAGCGATGATGTTTGTGCGCTGCAAAGATGGATTAAGTCACCACCCCGATGAGAGTATTACTAAAGAAGACGCGCTGGCCGCGGCCAATGTACTAATTACTTTTTTACAGCAGTTTAACGCTACTGCCTGAATTCACGGTAAGAATTCGCGGTAAGAATTCACGGTAAGTCTGCTGCACCGTCTGACCATGCGAGAAACTGTAGCTGATGAACGATGCAATAGATAAAAAGGAAAGAATCCTAATCGCCATCGGTGGTAACGCTACCCACCCGACGCGTCGCCCGGGAACCGTTGAACAGCAAATTGAATTCGCCGTTAAAACTGCTAATGCCTTATTGCCGATACTGCAATCCGATAAGGAAATTATCATTACCCATGGTAACGGGCCTGTGGTTGGTAAAATTCTGATGCGTCAGGTTCTGGCCAGTGAAACCGTGCCACCAATGAGCATGGATGTTTGTGTTGCGCACAGCCAGGGCGGCATCGCCTACCTGTTAATGCAAAATCTGGAAAATGCACTTCGAAGCGCTGGAAATAGTCGTCATGTTGTTTGTCTGCTGACGCAAGTTGAAATTGACAGCAACGATCCGGCTTTCCGGAACCCAACGAAACCAGTCGGTTTTTTCTATACCGAAGAACAAGCTAAAAAGATCGCAACCGACCTCGGCTGGTACATGGCAGAGGACAGCGGCAGGGGCTGGCGCTACACAGTACCTTCGCCAAAACCAAAACACATTGTCGATATCTCGCTAATAGAAACAGTGGCTGAAAGCGGCGCGGTAGTTATTGCCGGTGGCGGTGGTGGTATCCCGGTAGAACGTCAAGCAGATGGAACGCGTACCGGAGTCCAGGCAATAATCGATAAGGACCTGACTTCGGCACTAATGGCGAACGTGATGCAAATCGACACAATGATGATCCTGACCGCAATTGACGCAGTAAGAATTCACTACGGCACTGAAAATGAAAAAGCGCTTGGCAATGTCAGCTGTGCGGAGCTCAAACAACACTTTGTTGCCGGTGAGTTTTCACAGGGCAGTATGGGGCCTAAAGTGGAAGCCTCAATCAGTTTTATCGAAGGTGGAGGCAAACGCGCAATAATCGCGCATCTTGAGGATGCAAACCGTGCACTGAAAGGAGAGTGTGGTACACAGGTCACCATGGACCAGCTGTGAAAAAACCGGAAGTTTACCCCACCGGATAACCAGAATTTGTTTGTGTCATTCAGTTCACACTCGAGAGGACACACAACTGGCGACGCAGTTCAAATTCCACAGCATTTCCCAAAGGCTGTTAACACTATTCAGCCACAGCTGTGACCTTTTTCAACGCCGTTATTCTGCCGGAACTGTATACTCTGAGGGATTGTCTACCGGTTAGGTTCAGAACAACCGCAACAGGCAGTCTGCCTGGTATAAACAGCACCGAAAAATTTACAGTGATTAGCCTTTCAATAATAATTCCCGTTAAGAACGAAGCGCGCAATCTGGAAGCGTGTCTGCGTTCCATCCGTGACGCCCGGTCAGTCGATCTGGCGTACGAGATACTGGTGATCGACAACGGTTCAG
>CAYLZS010000208.1:0-4511 GCA_964388065.1 uncultured Granulosicoccaceae bacterium
CCTGGAGAAATTCCACCTGCTCTCCCTCGCTAAGCGTCTTATAACCCTCCCTTTGAATTGATCGATAGTGAACAAATACGTCTTCACCATCTGGATTTAGGATAAAACCAAATCCCTTAGCGTTGTCGAACCATTTAACTGTACCTAATAATTTTTCCACGTTTATATATCCTGTGTTAAGCGACATTCCAGTCACATTTGAAAGCTACTCTAATTGAAGGGAATACCTTTCACTTCTGGTTAAAGTTTAATTCTTGAGTAAGGCCAAAATTTGGCGCGCTTTAAATAGGGGCAATCTTTCGTTCGTACTTGTCGCAAATCTGCACCAAGAGTTTGTCGGTAGAAATACCGTATTGTTACGCTAGTATTGTGCTGCAAATTCCCACAACGAATGGTATCTGCTCAGTGCATGCCCAAGATCGCAATAGGGCCCAAGGTTCTCATATTCGGCTTTTTAAACTCTTGCCTAAATCGGCCGAATACTATGCGTAATCGATCATTCCAGTGAAAGATCGACATTAGACACAAAACGTGGACGAATACTTGATGAAGATGTGAATCTGGACCGCACGAATTTGTCACACGATGATTGACACATGCATAATATCGAGTAATCACCTTACAATTGAAAATGTGAGCATTGATTACTTATGAGTATGAATACAATGCACACTGCATTACCTGAATATCTGCTGGTTACAAATAGTTCTAACGAACCCTTGCGGCGTGAAGATTTCCGTCAGCTTGAATGCGTCTTTGGATTAATGCCCAATGTGATCATTTATGTTAAAGATCGAACGCGTCTTTGGGTTGCTTGCAATAGCTTTGCTTTGACTTTCCTTAATCGCCAATCTCATGAAGAAATACTGGGCACCCGTGAAGAGGATTTTTTTCCGAAGAAAATAGCAGCATCTATTCGCGAAGATGACCTACGGGTTATCAATAAAGGAGAACGCATTATAGAGCGTTTGGAGATTGTGGCTAATGAACGGGGGCAACTCGTTTGGGTCAAAACTTCAAAACTGCCAATTGTTAACGAAACTGGCGACATCCTGGGACTAGTTGGTGTCACAACCGTGTTAGACCTGGATGCCAGATTGCCTCCAAAATTTGATAAATTCAGAAAGGTTGTTGATGAAATTGACCACCAGCTTGAAAGTCAGTTACGTGTGGGCGACCTGGCAGCTATCGCTAATATGTCTGAAAGCCATTTTCGCCGCAGCTTCAAGCAGTGTTTCGGGATCGCTCCACAAGAGTTTATTTTACAACAGCGCTTGCGCCGTGCTGCCACGCTGCTTACTGACACTGATCGTACAGTATTAAAAATATCACTCGACTGTGGTTTTGGTGATCAAAGCCATTTCTGTCGACAATTTGCACGCTTTTTTGGTGAATCTCCAGGCAGCTATCGTCGTAAATGAACACTCTATAAACGGCGACTAAAGGGACTTGAAGCGGGACTTGAAGCGGGACTTGAAGGACACGCACTCTATCTTGGGTGACTAAACCGCGCAAGCAGCAAATATCTCTGGACGCTACTCCCTTCTATCGTTGTGTGTCTCGATGCGTCATGCGTGCATTTCTTTGTGGTAGCGATAGTCTTACAGGTCGTTCGTATGGATACCGAACCGATGCACAGCTCAAAGCAGAGCTGAAACAGCAGGGAAAACCGTTACCGCGCTATGTAGAGCAGGAATTCGAGGCGTATCTGCAATGTGGTTGTGCCGAGCACGGTTTCTTTCGAGTAAGGTGTGACAGTTGTCGTCGTGAGCATTTGCTGTTGTTTAGCTGCAAACGCAGAGGGTTCTGCCCGAGTTGTGAGAGGTCAGGAAGGTCAGAAAGGTCAGGGGTCAGGTCGTTTTTACAACATTCAAATCCTGCCGAATCTGTGCAAGCTGTCTTTTTAACTCACCGTCCCCAACTTTATCCTCTACAGATTTGACTGCTGACGCAACACCACCGGGGTGTGAAAGCGAAAAATAGGTTGCTATTTCCTTCTGAGAATAACCACCCAGCCGTTGTCCACAGTGCATAGCTACCCGACGGGGAACATTCTTCTGCCTCCTACCGGCTTGCCTTTCTACAACATAACTTCGTTCAACATCGAACGCTTTCGCGACTGCTTCTACGATGGCATCCATCTCCAGTGGCGTTCTTATCAAATCTGACAGACCCTCAACAACTGGGAGGTTTTCTTGGTCATCACACACAGACTGTCTAAATGATGTATCACCGAATATTCCAGTTAGACAGTCGCCTCCATAAAATTCTTTGGTTCGGGCATCGTTTCCGTCCTGCACAAAGGCGTGGTAATTTGTGTAACAGTTTTTTCTACCAAGCGTTTGGTAAGTCAGGTTTCTGCTTAACCACGCCGGGGCCTTTGTTTTGTTGATGTAAGCGAGATAGCTTGACCAAACATAGTTATCTAGAGTATCTCTCGATGCTCCTTTTACTTCGATCGGATTTCGATGAATGTAACGGCTCACCTGGAGTAGATACGTACTTTCGTCTACCAATATGGCTTTGTATCGACCACGAAACAACGGCCCATCTGTTCGCTTAAACCGATTGTGTCGCTGGGTGTATACACCATTGATATGGCGCATTATACGATCCAGGTTCGCTAGAGGTGTCTCCACCAGCAGATGGTAGTGATTACCCATCAGGCAGTACGCATGAAACCTTGCTTCAAATCGCTCATGAGATTCCTCGAGCGTATTCAGAATACGCATCGTAGTACTTGTCCCCGTGGAATATCCATCGCCTTCCGCGACCGCGGTTCATCACATGATAAAAAGCGTTTTCGTATTGGATTCGAGCTGGTCTGGGCATTACTTCTACAACTAAATTACTTTACTACTCGTGTATCACCATATCACAATCGGTTCTCTGAGCTTTAGTACATTGTAAAAACGACCTGACCCCTTTTTTGCTTTTTCGACCCCTTTTTTGACCCTTGACGCGTGGCCTTCAACAAATGCGAACAACCAATCAAGTTAGTTGATGTTTCCTCACATTCGCGCGATGCGACGCGCTAACGGGTTTGCGGTTATTCCATGCAGCACGATAGATAAAAACACAGTCATCACTACACAGGCTAACAACTCTTCTTCGTTTGGTATCACATATTCATCGATAATCACCAATGAAAATAGAATAGACGCTAACCCGCGCGGGCCGAACCAGCCGAGAAAAAGCTTCTCTTTTAAAGATAAACCGGTACCTATCAATGAAATCCAGATCGGTAGCATCCGCACAATGGTTAGAAACAGTAGGGCAACAACGACGGGTATCCAACTCATGTGCGCAATACCAGAAGGTAACAGCACTGCCCCGAAAATGAAAAACGCCGCCATGGTAAGTAGTTGACCCTGACTTTCCATGAATTCACTAATGAAGGTTATGTCGTGTTTATAAACATTGCCAAATACAGCACCAGCAACAAAAGCTGAAATAAAACCGTTGCCGCCAACTTCTTCAGCCACCAGGAATGCTGCAAAGGCGGTGCATAAAAACACAACGCCTTCACTGCTGGTCGAGATTGCCTTTTTATTTTGAGCATAGTCCAGTGCTCGAGCGATTGTCCAACCCAGAAATATGCCAACTAGCGGTCCCAATATTACCTGCTTTAACGCCATCACTGTGATACTACCTTCGTGCGTCTCAGCCATAGTAGAGGACCCGGCTAGTATTGCCGCCAGTAAGATGAACGGCAACGCTAATCCATCATTCAATCCGCTTTCGACATTAATCGATTGAGACAGACGTCGCGGTACATCCGGGCTCGACACAACGACCTGACCAAGCGCTGCGTCTGTTGGTGTCAATATAGCCGCTGTTAGTAGCGCTACAGCCCAACTTTGATCCGGCGGGAGAAGTACAACGACTACAGTGCCCAGCAAGATAGTTAGAGGCATGCCAATGGTTAACATTCGTACGGGTATTTGATAGCTTTCTACCAGTCGAGCAAAGCGCACATGAGAAGCATCGGCGAATAGCACCAGGATTAGTGTCACTTCGGCAACGGTTCGCGCAACCTCATGAAGCACATGAGTCTCGGCCAATTGTTCCACGGGGCTGTAAACCAGATATCCCAGGCCGGTAAAAACAATCGGAAGTGTAACAATGGTTTTATTCAGGCACCCCGATATCAATGAATATACGATTGTTACTGCAAGTGCAATAAGAAGCACGGTTTCAACTGACATATCGTTTCTCAGCTTTGTGGTAAATACTCCCTACATTGAGACTGAGGGGTCAGGTGAGCTTTGTAAAGTTTAATTTTCTGCTGATCTGGTTAAGTCGCTTTATAAGCTGCGTTTATCGTCAAGTATGACACTTCACTTGTTATTTAATACTTTACATAGCGCACCTGATAATCATATAGACATCGAGGTCAGCCTCCGGGCCGATAGATATCGGCTAACATTTAGTTTCGACACAAAAATGCCTGGAGGCTGAGATGTCATATTATTGCGGAATCGATCTGCATTCAACTAATCATGTGGTGT
>CAYLZS010000209.1:0-7178 GCA_964388065.1 uncultured Granulosicoccaceae bacterium
GATGCTTATCACCTGGGTGAAGCGCCTGAACTTAAAAACTTCTTTGTCTGTGCTGGCTTTAATTCCGTTGGCATACAATCATCCGGTGGTGCCGGCATGGCACTCGCCTACTGGATGGAACACGGACACCCGCCATTTGATTTAAGCGATGTCGACATCCGCCGCATGCAACCGTTCATGGGTAACAAAACCTACCTGACTAAACGAGTCACCGAGACACTCGGTCTGCTGTACGCAGATCACTTCCCGTACAGACAAATGGCAACTGCGCGCGGTATCCGTCGCTCTCCTCTGCACGAACTGCTTAAACAACAGGGCGCAGTATTTGGTGAAACCGCAGGCTGGGAACGTGCCAACTGGTATGCCAGCGAAGGTCAGAAACGCGAATACGAATACAGCTGGAAGCGACAAAACTGGTTTGAGAATTCTCGCGCTGAACACATGGCAATACGTGAAAACGTTGGCATGTATGACATGACTTCCTTCGGCAAGATTCGCATCGAAGGTGCAGATGCTGAAGCTTTTTTGAATAAAGTCTGTGGCAATAACCTGTCTGTACCCACAGGTAAGATTGTCTATACACAAATGCTGAATGAGCGCGGTGGTATTGAAGCAGACATCACTGTGACCCGTCTTTCTGAAACTGCCTATCTGATGGTGACACCAGCGGCCACTGTTGTTCGTGATATGTCCTGGCTTAAAAGACACATCGGTGATTCCAGAGTTGTTGTTGTCGATGTCACACCCGCTGAAGGTGTTATTGCAGTCATGGGCCCGAATGCTGTGAAACTATTATCCAAAGTCAGCCCGCACAACTGGTCAAACAAAAACCATCCGTTTGGCACAGCACATGAGATTGAAATCGGCATGGGCCTCGCCCGCGCACACCGTGTAACTTATGTTGGTGAACTCGGCTTCGAAATTTACAGCTCATCAGATCAAACTCCCCATGTGTTTGAAACACTGCTGGAGGCAGGCCAGGAACTGAACGTCAAACTCTGCGGCATGCACATGATGGACTCATGCAGAATAGAAAAAGCTTATCGCCACTTCGGTCACGACATCACAGATGAAGATCACGTGCTTGAAGCCGGATTAGGCTTTGCGGTTAAAACCGACAAAGCAGATTTCATTGGCCGCGATGCGGTTTTAAAAAAACGCGACAGTGGTCTTAACACCCGCATGCTGCAATTCAAAATGCAGGACAGCGAACTAATGCTCTACCACGCTGAACCGGTACTGCGCGATGGCAGGATAGTCTCCTACCTCACTTCAGGCAACTACGGTCATGCACTCGGTGGGGCGATTGGACTGGGCTACGTTCCCTGCGAAGGACAAACCACAGAAGAAGTACTGGGCAGCAGTTACGAGATTGAGATTGCCGGCAAGCGTCACACTTGTGATGTGAGCCTGCGACCAATGTACGATCCGAAGTCCGAGCGGGTTAAAAATCAAAGCTGAACACGAATCGTCAATGGCAAATAGTTAATCACCGATAATCTGCAATTCTCGGGATAATTCAGAGAACACCTCCGGCCCGTCAGCACGCAGATAGACAATATCTTCAAGCCGCAATCCAAATTTTTCTGTCTGATAGATTCCGGGTTCAATGGAAAAAACCATTCCTTCGTCCAGCACAGTTTGCGACGATGCAGTGATGTAGGGTGTTTCATGAATCTCGACACCCATGCCATGACCTGTTCTGTGGACAAACAATTCTCCGTATCCGGCATCGGTAATTACGCCACGTGCAGCATCATCTACCACATGTGCTTTAACTCCCGGTCGAGCCGCATCCAGCGCCGCCTGTACCGCAGTCTCAACTACATTGTGTACTTTCATGTACTCATCTGGCGGTGTACCCATGCAAGCCATGCGGGTGATGTCACTTGAATAGCCGTGTTGCCCACCGCCGATATCCATCACCACAATGTCGCCATGCTGTAGTTTTGTCTCTCCAGTGTGATGATGCGGAAAAGCACCGTTACGACCTGCCCCGACAATATGAAAAAGCGGTGCCGCATTTTGTGATTTGAAAGAGTCCCGCACTACCTCGGCGACTTCATTTTCTGTCATGCCAATCTGCATTGAATCCCATGCAGCTCGCATTGCGTTATCGGCTATCAGCGCATTCTGTTTTAGCGTTTGGTATTCGGCAGCGTCCTTACGCATTCTCAACGCACCGATGGTTGAACTGGTAAACTGGCGATCCGCCGCTGGCAGCGCATCCTGAACCAGTGCTGCAAAATCGGCCCTCATGGTCTCATCCAGAACAATGCGTTTGGCATCTGTAACACTGGCAGAATGCAGACATTCGTCAAAAGCTGCGGCAGGCCCGTCGTCGTCGCTCCAGGTGTGAAACGGCAGATCTGTGGTTTGCTGTCTGGCACTATCCGCTTCTAACACCGGCATTAAAAAACCTGCATAGGATCGCGACACACAAAAAAGCAGCGGTCTTTCATCTGCATGTGGCTTAACACCGGTAAGCCAGGCCAGATGCGCTCCGGGACCCAAGGCCACCAGATCAACAGATTCCTTAATCATTGACTCGCGCAGGAGCTCGATTCGGTTATTTTCTGCCATGGAATGCTCCGTACCTTTTATTATTGTCTTGAATTATGCCCGATAAATTAGCACGAACGTCGACTATCACCGAGCCGAAAATAACCTAACAACTATCCTGGACCTGTGAGTAATATTCACAACCCTTATTTAGCTATTGTCAATACTTGCTGATGAGAATATTGTCGACCGCAGAAACGGAGAGGAAGAATGGAACTTGCATACAAGCGCGGTGTTACGGACGCTATGTCCACAACTGACGATCAAATCAACGGCCAGCCAATCGAATGGCTGCCATCGGTACCATTGACCAAAAAACACAAAGTACCAGCTATATCCGGCTACGGAATTTTCTATTCCGAAGAACTTGAACAAACCCTGCACTTGTTTCAGACCCCAAATCTTGCAAAAGACATGCGCGAAAACTGGCGCGATCAGGCACTTGCACTTGCCACTGATCCCAACTGCCGGCTCTACTGGCTTGAGGTTTCTGAGGCTGCATCATTAGTAGCTAAACTGTCATACCAGCAGTAGAACAGCCGAAGCTATATTTCGAACTCCGAAAGAAGCACGCTCATTTGCGCTCCGTGCATATCACGATCAAACCGATCGCCCTGCACGGTACTTCTCGGGAAGCTAAATTTAATTACCTCGAGCGTTGGTAATTCAAAGCGCTTCAGGGATTCATCAGGGACCTGGTAAATTCCTGCCACTTTGCTGACAGATAAAATGTCCAGCAACTCTTCATAAACGGTGGCCGAGCCACAAAATATATCGATGGTAAGCCAATAAGGGCCAGCATTTTTAGAACGTATTTTTACTACCTTATCGCCTACGGTACTCATGTCTTTAACTGATGTACTTCAAGTCTGAATGCCTGCATCGGGTGGTCCAGCTCCATCACATGATTTAGACAAAACTCATACATTGGTCCGCGATTGGTTTGCGCTGGCGAGTACGGAAAAGCAAAGGTGGGCAGTTCTTCGTTATCCGTTAACGGATAGTGCAGCAAGAACGGATTGATCAGTTTGGCTATTTCGTCAGCACACTCCTCAGAGGCAGCAGTGACAAGAACCAATACGCCAATTTCTGCAGGTAGCGATTTTTTGGTTTCAAGCTCACCTAATGTTGCGTCTACGCCTATTAAGCGAAATTCAATATCGTAGTCCTCAGCTGACAATTGCATGCGTTGCCTGACTTCTTCCGCCAAAAAGCGATTCAGTCGTTCAACCCAGGCACCCGCATTGCGAACGTAATGAGTATCACGAAGTATAGCCATCAGCGTTGACTGATACCCGACTGCGCGCGCGCCTTCAAGCTTTACCGTGTAGGTACCTGAACGCTCCCAACGCGAACCAGTTACCCTAACTTTTACAGGATCTATCGACTTGTATATCGATTCTGCTACCTGCAGCGCTCCACCAGGTTCATAGAGTGTAAACGGATCTGCGTTTTCATAGAGCATATGAGCTGAGACCGAGTGCGGAGTACACTGTGCACCGTTTGCCAATGGCCAAACGCTAAAGCCTTCCTTGTCTACATCAATTCCTATCACCCCACTGGTCGGGTTCGTTGAACACAGCGCGCCACACTCGGCAATCTTTGCTGCATGCCACGAAGCACCATCATGCTCGCCGCGAGACAGTGGCATTGCAGCAATACCTGCGGTATCTGTCGCTCTGCCAGCCAAAACAACATCCGCACCTGTTTCAAGTGCCGCATTAATTTGCTCCGCACCGGCAAGGGCGACTATATGGCTCATTGAGTCGAGAGCTGCTTCATCTATAGCAATCACAGGTTCAAGCGAAGTCACCCGGCCCTGCACCAAACGCTCTTTAACAAAAGTCGATTGCTGTTCCGAATACAGTGTGGCTACTTTTAGATTGAGCGTAAGCTCTGTGGCTATTTCACGGGTAATTGCGAGCATCCAGTCGACCATATCGTCGCTGCCGCAGGTGCCACATGAGGTGATAACCAACGGTACACCCAATTGCTCACGTGCCTGCAGCAAGGCTTTCCATTCACTCTTACACGCGGCACGCGAATACTTGGAACTGGAGGTACCCAGATAGAACGGACCACTGTCTGTGGAGCCGCCATCTATCGCAATGATATCCGGCTTTGCCTGCACACCGGCCTGTAAGGCCTCTTTGTCAAAGCCAAGACCAAGCACTCCGGAAGGCACCAGCACTCGCGTGGTCATGGATTATCGCTATTGGTCAGTACTTGTGGTTTTCTAAAAAACTTTGATATAAATACCGGTGCTACAAAACCGACAATAGCGGCGATCCAGAGACCAATGGCAATGGGTGAGGAAAACAGATATTGCCACTCACCTCCGGAAATCACCATGGCTCGGCGCAGACTGTCTTCCATGTGGTTGCCAAGCAGAATACCCAGGATAATCGGTACCGTTGGCACGTCAATTTTTCTAAGAAAATAACCTAAAACACCAAAGCCGATCATTAACAGCAAATCAAAGTGACTGCCAGATAGTGAATAGATACCAACGAAAGATACCATCGTGACACCCGGTAATAGTATCCATGCCGGTACGCTGAGTAATTTAACGAAAACCTTTACCAGTGGCACATTCAGTATCAGCAATACAAAGTTAGCAATAAACAGTGTGGCAATCAGACCCCACACCAAATCCGGGCGCTCGGTAAACAACAGCGGTCCCGGGGTAATATTGAGCGTCATCAGCAGCGCAAGCAACACTGCCGTAGTACCTGAGCCTGGCACACCCAGTGTCAGCATCGGTACCAGCGCACCACCCGCCGCAGAATTATTACCTGCCTCCGGTGCAGCTACACCACGCGGGTTGCCGGTACCAAAAGTATCTTTATCTTTTGATATTGCTTTTTCGGACATATAGGCGAGAAAGCTACCGAGAGACGCACCGGCACCGGGCAATACACCGGCAATAAAACCTACCACGGACGATCGCAGCATTGCACCTGAGCTCCGTACGATTTCTTTAACCGGTATAGTGATTTTACCCAGCGTTACACCGATAGCCGAGTTCTTGCCGTGGCTTTCAATAAAGATAAATACTTCGGATACTGCAAACAGTCCGACGATCGCGACCAGAAAATCGACTCCGTCAAACAGGTGAAGATTATTAAAAGTAAAGCGCGGCATACCGGTGCTGTTATCAAGCCCGATCATCGCAATACCCAAACCAATGCACGCAGCAATCGCCGCCTTGCGTTGATTCTTAGAGGCGATTCCACCCAGGGTGCAGAAAGCCAAAAGGTACAGGGCAAAGTACTCAGCCGGGCCAAACAAAAAGGCCACTCTGGCAAGTATGGGTGCTAACAGCATTAAACCGATAGTGGCGAATGTAGCACCTACAAATGACGCCACACCAGACAACACCAGTGCATCACCGGCACGTCCCTGCTGCGCCATCGGGTAACCATCGAGCGTGGTCATTAACGCCGGTTCATCACCAGGTATGTTAAGCAAAATAGAAGAGATACGGCCACCGTACATCGCGCCATAGTAGACGCTGGTCATCAACACCAGTGACTGGGTTGCATCAAGCCCCAATGAAAACGCCAGTGGAATAAGAATAGCGACACCGTTGGACGGCCCGAGTCCCGGTAGCGCACCCACCATAGTACCAATAATGCATCCGGCCACCGCCAGCATTAAGGTATGGGGAGTAAGAGCGACTGAAAAGCCGTTCGCCAGCAGCGATAACACTTCCATTGCTGCTATCCGACGAGGTTTTTAGAAAACGCCACCAGACCAAGGCCCAGTGCGTATTTAAAGATGACAAATAGCCCGAGCGACAAGCCCGCCCCGGTTGCAATAGCAGTGACAAAATTACGCTGAATAAGAAAACTGATAATTGCAGACGCAACAGCTGTAGGTATTAGAAACCCGAGCGGTTTAAGCGTATAAGCGTAAGCGATAAGTGCGACCACGGCACACAGCAACGCTAAAAAGATTGCAGGCCCGGGCCAGTCCGGAGATTCATCCGGTTTATAGATCACAGTTACCGCGCAAACAAACGCGACACTGCCAATAATGATAGGAAATAGTTTCGGACCGACCGGGTCGGTCATAAAACTTTCCTGTATTTGAGTAGCGCTCACGATATACGCGAGCGCTACCAGACATACCAGTGAACCGAATATTCGGTCACTCACTACTTGATAACACCAAGTTCTTTGGAAAGATCCTTAACTTCGGCAATAACACCATCAAGGTAACCGGCAAAGTCATCACCCACTTTAGTAAATGGTGCCAGACCATTGGCTTTCATCTGCTCAGCCCATTCATCTGACTCAGCTACCTGCGCCAATGCACCCGACCACTTTTGGTAAGCTTCATCAGAGATATCTTTTGGCACATACAAACCGCGCCAGTTAACTGCTACTACATCAATACCCTGCTCTTTTGCAGTTGGGATGCTGTCAAACTCACCGGGGATACGCTCATCGGTCAGTACCGCCAGTACCCGAACATCGCCAGACTTAAGAAAGCCGACAACTTCAGAGATGTCACCGGTCATAGCCTGTGTGAATCCACCGATAGTTTGTGTGATTGCATCAGCACCACCGTCAACACCGATATACTTCACTTTGGAGATATCATTAAAACCG
>CAYLZS010000210.1:0-11786 GCA_964388065.1 uncultured Granulosicoccaceae bacterium
CGGTGATAGTCTCTGCCGAATCAACTCCCTTTGTCTGACCAAGCTCATCTATTACCGCAAGCCAAAGTTCACCGGCTGTATCAATCTCGTAGTAGGCTTCTTCAAACAAACGAACCACGATCCATTCATCCTGGAGCTGCACATCATTTCGAACAGCTATTTCAAATCGGGTCATTAACATGGTCTTACCGCGACCACGAGGCCCGTAAAATAAAACATGCTGATTACTATCTGCGCCACAGTTTTGTTTCGTGATGTCGTATACGTGGCTTAGCAGATTTTCACGTACAACAAACTGTCGGATAATTTCATCGTCAGATTGATTGAGTCCGGGGTTAAACTTTCTAGCCGATTGGACACTCATTACTGAAAGCTCACGTACGTCGCATACCACCAGTCACGCAAAATTCCCTTTGGAAAATACCATTCATCTTTTTCACGACATAAGTAACCGTCATGAGTCAGAACATCGAGAAGCCAATTCGCTGTGTCTTCGTCGATACTTTTCCCTAATATTTCCAAACACTCTGATCGACTGCGTGACTTGCCGTCAGTACACGAGGTCAACAGGGTCGCAGCGATATCCAGCATATCCTCACCCAGTGCTTCCTTTAATCTTGTACGGTAATGTTGAAGCTGGTATTCGCCTCCGCGAATCATATCTTCATATATCGATTCCAGATCAGCTACTGATATTTCGAAATCTTGCTGTTGAACTGCAAGATCTGATGCTTTCTTGGCAACGCGTTGTATATGATACGGAACCAGTATTCCAAGTCTTTCGATAATCCAGTGGATTGCATCCTCTGTATAAGTGATTTTGTCGTAACGCGCTCGGGCCATCAGGCATCTGATTGCTGTTTCTTCTGGCCACGGGCCGACCCTCATTTCCTCAAAGCCTGTTATCGCATTGACCAGGCCCAGTCTTGTGACTAGCGGGACCATGCCGATGCTTCCACTCACCACAATGCGTAGTCCTCCCAGCCTTCCGGATTGTATTGCTCGACGGAGCCAGCGAAGAACACTTTCAACACCGGACGCACCGTTTGCCTTTTCTATTTTTAGAAGCAAGTTGGGTAGCTCGTCAATCACCAGCAGACAAGGCTTTTCTCCAGCTATCGACTGAATCAATTCGTCACCATGTGTCTTCCAGTTCCCCGCGGTCATGGAGTTGCGCAGAGAGATTGAGAACTCGCTAATGCTAACTTCGGCTATATTCTTAAGCGGAGTCGCAAGTTGCGAAGCCCAATGCTTGAGCTTTTTGTTTTCACTGTCATGTCTGGCGACCTCGGAAGCCAACATCGCGACCATATGTGATTCGTCTTCGCAGTCATCAAGATCGACAAAGATAAAAATCCATGGGGTTTCCCTTAGCTGCAGGAGCCTCCCGACTTCCCTTGCGATGCTTGTTTTACCCATTCGGCGCTGGCCAGTCATCAAGACGTGTGAGCCGGCATCTAATTCTCTGATCAACTGTGCGGTTTCGGTTTCACGATTGAAAAACTTTTCACCGGTGACCCAATTGCTTAGTGCAGGAGGGAGGGTTTCCAGTGTCATAACAAATTCCTGTATATGTAAGATTTAGCAAATGAGTTTATTTCACAACAATTTTGTTGTCAACAATTTTGTTGTGAAATAAGTAATTGATTTAATTGTAATTCATTTGGCGATACGGAACTCTTTAGTAGGGTGCATATCTGTTGACCGAGAGAGGGGTGGGTGGCTTGATGATCATTTGACTTTCATCTGGATCAGCAGTAACGAGCATAATGGGCACTTGAATGAGCCCCTTGAGTTTTTCTGACCGATACCTTTATACTGTATATAAAACCAGTATCGAGGTTTAAATGCGGGAGACTCCATTGGTGCGACGGGGCAGGGGTTCCGTCAGCAATATCACAGGACGGTTTGAAGCATTGCGCCATCAGGATATAGATGATGGCTGGAGCTCTTTTACCGAGCCTGAAACTAAAGTACGCACTCAGTGGCGCAATGATTCCAATCGCTCCATCATCACCCGCAATCAGTCACCGGATATTCATTTTGATCGCTCAATCAACCCCTACCGTGGTTGTGAGCACGGTTGTATTTATTGCTTTGCCAGGCCTTCACATACTTATCTCGGGCACTCAGCCGGATTAGACTTTGAGACCAAACTTTATGCAAAGCGCGGTGCAGCCGCTCTGTTGCGCTCAGAGTTATCAAAACCCGGCTATCGTTGTGAGCCAATAGCTATTGGCGTTAACACAGACGCTTATCAACCGCTTGAAAAACAGCTGCGAATTACAAGAGACGTTTTGGAAGTATTGCTTGAAACAAAGCATCCTGCCTATTTAATTACCAAATCCTCTTTGATTGAAAGAGACATCGATCTCCTGACTAAGATGGCACAGCATAATCTGGTTTCTGTTTGCATCACAATCACCTCGCTCGATCGTAAGCTCGCCAGAAATCTGGAGCCGCGTGCAACTACACCTGCGCGTCGTTTGCAAACGCTGAGTCGTATAAGCGAGTGTGGTATTCCAACGCGCGTGTCTGTATCACCGGTGATACCAGCTTTGAACGAAGCGGAGATAGACTCTATTGTAGAGTCAGCGGCTAATGCTGGTGCGCAGGCAGCTTATGCCATTGTCCTGCGGCTGCCGCACGAGTTACAACAATTGTTTCCGCAGTGGCTTGAAGCGCATTATCCGTTGCGCGCTGCGCGCGTAATGAAAGCAATCCGCTCGGTGAGAGAAAACAAGCTTAACAATGCCGACTTTGGTTCCAGAATGATCGGCAGCGGGCCGCGAGCAGAAATTATCAGACAACGATTCGAGCTTGCCTGTAAGCGCTATGGTGTGTCAGTGGGTAGAGATTTTGAACTGGACTGTTCGCGGTTCAGACGTCCGGAACAGGGCGGGCAACTGGCGTTGTCGGGTATATAAAGATTGCTGTTGCGGTCCCAATGAAGTCTGGAGAATACACCGAAAAAGTTTGAGGAGCCCGACGCGTGGCAGGACGCAGACTGAAGTTTGCCTTTGCTGACGCGTCGGATTTTTACTACCCAATTAATCACGGCTGCATGAATACAGCCGCTTGAATTATTGGCTTGCAGGATAAAAGGCGGCCGAGTAAGTCCTGCGCCTTTTATACGTTACTTCTTTTCTATTGTGGCAGCAGAGTGCAGCCCGTCAACGAAGTCGGCAATGCGATCACGCATAACTGCTCCGCGCAGTTGCTCTTTGACTGATTCAAATGGCTGCGGTTCTTTAGCTCTTTTGTCAGCGAGTTTTATGATGTGATAACCGAACTGTGTTTTAACCGGTACGGCTGAGTATTTACCTACTTCAAGCTCTGCGGCAGCGGCAGAAAACTCTGGCACCATGGCACCTTGATCGAACCACCCTAATTCACCGCCATTCTCACCTGATGGACCAGTCGAGTATTTTTTTGCGGCTTCGGCGAAGTCTGCACCACCATCCAGCTCAAGAATGATCTCTTTGGCTTTGGCTTCATCTTCCAGCAATATATGACTGGCGTTGTATTCGCTTGCTTGTGCGGCGGCTATTTGCTTGTTGTATTCTGCCTGCAGCGCCTCATCACTGGTATCGACACTTTCAGTAAAGTTGGTGAGCAATGCATTGGCCAGAACTCGAGCGCGCATGATTTTCATCTCGGCTTCGAGTTCCGGGCTCTTGTCGAGACCCTGCTTGATAGCTTCCTGCCGCATCAGCTCCAGGCTGATAAGCTCATCGGTGACTACTTCATCAGATGCTTGTTGGCCGCGTGCAGCGAACTGCGCAGAATGAGTATCGCGCTGCAGCTCAGTAATGATTTCACCATTAACCGTGGCGATAGCCGGGGAATCAGTGCCATCAGCGAGTGCGGTACCAGTGCAAATAAGAGTCGAAAGAGCCAGTGCAGTAAGCGTGCGTTGCATGAGTATGAACCTGGTTGAAAAATAGTGGGTTGTCAGTAAAGAGTGTTCTTTAGGTGAAGATAGTCTCTATTGAGCGCTATTCAAGTCAGTGACAACCGTTTTTCGCATCTGTGGGCAAGGTTGTAATTTGATAACAGCCGATACGCTCAGGTGCTGTCCTGATTCTCGGTTTCGGGTGCGCTTTCGTCGTCTTTTTCCATGTAGCGCATCAGGAAAATTGTCTGGGCAATAATGAACAGGATGGTCAGACCCATCAATCCGAAGACTTTGACGCCGACCCAGGTTTTTTCTTTGGCACTGGCAGTCTCACACAGTGGGATGGCAGCGGTACTGAAACCGGTGCTGCAATCGAGGTCTGCGAGTTGCTCGTCAGTAGTCTCCGGAGCCACCTGGACTAGCGCATCCTGTGCGACGATATAGCGCTGGGCAAAGTACAGGTTGATAAGACCGGAGACTATAAAAAACCCGACCCATGCCCAGTTGAGTTTTTTCCATGCGATATCCGGCAGATCCAGCTGACCCGATAACATGCGCTGGATCAATGGTTTGCCACCAATGTACGCAGAGCCTACAAAAGCCGCCGCAAACAACCAGTTAACAATGGTTGGTTTCCACATAATAAAACGCTTGTCACGCAGATAGAGCGTGAGTCCGCCGAGTACGATGAACAGGGCCAGCGAAATCAGGTGCATTTTTTCCACCCGACGAGTCACCAGCCAATAACCGGCTACCTGTATGAAAGCCGCTACGATGATGACCATCGTTGCGGTGTAGATGTTGGTGAATTTGTAGGCGATCAGGAAGAGCACCACCGGGAAAAAATCGATCAGAAATTTCATTGCGAGGTCCGGTGCAATTGGAGAGCATTGTAGCTGGCGGTTAGGTAAACTGCGTCCAGAGCCAGACACAGAGACTGTCGGCGAGTTGTCGCGTTGGGAAGAACCATTCGGACATCGCACAAGCCAGCAAGTGTAGCATTGCTTGGCGCTCGTATTACGGTTGGATTAAACCTTTCTATCCTTAACGCTAAGGCCTCAGCTGCGGAACTCACTATTTCACTACGCCATCATTAGGCCATCATGAGTCAGTATTTCGAAATTCATCCTCAGACACCGCAGCCTCGGCTGATCAATCAGGTGGTCGATATCCTGAGATCGGGTGGCGTGGTGGTCTACCCGACAGACTCCTGTTACGCGCTCGGCTGCACGCTTGATAACAAATCCGGCCTCGAGCGTATTTACCGCATCAGAAGGCTGAGCAAAGGGCACCACATGTCGCTAATTTGTGTGGATTTGTCATCTATTGCGACCTATGCGAAAGTCGACAACCGCAACTACCGACTGCTGAAGTCGATGACTCCCGGCCCGTATACTTTTATTCTTAAAGCCACCCACGAGATTCCCAGACGGCTGCTGCACCCAAAGCGGAAATCGATCGGTATTCGGGTGCCGGACAACGCGATTGTCCAGGCTTTGCTGACTGGTCTTGGCGAGCCTATGATGAGCACCACATTATTGATGCCCGAAGAAGACTATCCGCTCAGCGACCCTTATGATATCAACCAGTTACTGAAGTCCGACGTGGATGCCGTCGTAGACGGCGGGGCCTGCGGGCTGGAAGAGACCAGTGTCATCTCTCTGGAGGCAGAAGTAGAAGTTATACGAGAGGGAAAAGGAGACGTTGGTAAGCTGTCTTGAGGCGGCTCAACCAATAAAATGCATTTTTCATAGAAGTGATCCGCATGCAAGAAAATGAGCCGGACAGTCCGGACTCGACGCCAGATACGTCGATACCAGTTGCGATGGTGCTGGGTCAGCCGTATTCAGACGCACCGAAAGACCTGTACATACCACCAGACGCTCTGGAAGTTTTCCTTGAGACCTTTGAGGGTCCCCTCGACCTTCTGCTGTATCTGATCAAACGCCAGAACCTCGATATCCTCGATATCCCTGTTGCGGCAATCACCACGCAGTACATGCAGTACATCGCGGTGATGGAAATGATGCGTATTGAGCTGGCAGCCGAATATCTGGTAATGGCGGCAATGCTGGCTGAAATTAAATCGCGCCTGCTGTTGCCACGGCCGGAAGAAGACACCGACGAAGAAGACCCGCGCGCTGAACTGATCAGACGTCTGCAGGCCTATGGGCAGTTTAAAACCGCAGCGGAAGATCTCGACAACCTGAGCCGTATGGAACGCGATGTGTTCGATGCCGGTGCCGGTTTGCCAGAACTTGAAAACCGGCAACCATTGCCGGACATCACACTTGAAGAAATGCTGACTGCTTTTCGCAGTGTGGTAATGCGCGCCAACATGAATCAAAACCACAACATTCAGCGCGAGGCGTTGTCGGTGCGAGAGCGGATGTCAAACTTGCTTGCAACGTTAAACGAACAGGGGGAAATAGAATTCCTGTCGCTGTTCACCGTTGAAGAGGGGCGTGCGGGTTGTGTTGTGAGCTTTTTAGCTATGCTTGAATTGTGTAAGGAATCGATGGTTGAGATTGTTCAAAAGGAACCTTTTGCGCCCATCTTCCTGCGCCCGGCCAGTGCTTCCTCAACTGCAGACCGAGTCAATTTCGGTGATATTACAGACCCCGATTCCGAATACGCTTAAAAATATTCTCAACAGGTAAACACGTGGCTCCTGATCAAATAAAAAAAATAGTCGAAGCAGCTTTAATGGCGGTAGACAAGCCATTAACTCTGACGCATCTTCACGCACTTTTCGCCAATGAGGAAGAGCCGGTAGAGCGACCACAGGTAAAAGAGGCGCTCACCGAACTTCAGGCGGACTATGAAAACCGTGGCGTTAGTGTGGTTGAAGTTGCCAGTGGTTACCGGGTACAGATAGATCAGGAAGTCGCCCCGTGGATTTCACTGCTGTTTGAAGAACGGCCACCGAAGTACACCAGAGCATTACTTGAGACACTGGCGCTGGTAGCCTATCGACAACCGATTACTCGCAGCGAAATCGAAGAAGTGCGCGGTGTCTCGGTGAGTACCAATATAATTAAAACCCTGCTCGAGCGTGAGTGGGTCAGGGTGGTTGGTCATAAAGAAGTCCCTGGTCGACCAGCAATGTATGCCACTACTAAAGAATTTCTCGACTACTTCAACCTGCGTCGCATCGATGAGCTGCCACCCTTAAGTGAGCTAAAAGACCTCGACAGTATTGCCAAAGATGCGGGAATGGAGGCCGGTATGGAACCCGAATTGCCACCAGAGCAGGGTGATGACACAGAAGCAACAGATGGCAGTGATGGCGAAGCTGAAGAAGAGCTTATCTCACAGGAGCTTAGCGAAGATGCTGATCATCACGAAGCAGGTAATGTAACACTGCATTAGCTTTATTGCGGTGCTATAAATTTCGGCTGCTTTAATTGTGGCCGCATTAATTGTGGCACGGGGGATGTGCGCCAGAGAGTGAGGAGACTCCACTGTGCTCAACAGTCTACTGACAACTCTTGAAACTATGCCAGACATCTACAAGGTGTTATGGCTTGCAATCTGTCTCAGTGGTGCCACTGCCGCTGAACTGCTAATTCCACTGGTAAAGTCCGAATACAAGCGTCTGCCTCAATTGCGGGTCAACTTATTCTTTTTGTTGACCACCTTTATTGTTAACGCCATTTTCTCACTGTTGCTGGTGCGGCTGTTGCCTGTGCTTGCCAGTTATAATATCGGTTTGTTTAATCTGCTGAGTCTGCCGCTCTGGATTGAACTGTTAGCAGCACTGTTAATTCTTGATTTACTGGCTCAGTACACCATTCATTATTTACTGCATAACGTTAAGTTTTTGTGGCGATTCCATCAGGTGCATCATAGTGATTTATACGTTAATGCAACCACGGGAACACGACACCACCCGATAGACTACTGTGCACGTGAAATGTTTTCACTGCTTTGCATTGTAGCGCTGGGTGCTCCGTTGGGTGTTTATATGTTTTACCGACTAATCACAGTTTTTTGCACCTACTTTACCCACTCAAATATTTCTCTGCCCCACAGTGTTGATCGCGCGTTAAGTTTTGTCATTGTGACACCCAATGCACACAAGTTTCATCATCACAGCACCATGCCGTGGACCAACCGGAACTATGGCAACATATTTTCTGTCTGGGACAGATTGTTTGGCACTTTTGTGTATGAGAGTACCGACAAAATTCACTATGGCGTCGATACTATGGATGAAAAGCGCGCAGACTCAGTCTGGTATCAGTTAACAAAGCCATTCAACCGCCATAGTGGATCTTCTTGAAGGTTCTTTGACAAACATCTCCAGCAGCACCCCCACAACCGAGAAGGGATTTTAATCGGTTGCTTCAGCCTTCGGTTTCAGAAGAATCCTTATTCTTTGCCTGTCGCAGCAATACATATACAGCACCGGTACCACCGTGAACCGGTTTACAGGAACAAAACGCCATAACGAACCTGCGCTGCCGCAGCCATGAAGAGACAAACGGTTTTAGCACCGGCGCATCGGTACTGGTCTTGCGGCCTTTGCCGTGAATTATTCTCACACAACAGCTTTGATGGTGGTCGACAGCATGGGCGACAAACCGAGTTAAAATTTCTCTGGCCTGAGCGACTGTCATGCCGTGCAGATCGATTTCGTCCTGTATTGAATAGTAGCCGTTACGCAGTTTTTTCATTACACGGTTTTGCACGCCGTCTCTGCGCCACGATAAGTGTTCTCCAGAGTCAAGTTCGTCCGGGTCTCGGTCATCGTGCATTGCATCGTACATCACAGCACGTTCGTCTTTTTCAAATTGTCTGGGCGTGGCTTTTACGTTTGCGGGCGTTGGTGCAATCTTGTCGTCGTCGACTGGTTTTACGTCGCCAACTGCGCGCCGGAACAGTTCTGCCGGATCGTTGATGTCTGCCAGGTCTTCGACTCGAGTTGGGTCTTTGTTGGAATTGTTGTCTTTCGATGAAGTCATAGCAGATAATTGAATACCACAATCAGGCGTTCACTATAAGCAGACGCTTGCAGAGCTAAAGAGTTCGATGGCAGTGCGGGTAAAAATCAGTGGAATTTTAACACTGTGACCCAATTGCAGATGCCATCGTACAGGAATCAGTATAACCTGTAGCTAACAGTACATAATATTATCCAGAGGCAAAAACTGTGACTAAACCCAATGAACAGGAACTGCGTCAGAAATTGACGGACATGCAATATAAAGTCACCCAGGGACACGGCACCGAAGCACCGTTCTCCGGGGAACTGAACAACAACAAGCGCACCGGAAAGTACTTATGTGTGGTTTGTGGTGCGCATTTGTTTGATTCCGAAACGAAGTTTGACTCAGGCAGCGGCTGGCCGAGTTTTTATGATGTCGCCAATCCTGAAAACCTCGAAGAAACCAGAGATACAAGTCATGGCATGGTCAGAGTAGAGGTACATTGCAAACAGTGTGATGCACATCAGGGCCATGTATTTCCTGACGGCCCCCAGCCCACTGGTTTGCGCTACTGTATCAACTCTGCATCTTTGGAATTCGACCCCGCAGACGGTGAGTAGTTGATTAGCTCGCCGACTAATCGTGCGCTACAGAATAGATTCAACCACAGGGCTGCCGATCGCCGAAACATCTCCCGGTATGCTGGGTGCCACGGTTTTTCTGGCGTTGGTAATTGGTATCGTGCTGCTCTACGTTGGCAAGCGCGGGAAACAGCTGTGGATTGTGGTTTGGAGTATTGGGCTTATTATTTGTAGCGCGCTATACCTGGGGTGGCATTTTTTCAGGTATGTAAAGCCTGGCGTGTAGTATCTTAACCTCTCTCAGTAGGTTTTTGTTCCTGATATCAGACACGTATGTCATCACTAAAAGAGCAACTTATAGTAAAGCTGATCGAGATTCCTGATTTGACGGTAGATCGATATAAGGACACAGAGTTGCTTGGAGTAAATTATAAAGGCCGGGAGGTTGCTCACTTTCAAACCGGAAGTAATAACGAATTGGATATTCGTCTGACACCGGCAATTATTAAACGCGAAAAACTGTCCAAACCAGCCAACACTCAAAGTCACCCTGATCGATCAGAAAATTCTCGCTGGATAGTGCTTGGTTTTACAAGAGCTGCTGATCTGGATCGGATGATACGTTTGGTTAAGCTTGCCATTGAGTTGCGATAAACTCGCCATAGAAAAATAACAGTCCGACTGACAGTAAGTCCACGGTGTTCTCCGGCGGTTCACTCATTGAGTAGAAGGTTTAAATTTCCAGGTGCTCTGTCGCCTGGGTTATTCTGATTATCTGTATGCATGTACGCATCAGTCTACCTTGAGTTACGCCCAATACAGAGAGAAATGAGATGGAAAAATACCTGGTCACAAAAGAAGAAATTGAAAATATGGAGGGTCTTCACAAGACTCATTTTTTAAATTCTAATGCTCGGCGAATTAATAAATCTCTTGGTGATATCACCGGTTTAAATAACATTGGTTTTCATATTATTGAAGTTAGTTCGGGTCATGAATATACCGCGCTGCATAAACATTATTTTGAAGAAGGATGTGTTTATATTCTGGTGGGTTAAGCGCAAGCGACGATTGGCAACGATGTTTTTCAGGTGAAAGCGGGTGATTTTATTGGCTATCGCACTGATGGTGAGCCTCATAAGCTTACCAATAATTCTGACGCTGTTGTTAAATGCATCGTGGTAGGTCAAAGGCTTGACCATGATGTTGGTGATTACACGAATTTAAATAAACGGATTTATCGAAACAAAGGCCTCCAGTGGGATGTGGTGGATCTTGAAAATGTTGCTCATCCAGAGGCCGGGAAAAAAGCATGAATAAGCATTGTGGCGCTTGATTTATATAGCTAAAAATAACCTTAGCGCTCAGGGCGACTTAATCGTCGCGTTGGTATGAAAATCGCTTTCATAGAGTTCGATCTTTTTTGACGGTAGTTGATTGAGCGAAAAGATGCTCGACAGATATGCCAATGTCCATAGTCTCTGCAACGATAGTCACTGCAATAGAGTTAATCCTAATAGCCCGAGGGAAAGTATGAAAAACCTATTAAAAATATCGATATTGACGACCTCTTTGCTTGGCAGCGTAGCATACGCCAACGATTGCAGCCTCCCTGGCAATATTGAAGAAGGTGTTACATACAGCAGCCTGATGGTTGGCAATAACAAAATCGTTAATGTCAGGATTGTGGATGTTGACTACGAGACCTGTTGGATGAAGGTGTATCGGGTGGGTATTAATGAAGAAATATGGATGAACCTGAGACTGTTGTCGACCATAGTTCCTTAGCAGGAAATTCGAAGTTTTAGCCTTTGCCGGGCTTTGTTGAAAAATAGTTTATTTTATCGGGCACGTCTTTCCAACTCTCTGCGTCCGCCGGTGGTTCACCTTTCTGTGTTATTTCGGGCCAGATGCCGGCGTACTTTGCGTTCAGCTCCAGCCAGTATCTTTGATTGTCAGTAAGATCATCTGCTGCATCCATCGGTCCTGCAATCGCATCGATCGGGCATTCCGGCACGCATAAACCGCAGTCAATGCAATCAGCAGGGAATATGACCAGCATATTCTCGCCTTTTCTGAAGCAGTCAGTCGGACATACTTTCACGCAGTCCATATGCTGACAATTTATGCATTCCTCTTTTACAACATAAGTCACTTCTGTCTCCGAATGTGTGGTGATAGCTGCTATGATGGATTCTCAAGTTAACTTGAGGTCAAGCCTCCGGAGGAAAATTGGCTGATAGCAAACTGATTACCATCGGCGATCTGGCAAAACGTACAGGCACCACAGTCTCTGCGCTGCGATTCTACAGTGATCGGAAATTGATAGAGTGCTCAAGAACAACGGGTGGAAAACGCCTGTTCAAAAAGGAAGTA
>CAYLZS010000211.1:0-15079 GCA_964388065.1 uncultured Granulosicoccaceae bacterium
TGATCCGGATTGATAATACAGGAACCGCCATTCTCCCATCCCCAGCCATCGCCATCTTTATCAGCACGGGCATCACTGCAGAAGGGCTGGCCTGCGTCGTCAAATAACTTCGGTTTTTCTACAAGCTGACAAACTCGGGAACTGGCCCAAGGCCATTCGGAGTTTGAATCGTACAGACAGTCTACTTCTGCAGCCATTAAAGGCCTTATCATCGCAGTTAATAGCGTTACAGCAACCAGGGGTACAGCGTAATTTTGAGCCACATGAATCCAGAATTTATTTCTTAGGGCAAGGTTTCGGCATAGTGCTGCAGAACCTGACTTGCTGACACTGATTTGAGAAGTGGATCAAAATTATTTAGCTGCAGGCAGCATACTTCTTTAACTTTCAATAATTTGCCTTGAAAAAACTGTCATTCATCCCCATGTCTTAATTAACTATCATCGTTCTCACGCCAGTAAAGGAAGCCATAGCTGACAGCACTCTTCTCTCACCTTTCGATCCTGTTCCGAAATATCTCGATTTCGGTCTGGCATACATTTACTTGTGTTTTGCCACTCTGGATGCGCATCGGCGTTTTCTGCCTCTTTTCCTCAGCCCTTCTAATTTTACTTTTCGACCTCAATGCACTGGTGGCACCAGTGACAAAGATGTTGATCTACTTCAAATTGTTTTTTATCAAAACAATACCTGAGTGGATCTCACTGGCAAACAATGGCATTAAAAAAGGATTTGCAAAATTCGCTATTTTATTTAGCGGGTGGGAAGCATGGTCTCTCAAGAAACTGATCAGACATGGTGCTCGCTTCAGCGCTACGTTTTTAGCCAGAACCTTACTACTGACTTTTCTTTTTAATCTGTTTTTTGGCCATGAACGCAAAGGCTTAAAACGCACGCCACGATACTTCCTGCTGAAATTAAAGAGCACCTGGATCGGTAAAGTTATCGGGTGGTGGAAAAATTCCAGCGATCGCAGCAAACGTTTTATCACTGGTTTAGTTCTGTGCCTGATATTAATTTCTGCAGGGCAGGCATATATTGGTATATCGATACTGATTTTCGATATCGTTTGGGAAATAATAATCACAATCGCAAGGTTAACGGTTCGAGCCTGGCGGTTGGTCTATCCCGTTGTTATGCGAATGATCCCCAACGCCGTCGGTTCATTTATCACCAATAGTTTATTGCCTTTTATAACAACTGCTGTACCGGTTGTAAGAGATGATCACCGGGTACTGTTCGTACGATATAATTTTCGGAAAAAATACAGGGAGTACAAAAAGCGGCTATTAAAGTTCAGCAGAGCCAAACGGCCTGCGATACGCGCCACTATCACGCCACTGGTATCAGAAAAAGTCAGGAAAAATAAAACGATTTTTCTAAAAAAAGTAAGCAGCGATGGAGAGGATCACGAGTAGTTGAGAGGTTCTACCTCCGCTAATCACATATTTAATGCGTCATCGAATAGATAACGTAGTTTATCGCAAAGCGATAAGCCAGCGCAGTCATTGGAAGCGGGTACCAGGGATCGTCTGCGTGCTCCCACGCATCACCCATGTCCATATTAAAATTAATTGCCACTACAACGCGGCCCTCGTCATCAAAAATTGCGCGCCAGTGAGGTTTGGTTCCGGGGCGTTGTCCGTTTCTACCAGGAATTTGCGTGCGCTGGTCGAGATCAAAAAGAATGTGCAAAATCTCGTGATGTTCCGGCAAATCGTGAATTGTGCGATCTGGAAACACGCGGCGCATAGAACGCATAAATATATCCCACTCGCCTTCACCCCAGAAGTCATCAACCAATAGAAACCCACCCCGATCAATGTACTCCCTTAAAAGTGCCGCCTCAGAATCACTTAAGTGCCATTGCCCAACCTCCACTGCATAGAGCCACGGATACTCAAAAATTCTATCGTTATCGAGGGTTATCAGTCGCCCGCCATCTCCGTTATAACTGACCAGCTGTCCATCAACCCGCGTCAGTCGGTTGATCCCCTGCATCAGGTGGTGCTCGGCATCCGCATAGTCTGTACTCCAGGCGCCGCGACCACCATACATCGCACGACGACTGCCGACAGCGTTTTGATAAACCAGCCGCGCAAAATGAAACTCCGAAGTCGGCAGCCCCTCTATGCGAAAGTCCGAAGATTGGGCGTTGGCAACACCTGGTGGCGCAAACAATAACAGCACCGCGCCAATTGCTCTGACACCAATCAACAGACCTCGCACCGTCATTCTTACCTGCCCGACTGGCACCTTGAATATCATCCGCCAGTCAAAAAAGCCGTGAGATCTGCGAAGTCTCTGGCGCATATCTGAAATTGCGGCGATCAGTGCATTCATGTGTTCTTTGTATAGACAAAAACACTCGGAGTCAAAACCGATGCGTTGGTGCAGACTCGTACATAGTGAGTGGCTATGGAGAAACACACATTAATGACCTCCCGCTACTGAGCCTCCCACAGATAGATTGATTACAAACACAGGCAATCCATTGGCAGTGGCAAAAATATGCACCAGGGGATTCCGACATGTGGAACGATATTTAGTTCTCGCGGTCGAAATCTTAGAGCCCAGAGCCGCAGTAATTTTTCTACGACTTTTATGCGATACGTCGGGGATTTCGGATGCAATTTCGCTAAGCTTTACGTGGTAGACTCCTGCGGAGATTTGTCAGTACTACCGCAATCCGTGAATCCTTATCCCCCAATTCACTTACAGACCACAATAATGATCGTTAACAAAGCATCTCTGTCAGCCATTTTTTCCTCTCTTCTGCTTTTGAGCTTATTATCTTTTTCCACCCACGTTTCGGCAGATGACCCGGCAACACTGGTGTTCTCAGCCATCCCGGATCAGGATGAAACCCGTTTAAAGCAACGCTTCTCGAAGGTTGCAGAGTACCTGGCCGAAACGCTCGACGTGCCGGTAAAGTACGTACCGGTAAAATCCTACGCTGCAGCGGTAACCAGCTTTCGCAATAACAACTTACAGCTTGCGTGGTTTGGCGGTTTGTCCGGGGTACGGGCACGACAACTAACTCCAGGTGCAGAAGCAATTGCACAGGGAGCGGAAGATCCGGAATTTCACACTTACCTTATTGCACATGAAAGTACCGGTCTTACGCGCGATGACGCTTTTCCAAAAGAGATAGCAGGAAAGACATTCACGTTCGGCTCTAAAGGGTCTACTTCCGGCAGACTGATGCCAGAGTTCTTTATTCGCGAAAACCTCGGCCAGGGTCCGGATGAGTCATTTGAAACGGTCGGTTTCAGTGGCAATCACTCACGCACAGTGGCGTTAGTAGAGAGCGGTGCTTACGAAGTCGGTGCGGTTAACTTTAAAGTCTGGGACAAACTGGTAGAAGAAAACAAAGTCGATACCAGCAAAGTATCAGTGATTTGGAAAACACCACCTTACCCTGACTATCAGTGGACACTGCGTGGTGATGTCGATTCGGTTTGGGGTGAAGGCTTTGGAGAAAAGGTAAGACAAGCGCTGTTAGCTATGGACGATCCTGAATTACTCAATGCCTTTCCACGATCAGGTTTTATCGCCGCCAGCAATGATGACTACCAGACAATAAAAGATACCGCCAAATCTATTGGCCTGATTGACTAGTAATTACCTACTAAAAATACATGCTGTCGTCTGAGCCGATTGTATCGCTGAGAAACGCCGAGGTTACATACGACAGCAACTTTGCACTAACAGCCACCACGTTGCAGGTAAGGCGTGGTGAAAAACTCGCAATTGTTGGTAAAAGCGGTGCCGGAAAATCTACGCTTCTGCGCCTTTTATACGAAAAGAACCCTGACAATACCGCTTTAATACCGCAGAACGATGGACTGGTTGAAACACTGTCGGTGTTTCATAATGTCTTTATGGGACGACTGGCCAGGCACTCGTCGCTGTATAATTTATGCAATCTCATGCGACCTTTCCCAAAGCGCGTCAGTGAGATTCAGGCCATCCTGCAGCATTTGTCCCTCACAGAAAAATGCTTTATACCAGTCGCCTCCCTGTCGGGCGGTCAACGGCAACGTACTGCAGTTGCACGAAGTATCTACCAGGGTGGCGAGTTATTACTGGCAGACGAGCCAGTATCCGCAGTTGACGAGCAACAGTCCGAGCAAATCCTGCAGTTGCTGTCGCAACATTTCTCAACCATGATAGTCGCACTACACGACACCCAGCTGGCCTTAAATTGCTGCGACAGAGTCATTGGCTTAAAAGACGGAGAAATAGCGTTAGACAAACCGTCAGACAGTTTGTCTGCCAGCGAGCTGAAACAACTTTATGCTGACTAACGCCAACACCAATCCGGAACATTACGGCCGTTCTGCGCGCTGGACGGTCAGCTGGATTTTTTTCGCGTCAGCACTCATATGTCTGTGGTTTGCGGACATCGGTATCAGCAGCCTTGACCCATGGGCCGAGCTCGGTCGCATGCTGAGCGGACTGGTAACCCCTTCTCTCGCCGGCCAGTATGAAGTTATTGATGCTGTATTGCAGACAGTGGCGTTCGCTTTGTTAGGGGTCGCATTCGGGTCTGTGGTCGGCTTTGGACTGGCACTGGTATTTCACTGGACAATAGTGCGAGTAGTTTGCGCGTTGCTGCGATCAATTCATGAAATTTTTTGGGCGTTAATTTTTTTACAGGTATTTGGTCTGCACCCGCTGACCGGACTGCTCGCTCTGGGAATTCCGTACGCGGCAACTTTCGCTAAAATCTATGCAGAAATTCTCGAAGAGGGAGACCAGCAGGCACTAAAAGCAATCAACAGAAAAACAAACAGTGTTTCCGTTTTTTTCTACGCCCGACTGCCAGATCTGTGGCATCAATTTAAAACCTACACATCCTATCGACTGGAGTGTGGTTTAAGATCGAGTGCTGTATTGGGCTTTATTGGCCTGCCAACACTCGGCTACAGTTTAAGCACAGTTTTTTTGGAAGGACAGTATTCACAGGTGTTTGCGATACTGATAATTTTTTATTTGCTGATAGCCAGTATGCGCTTTTGGCTGCGCCCTGCTCTGTTGCCGGTCTATTTGATTGCTGCACCTTTTATAGTCAGCAATGACAGCACAATTTCACTCGACAACGTGCGTCGGTTTTTCACCACAGATATTGTCCCGGCACCGCTTGTTAAAGGCGAATCTATCGGCGCATTTTTTGACTGGTTTTGGACGTTGATTGTTAATCAGGCATGGCCCGGAATTATTAACACGTTGCTGTTGAGCCAGATTGCATTGGTCGGAACAGGCATCATTGCGCTACTTATTTTCCCGCTAATCTCAAAACAGTTTCTCGGACCGGTTGGACGGGCAATTGGTCACGGCATTCTGGTTGTACTGCGTTCAACGCCTGAGTATATGCTGGCTTTTATTTTACTTCTGCTATGGGGGCCATCGATGTTGCCCGCCATTGTAGCGCTCGCACTGCACAATGGTGCTGTCATTGCACACCTTATCGGTCGGTACAGCAATCACCTCAACCACAGACAGGATGCACCAACCGGTATAAATGCTTATGGTTATGAAGTGCTGCCTCGGGTTTATGGCCAGTTTTTAGTGTTGCTGTTTTATCGTTGGGAAGTAATATTCCGAGAAACGGCGATTCTCGGGGTTCTGGGAATAGCGACACTGGGGTTCTACATTGACAGCGCGATACAAGACATTCGTTTTGATCGAGCGTTATTATTGATAGTGATTACCGGTTTAATCAATCTACTGATAGATGCTGCTTCAAGGCGTATAAGGTCCGGTTTGAGACTACGTACGAATTTGAAAGTTACATAAACGCTTAAGGCTCGCACTGCATCCGGCAACTTGTGTACTGGAACACTATAAAATTGTACTGCCAGCAGACCTCAACGATCACCGCAGTTTGTTCGGTGGCGTTCTATTGCGCTGGATTGATGAAATCGCAACATTCGTGTGGGGCTGGATTTCCCCGGGCGATGCTTTGTTACCATTGGCCTGGACAACGTAGAGTTTCGCCACCCGATCGGTGAAGGCCAGATTTTGCGTTTTCACTGTGAGAAAAAGCGGGTGGGCAATACATCAGTGACTTATCATGTCAAAGTCTATGGTGCACGTTATGAGCGGGAGTCTCAGGAGATATTGTTTGAGAACAATATAACGTTTGTTTGTATAGACAGTGACGGCAACAAGTCAGCTATTGAACCAAATAACAAACCATAACCGGTGAATGGTAGCTGGTGCCGGTGTACTAAGCCGCTTCCCGTCTATTCACAGCACTCATTTTTCAACAGCATTGAGCTGAGCTGATACGCGTGCAACCTGCTCACCATTACTGAGTCGTTGAAAATCCAGCGTTAGACCGTTTTCGTTGAGCGATCTTTTGTATTCGTGCATCTCATAGCCGCCTCCATCAACAATATACAAGGCCCTGACCGT
The DNA here is from genome assembly GCA_964388065.1 of uncultured Granulosicoccaceae bacterium. Taxonomy (GTDB): domain Bacteria; phylum Pseudomonadota; class Gammaproteobacteria; order Granulosicoccales; family Granulosicoccaceae. Next base: position 6,424 of record CAYLZS010000211.1, read on the forward strand.
CAGTGTATTCCCATCGAGGCCCGCCCACACATAGGGGTCGGCATCGGCAGCTACAGGATCATAGGGGACCACTTGCCCAAATACGTCAGTTCGCATTGCAGAGGCGAAAATCCCGGGTCGTTCAGCGGGATAAAAATCAATAGACAGGTCAGTCATTTTCTTCTCACCATCAGCGCGATGAATAACTGTTGTCCACTCCACCGTAAAGCCCTTCTTCTCCCACGGCTTGATAACAACTTCAAGCTCACGCTCAGACAATTCACCCGAAAGTATTGATTCCGCATTACCTTTGAAAGTCCCGTAAAACTCAGACCATTGATCACTCCGGGCAGCGCTTTCACCTCCGCCTTTACAAGCAACCAATACAAGACATAAAGAGACAACAAAAAAGGTTTGAAGTTTGCCAGCAATACCCATATTCAGGATTCCTGTGAAATTAACCGCTGATTCAGTTGAAATTTAATAAACGTTCAAAGTACGTGCTACACCCGATCATCAATGACATCTCTGATTATAGACATTGTTTGACTGGTGTATTTACCAAATATCCAGTTCCCCGCCCCTTCAACAATGTGAAGTTTTGTCCCTTCTTTTTTATCTACCAGCTGTCTGATGTTTTCAACCGGTATCAATTCATCCTCACTGCCATGAATAAAATGAACTTTCGTTTTGACACTTTGCAATGGTGCCCAGCCTATATGGGCTTGTATTTTCAAATCCTCCACAATTGACAACGGAGAATGCCGCAAACGATACCGCATTGCGTGAACCTGATTTTCATCAGCGAAAAGATCCTCAATAGTTTCATTGTCAGCGTCACAGTTATTGGTTGACTCCTTCATAACTTTTTTGAGTGCCTCAGGCTGATCAATACTTTCGAGCAAAGTCGATACCGTCAACTCCAGCGTCCTTTCACGCTCCACCGCCAGTTCGTGTAGATTCTTCTTGAACCGTGAAGTCGAATTTAGTTCAGCCGGAGGCTTGTACGAAGCACCCAGCATTATCAACTTGCTAACTTTGTCCTGATATTTTTCAAGATAGTTAATCGCATACAAACACCCGCTAAGCATACTAACGACTATAGATTCCCGCTGACCGGTAAGCGATACCGCCAAATCAATTCCTGAAATTGCGTGTTCCATGTGATCTGCTGATGTTACTTTAGGATCCCCGGGTCCTAATGCACCATGCCTCAATGGACAGATCAATCGTAACCGCTGCCGATAAATTTCTGAAATTTCCTCTTCACTAAAATTAATAATTCCCAAATGATGTATACACACAACTGGCATGCCAGCCGGATCACCAATCTCAATAACGCGAAACCGATTGCGCGCAGACTCCTGAACCACGCTGGCACGAGCATAACTCCCCATGTACGTATCAACGTAATGAAAAAACATCTCATCAGACTCTGCGTTAACTGATCTCTTCGTAGATTGTGTGGCGATATCCAGTGTCAGATGAGTAATTAGAAAATTTGAAAGTGTCTGCTGTTTCGGCAACTGCGTTTTCTGAAAAACTGACTTCAACTGCGTCTTCTTTGTTTCATACGAAACACTGTCCAGGCTCGCTGCATCTTTTAAAGAAATACCAGACAACGACTGCAGCAGGGCTTTGCGTTCGGCAGGAGTAATATGGGCATAGGGGAACAGCTTATCTAAAAAAGCTGTTATGTAGTCCATATGAAGTAAAAAAAGTCTGCCGCTACTACTTTGAGACTGGTCGCTCAGTTTTAAAATAACCAGCTCATTATTGACCATTCCCCACGGATCAGTGGAGGTGCTTGATCGAATATGCTCTTCAATCATTTCCGACATATATTCAACGGATTCCGGAATATGCACCAGCGGTGATTTATTCAGATCGTATTCGCACAATGCGTAACCTTTAAAACCAATTTCATCCTGCACCATGGTCACGGCAGGGTGGTTAAAGGCTAATTCGTCAACGTCATGCAGAACGCCCAATATTTTTCTGGCTATCTGTATATCAGGCCTGTCCATAGATTCCGTATTTTATCTGTACCAGATCACCCCTGTTCACGGGCTGGCTGGAGTTTCACTAACCAGACTCACAGCTTTTCACGTACTAACACCAGTATAGCTGGTAATACTAAAAACGATAAAATATACTCATATCTTGTCGTGTAAATATAAGCACAAAGCACACTAGATGGCGCTACGTCAGAAATCAATAAATTACCCGTTATTCTCATGGGCGCTTTACGATTTTGCTAACTCGGCATTTGCCGTAACTGTCATGTCAGGTTTTTTCCCGCTGTTTTTTAAACAGTACTGGGCTCAGAACATTCCGCTAACCACCAGCACGTTTTATCTGGGCATCGGGAATTCAATCGCCAGTTTGATACTGGTTTTTGCGGCTCCAATACTGGGTGCACTGGCAGACAGAGGGAGTTATCCCAAACGCATGTTAGCGTCCTTTGCAAGCCTGGGCTGTATTGTATGCGTTGGACTGTTCTTCGTTTCCAATGGAATGTGGCAAATTGCTATTCTTCTATACGTGCTGGGTGTTATTGGTTTCTCCGGAGCCAATGTTGTCTACGATGCATTGTTAGTTGTGGTCTCCCCGGAAAACTCCAGACACAGAGATTCAGCACTGGGGTATTCACTGGGCTACCTTGGCGGAGGCTTGCTGTTTTTCATCAATGTTTTTATGACATTAAAACCAGAGCTTTTTGGACTGGCCAGTAAGACAGATGCTGTTCGCTGGTCATTCGTAAGTGTTGCTGTCTGGTGGGCTCTGTTCACTCTGCCTCTACTAAGTATTACGCTCAGCGAAAAAGAAAAACAACCTGATCCGAATTCAACCTCGCACTTGTTCCGCGATTCGCTGCGTTCTCTCAAAACCACTGTGTCAGCCATACGGCAGTATAAAAACATTGGATTGTTTTTACTCGCTTACTGGTTATACATTGATGGAGTAATTACCGTTATCAAAATGGGAGTCGACTACGGCATTGCCATCGGCTTACCAACTAACGGCTTAATAGTTGCTCTGCTGGCAGTTCAGTTTATTGGCTTTCCGGCGACGCTGTTATTCGGAAAGCTGGCTCATGAAAGAGGTCCGCTTAAATGTCTGTGGATTGCACTTTGGGCCTACGTTTGCGCCACAGTGTTTGCATTTTTCATGACTGCGGCCTGGCAATTTTATGTTCTGGCCGGAGTAATAGGTTTAGTTCAGGGAGCAGTTCAGGCAATCAGCCGATCTTTATACAGCCAGTTGATCCCGACCAATAAGTCAGGTGAATTTTTTGGCTACTACAATGTGATGGGTAAGGCAGCTGCGGTACTCGGACCGGTAATGGTAGGAACTATTTCAGTCCTGACCAATGACTCTCGGCTTGGCTTTTTGTCGATAATAGTATTATTTATTTCCGGGATGCTTGTATTGCGGTTAGTCTCTTTTCGCAACGTCTAACGCTAAGCTGGTTGCTTTAGATTCTCTGGCTCCGAAAACACCGGTCTTTGCTGCAGGCAGAATTCCTGCAGCATAAATTACTAACCGTTCAAACATCCACCTGACAGACAGAACTGGTATTTTCCGTGCAACAAATTCAGGCTCGTTGACTAATCGATACCATAGGTCCCGGTGTTTAAATGTCTGGACAACCAGATTCTGTATTTAATCTTACTTTCCATCACTGACAATATTGCCCGGACATATCGTCGATTGGTATGATGACTGCCACCCTCACAAACATGGTCAGACAAAGTGCTATCCAGTTTTTACAAACGAACTGCCAAAGGCATCCTTTTGACGACATTTGTCATTGTCGCAACTGCGGTTAAACCCATTGTTGCCGGCGAGGTGGCTAAAAGCCCAGGCGACCATCGACAATACCGTGCACTGACGCTGTCCAATGATCTGCAGGTGCTGCTGGTATCTGATGATCAGGCTAAAAAATCTGCTGCTGCGCTGGACATCAACATTGGCAGTGGCAGCAATCCGAAAGACCGTGCCGGACTCGCCCACTTCCTGGAACACATGTTGTTTCTGGGCACTGAAAAGTATCCTGATGCAGCAGAATATAAACAGTTCATCAGTACTCACGGCGGTTCGAATAACGCCTTCACATCCTATGGTCACACTAACTACTTTTTTGATATTAACCCACCGCAGTTCGAGCAGGCACTGGATCGCTTTGCACAGTTTTTTATTGCCCCGTTATTCAATGAGGAACTGGTCACCCGCGAGCGCCAGGCAGTTGAATCGGAATACTCGTTAAATCTAAAAAACGACGGTCGACGGCAGTTCGCGGCACGGCGGCGTGCATACAACCCCGAGCATCCGGCTGCAGGCTTTTCGGTGGGCAGCCAGGAGACACTCGAAGATCGGCCTGACAGTAAGGTACGTGATGAGTTAATCGCATTTTATGAAAAGCACTATTCCTCCAATATTATGCGCTTGGTACTTGTCGGGCCTCAATCGCTGAACGAACTGGAAGGCTGGGCGAAAGAAAAATTTAGCACCATTGTAAATCGCAACGCCAAAGCACAATTTACTGATATAAATTTATATCCAAAAGACCTGTTACCTGCAGTGCTCGGGATCGTACCTGAAAAGGAATTCCATCAACTGGTTTTAAGTTTTCCGATTCCGGATCCCGACCAGCACCGACACAAAAAGCCTTTGTTTCTCATCGCACATTTGCTGGGTGATGAAGGCGTCGGCAGCCCGTTATCACTGCTGAAAGAAAAAGGCTGGGCAGAGGGTTTAAGTGCAAGACAAGGACTTGGCTTTGATGATCAGGGCTCATTTGAGGTGGCAATTTCATTAACCCCTTCGGGCTTCGAAAATCGCCACCAGGTAGTTGCCACCATTTTTGAATCAATCTCTTTGATTAAAAAGGAGGGTGTTCAGAAGTGGATTTTTGACGAGCAAAAACGTCAGTTGGAGCTTTCGTATCGATTTCAGGAACCGGCAACTCCTGCACCGTATGCGCGTTCGCTGGCCGGTAGTCTGCACGAGTACCCGGCAGAGACAGTACTCAGTGACCCTTTCAGAATGGATTCATTCGATGAAGCGCTGATCCGCGAGCATCTCGATTACCTGGTGCCGACGAATCTGTTGATTATAGAGACATCACCCCTGGTTGAAGCAAACGAGACAGAACAGTGGTTCGATGTGTCTTACAAGCTTGAATCTCTCGACCCTTCACTGGTGAATAAGTGGGCAGCACAACCGCTAACGGGAAAAATTAAACTACCATTGCCAAATCCGTTTCTGCCTGAAGATCTCGCTTTACTCACCGCTGAGATCAATGCAGAAAAACCCGTGTTAATAGAAAAGCCCGGTTTGCAATTGTGGTTCAGGAACGATCCTGATTTTAGCGCACCTCGCGCCAACCTGTACTTCAGCATCCGATCTCCAAAAGCCAGTGGCAGCGCACGCAATGTGGTGTTAGCCGGGCTTTTTGTAGAGATGATTCGCGAGCAGTTAAATGAATTTTCTTATCCGGCAACGCTCGCTGGCCTCGGCTATAACATCTACAGGCACCAGCGCGGAATCGGTGTTCGCATATCAGGCTACAATGACAAGCAAGCAGTATTGTTAGAAACCGTAATGCGTACCATGAAAGAGCCTGATTTTAATGAGCCAACCTTCGACCGGCTCAAAAGGCGATACATACGCAGTATAAATAATCGACAAAAAAATGATCCTTCCAGACTGGCCATTAACGGCGTTGTAAATTCGTTGAGACTGGCGAGCTGGACTAACGAACAGTTGCTCGCTGCGGCTGAGGAAATCAACTACAGCGATGTATCAGGCTACAGCAAGGTATTGCTGGCTGAAAACGAAATCGTGTCTTTGGTACACGGAAACGTCAACAAGTCAGTGGCTGAAGACATTGTTGTTTTAATAGAAAAATTAATGGTAGACACAAAGCCAACGACAATATCGCACAAGTCTGTCGTGAACCTTGAAAATGGCAAACGCTTTGTAACATCAGTGCCGTCAGAGCACAATGATTCCGCTGCGGTTTACTACATTCAGTTAGGCGAGCGAGATATTGATTTACGCGCTCAGTCCTTTCTATTGTCAAGATTAATAGAATCACCATTCTTTCATGAGTTGCGTACCGTCAAACAACTGGGATACTCGGTTCAGTCATTCGCAATGCCAATAGACAATGTCCCGGGAATGGCATTCTCGATTCAGTCACCAACAGCAGGGCCTGCAGAGATTATTGCAGCGGTAGATGAGTTTCTGTCGAATTTCGACAAAGAGCTTGACTCAATAGATGCATCAGAGTTTGCGTCTGTAAAAGCAGGCGTGTTGAATCAAATCAACAGAAATGATCAGCGCTTGTCTGACCGAACTAATCGCTATTGGACCGAGATAGATGAATCTCAATATGACTTCGATACCAGACAACAACTCAGTGCCGCGATCGAAAATTCAACTCTCGAGAGTGTGCAGTTGTTGATGGACAAACTGGCAACCGATTCAAATTCTGGTCGGGTAATCGCTTATGTGAATGGTGCGACGCTGGAATCAGATGCTGAAGCACCACAGGGGCTGACAATTGACGATATTGAAAGCTTCAAAAAACAACAAAAGCATTATCCGCCCCGATAAAGCTAAAGCGCTGCACTGATAATGTGCAGCGCTCTGTTTAAACAGGCGTTTCTTATTGCCTACTCCCCGCGTACCTCCAGGCCAAACGCCCTCAGCTCCGCAACAATAGTATTGTTGGTAGCCGATACATCAACGGTTTCATCCGGATCGGTGACCAGATCATATAAGACCTCAGTACCATTATCGTAAGCCAGATACTTGTGTGTTGCAGAGCGAACTGCCCAGCCCTGGCCAAGCGCATTGTTGCCGTCATAGTCTGTGTATAAAAACTCGCGATCGATCTCGCCGCCTGTACTGAAACTTGATAAGAAATTAAAACCGTCGTTCATCACTTCATTATCAGTACCTGTAGTCAGTGCGGCAATGGTTGGAAAGAAATCAACCACACTGACCAGTCCGTTCTCACGTACATTGGTGCGGGTAACTCCAGCACCTGAAATTACCAGCGGAACTCTTACCCCTCCTTCAAACAAGCTGCCTTTTTGGTGCCCGGCAAGAAAAGAATCGTTGTCGAGTACATCTCTTGGTGTGCCGTTATCACCTATCACCATAACAATCGTATTGTCACGCGTCGCCGGATCCATAGAGTCAAGCAAACGACCAAGCTCTGCATCAAGCGTTTCGATGGAAGAAAGAAAGTACTCTCTCTCATTGGCATTGATATCAGCTTGTGTACCAGACAAACCGCGTGTGTTGAATTCGTCCGGCGGTGCATGGTACGGGGCGTGAGGTGCGGCAAACGCAAGCCATGCAAACCACGGGTTTTGCTGCTCATCAATCCAGTCAATCGCGTTATCTACCAACGCCGTGGTGTGGTAGGTGGTGCTTCGCTCCTCCACGCCATTGATTGTTATTGTCCAGTCAAAATAGTCAGTTATATTGGGCCTCAGGTGACCGGCATAGTGCCCGACTCCAAGGTCATTCGGATGATTTAAATTTCCACCGCCGCCATCAACATGCCATTTACCAAAAACCGCGGTCTGGTAGTTACTGGACGCTTCGTTCTGACTTAAAAATCGCTGAATAGTTGTAAAGTCTGCAGAGAGATTGCCCGGTACACTCAGCACCCCGGTATTGACACCATGCATCCCGGTAAGTAAAGCGGCACGCGTAGTAGAACAACTGGGAGTGCCCCATACGTTCTCATAGGTAATGCCGTTGCGGGCCAGTGCATTGATCACTGGTGTGTTAGGCAGATCATTACTGAGACTGTATTGAGCGCTGGCATCAATCCCCTGATCATCCGTAATCACAAGCAGGATATTGGGTTGATTTATAATAGCTGAACCGTCTGTGCTGCCTTGTTCACTGCCATCGGGTTCAGTAACTTCTGGGTCATTATCTTCCGATTCAGGGACCTCAGGTTCTGTGCTTTCCTGATCAGTGGCTTCCTGATCAACAGTACCCTCCTGGCCATTACCGTCAGCATCTGCATCAACAGTGTTACCTGCCAGATTACTGTCTGCCACCTCCCCGGAACCAGATCCGCAAGACGACAAGGCAACTAATAGAAACGGCACAATAAGAAATGACAGGCAACGATGCCTGCTTAGGGACAAGGTCATGAAGTTACACTCAGGTTTCAACCAGCCAACAGGATACCAACCCAATGATAGTTGAAATGTGGAAAAATAAAGAATTCACACTTTATGTTTCCGGCGAATAAACCACCGCTGCTACTCTATCTATTGTCGACACCTTTGCGGTGCAGGTAAGTTTCATCGTACCGTTTGCTTAAATGATCTCCGGCTAAAATAACTTTTCCACTTTCAGCCGGGGCTACATTGACATCGTGGCGCGGGTTAAAAAACAGCGGAACTGACAGACGCTCTGTTTTGTCACCAATAACCCGGTGCGGAGTCGCTACTACTTTGCCACCGGTCCAGAATTCAAGCATTTCACCAAAGTTAATTGCGGGTCTCCACCACAATGCCACTAAACTCGTGACCGAGCGTGGTGTTATCGACAGACGGGAACTCCCCTTTAAACAGATGCCGGTCCGTACCACAAATTCCGGCAGCTTCCACCTTGACCAGAATTTCTCCATCTGCAA
>CAYLZS010000212.1:0-40200 GCA_964388065.1 uncultured Granulosicoccaceae bacterium
GTAGTATACGCTCGTCATCAACACCAGCGACTGAGTCGCATCGAGCCCCAGTGAAAAAGCCAGTGGAATAAGAATGGCAACACCGTTGGATGGGCCAAGGCCCGGCAATGCACCGACCATGGTGCCGATAATGCAACCGGCCACAGCCAGCATTAACGTATGCGGTGTAAGAGCGACTGAAAAGCCGTTTGCCAGCAGCGATAACACTTCCATGTCTGTTATCCAATCAGGCTTTTAGAAAACGCCACCAGACCCAGGCCAAGCGCGTATTTGAAGATAACAAACAGACCGATCGACAAGCCCGCCCCGGTTGCAAGAGCGGTAACAAAGTTGCGCTGAATAAGATAACTGATTATCGCAGAGGCGACAGCAGTCGGTATAAGAAAGCCAAGCGGTTTAAGCGTAAGCGCGTAAGCCACAAGGGCCACCACTGCACACAACAGAGCGATAAAGATTGCAGGCCCGAGCCAGTCAGGAGACTCGTCAGGCTTAACGATCACAGTCAGTGCGCATACAAACGACACACTGCCAATAATGATAGGAAAGAGTTTTGGGCCGACCGGGTCAGTCATAAAACTCTCTTGAATTTGAGTAGCGCTCACGATATACGCGAGCGCTACCAAACATACTAACGATCCAAAAATCCGATCGCTCACCTACTCGATAACACCGAGTTCTTTGGACAGTTCCTTAACTTCAGCCATTACACCTTCAAGGTATCCTGCAAAGTCATCACCAACTTTGGTAAACGGTGCAAGACCATTGGCCTCCATCTGCTCAGCCCATTCGTCTGACTTGGCGACTTCAGCCAGCGCACCGGACCACTTTTGGTAAGCTTCGTCAGAGATGTCTTTTGGCACATACAAACCACGCCAGTTGACTGCTACTACATCAATGCCCTGCTCTTTTGCAGTTGGAATGGTATCGAAATCACCGGGAATACGATCATCGGTAAGTACTGCAAGTACACGAACGTCGCCAGACTTGAGAAAGCCAACAACTTCAGAGATGTCACCGGTCATTGCGTGTGTGAAGCCACCGATAGTTTGTGTGATTGCATCAGCACCACCGTCAACACCGATATACTTCACTTTGGAGATATCATTAAAACCGGCTCTGCCAAGTGCCATCAGTACTTTGAGGTGATCAAAACCACCGGCCGCGGAACCACCGGCGAATGTTATCGATCCAGGATCAGCCTTCACTGCATCCAGTAAATCAGTAAGAGATTCGTAAGGTGCATCTTTGGCAACAACGATGACACCGGGATCAGCGCCTATGGCACCAAGAAACTTCACCTGATCAGCTGTCATGCCTGCGTAAGCATTTTGGGCAAGGCGAGTTGCTGTTGCCGAAGATGCCGCGATGATCAGCTCTTCATCGGTTGCACGCTCGCTGACCACATGGGTATAGGCGAGTCCGCCACCACCACCGGCCATGTTGGTAACCTGAATCGGCTTATCAACCGCACCGATATCAAACATGATTTTACCAATTGAACGACAGGTAAAATCCCATCCTCCACCAGGATTTGCCGGTGCTATACACTCAGCACCTATCGCACTGCTGCTGTATACGCCACCACTTAACAGCCCAACGCTCAGCAGAACGCCAGCACTGATTTGCTTAATCGTTTTCATTAATTTTTCCCCACGGATAAATAAAGGTGAGCGGATTGCTCCCTGCCATCATTCTCCCATTCAGTGGGGGATTGTCAATAATTTCGCCCGAAATCATGCAGCAGTTCATTCAGGGATCATAATTTGGTGCAGGTACCTGCGTTGTGGCAGACCCGGCATGTCGCCGGCAGGCAATTCCGATTCTGATCACTTACCCGCACGCAGGCGACTGTTCGTCAGCTCGGCACAGATTTTGGCAGCACACACAACATCTCATAGAGTAAGTTAGCCGCAACCAATGCTGTGTTGCCGGAGGTATCATACGGGGGACTGACTTCCACCAGATCGCAACCGACCAGATTTAACCCTTTGCAGCCTCTGATAATCTCCATACCCTGCGACGCAGTGAGTCCACCGATTTCAGGGGTACCCGTGCCGGGTGCTACCGACGGGTCGAGGCTGTCGATATCAAAGGTCAGATACACTGGTGTTTCTTTTACCACCTGACGGATTTCATCCATCAATGGTGCGAGAGATTTATACCAAATTTCCTCTGCCTGAATAACGGTAAAACCCCAGTCTCTGCCAGTATCAAAGTCTTCTGCAGAGTAACCGGTACCCCGCAATCCGATTTGATATGTTTTTCCGGCATCGATTAAGCCTTCTTCATAGGCGCGGCGAAAAGGTGTGCCGTGAGCTATCTCTTCTCCAAACATATGTTCATTGATATCTGCATGAGCGTCGACATGTATTAACGCCACACTGCCATGTTTTTTATATATTGAACGCAGTATCGGCAGCGTTAAAGTATGGTCACCACCAATCGATACCGGAATAACGTTATGCTGCAATACGTTATCGTAGAACGTGGTTATCCGATCTACCGCATCGCGAAGATTAAAAGTATTGATCGGTACGTCACCAATATCAGCCACCTGCATTTGTTCAAATGGTGCCGCACGGGTCCACATATTATACGGGCGTAACATACAGCTCTCCGCTCGCACCTGTTTTGGACCAAAGCGTGTACCGGAACGCCAGCTGGTACCAATATCCATCGGTACACCAATAATCGCAGCATCCAGTGCCTCTGCCGAGTCAGATGCTGGCAGGCGCATAAAAGTGCCTGGCCCTGCAAATCTCGGCATCTCATTGCCGCCGAGTGGCTGATTGTAGCTATGAGACATCGGACCTCCGCTCGAAGTAATACATGAATAACAGCAGGATTATGAAACGGCTTGCAGATTTTTTCTAAAATACTCTGCATTGCTGATGTAGTGCTCTGCTGCACGCATCAAACCCTGCTGTTCTTCATCCGTTAAACTGCGAACGACCTTACCAGGTGAACCGAGTATAAGCACACCCTCCGGATACTCTTTGCCTTCCGGTATCAATGTGTTGGCACCGACCAGTGAATTTTTACCAATGACACTGCCGTTCAGCAATATGCTGCCAATGCCAATCAGGGATTGCTCATGCACTGTGCAGCCATGCAGCATGACCTTGTGCCCGACAGTAACATGACGATGTAACTTTAGCGGGTAGCCGGGATCAATATGAATCACCGTGCCGTCCTGAATGTTGCAGCCCTCCCCGATCACTACACGGTCATTTTCCGCACGGATTACCGCGCCGAACCAGACACTGCTTTTCGCCTGCAGTTCGACATCTCCAATTACCGACGCATCAGGAGCTATCCAGGCATCGGGTGCAACTAAAGGAGTTTTGTCGCCAATTGAATATACGGTCATCAGTATCTGCCTTAGTGTTCCAGAAGATATTACCGCAACTGTCCGACCACTCCCTACTTTTTATGCCTTTCAACTGTTGAACAACATTATCCGGTGCCTGCCGCGCCAGAACGCTATAATTCTGGCTGGCTTCAGACACAACCCGATACATGCCCGGCACCAAAATCCTGCATTCACACCTAAATACCCTGTATCAGGATCTGCTTCGGCAAATCGAAGGCGAGGTAGATTTTACACCTGCAGGTGTGGCGTTGTTCACCAGTGATGCGTCCAACTACCGTCAGGTGCCTCTCGGGGTTGTTTTTCCCAGATCTGAACAAGACATCGTGCTAACCATCGCTGCCTGCAAACAACATAAGGTAGCGGCACTGATGCGTGGTGCCGGTACTTCGCAAAACGGTCAGACGGTCAATGAAGCTGTGATAATCGATTGCTCTCGTTTTATGAATCAGGTGTTATCGATTGATGTCGAAAACCGCAGCGCACTGATCCAGCCGGGTATTGTATGCGATGCACTAAAAGCCGCAGCCGAAGTACACGACCTCACCTTCGGACCAGATCCCGCTACCCATAGTCGCTGCACGCTGGGTGGCATGATTGGCAATAATTCCTGTGGTCCACACTCAATGCTTGCGGGTAAAACGGTTGAAAACGTAATTGAGCTCAAGGTACTCACTGCAACGGGTGAAAGCTTCTGGGTCGGACCAACAACAGATGCAGAACTGGATAACATTATTGCAGGCAACGACGCACGCGCTGGTGTCTATCGCGAACTGAAGTCTATTCGCGACGAGTACGCCAATGAAATTCGGCAGCGCTACCCGACCATAAAAAGAAGGGTCTCCGGCTATAACCTCGACCAGCTGCTACCGGAAAACGGGTTTAACGTTGCACGTGCATTGGTAGGGTCAGAAGGAACTTGTATCAGTGTATTAAAAGCGCGGGTTTCCCTTATTGAAAACCCGAAATTCAAACGACTGTTTGTACTTGGCTTCAAAGACATTTTTGAAGCAGGCGATATTGTCCCGTCTGTGATGCCATTTTCACCCATTGCAATGGAAGGGCTCGACTGGAATATCATTGGCGGGCTAAACGACAGAAATCTGCGACAGCGAGAAGTCGCATTGCTACCCGAAGGGCGCGCCTGGCTACTTATTGAAATAGCAGCACCAACAGAGACCGAGCTCGATGAACGATGCACATCATTCGAACAGGCCATGGCAAATTCACCAACTGTGGTTTCAGTAAAAAGCGCAATCGATCCTGCTGAGGTAACCGATATCTGGAGTATTCGTGAACAAGGGGCGTCAGCCACAGCACTCGCGCTTACCCCGGGTGATACCGATCCGGTTGTCGGGTGGGAGGATACAGCAGTCGATCCAATGCAACTCGGTGATTATTTAAGAGAACTGGCAGCTCTGGTTGATCGTTACGATTATAAAACAAGCCTGTACGGACACTTTGGCGATGGTTGTATACACGCTCGAATGACCTTTGACACAAGAACCGAAGCAGGCGTTGAAAAGTGGCGGCGCTTCAGCAAAGAGATTGCCGAGCTGGTTGTTAAATACAACGGATCACTTTCCGGTGAACACGGCGACGGACAGGCCAAGGCCGAGTTCCTGCCGATCATGTTTGGCGAAAACATGATGCAGGCCTTCAGGAGATTCAAGCAGGCATGGGATCCGGACAGACTAATGAACCCGGGCAAGCTTATCGATGCTTACCGCATGGATGAAAACCTGCGCCTGGGGCCCGAGTACAACACACCTGTTTTCGACAGCATACTGCACTTTACTGAAGATGCGGGCGGCTTCGGGCGCAGCACGGAACGCTGTATCGGTATGGGCAAGTGTCGCGCTGCAACGGGTGCTATGTGCCCAAGCTACCAGGCCACTGGTGAAGAACGTTTCTCTACACGCGGTCGCGCTCACCTGCTGCATGAACTACTCAGGGGAGAAGTCATTGCCGACGGATTTGAAGATACAGATATCGCAGAGTCTCTTGAGCTCTGTTTGTCTTGTAAATCCTGCAAAACAGAATGCCCGACACATGTTGATATCGCGGCATTCAAAGCTGAATTTATGGCACAACACCACCGGATCAAAAAGCGTCCGCTACATCACCATGTTTTTGGCAAGTCTGGTCAGTGGCTGCCCTTGCTGACACGCTTTCCAAAAATATTCAACACGCTGCAAAGCGGTGTGCCCGGCAGGATATTAAAATCGCGCCTGGGAGTGGATAAAAACAAATCTTTGCCTGTGCTTGATAACACACCGTTTAAGAGCTGGGCTGTTAAAAAAGCAGACTCGTCAGAAGGCGAGTTTCTGAAATTTGGCACTACCACAACCGACAGTGCCGTTGTACTGTGGCTCGACAGCGTCAACAACGCCTATCGGCCAGAGGTTTTAAAAACAGCGGTATCTTTACTTAATCGCTGCGGCTTCAACGTGCTGGTCGCGAAAAGCCACTTCTGTTGTGGCAGACCTCTCTACGAACATGGCTTTTTGGACGAGGCAAAACAACAGATGAGCAGTATCCTCGATAACTTTTACAGTAAGCTACCTGCAAACGCATCTGTACTGGTGCTCGAACCATCCTGTCTCTCGGTATTTAAAGACGAATTACACAGACTGTTTCCAGAGGACGTGAGAGCAACTGATCTCGATGCACGTACCATGACTGTCGCAGAGTTTTTAACCAGACAAAAAATTCAGGCTACTAAAAAACTGCCACACGGAGTCATGCACCTGCACTGCCATGGTAAGGCCTCGCAACAGTCAGATCGAGACTGGATGCAGAATTGCTTTGACAAATTAGACGAACCAGAAAGCGGATGCTGCGGCATGGCAGGTATCTTTGGAATACGCGCCAAAACCAGTGCTATCGGAGACAAGCTATACGCCAGATCACTGCAGGGCGCTATTGCCAATTCATCAACCAACAGGCAGACAACAATTGTCAGTAACGGCTATAGCTGCCGCAAGCAAATTGAAGATAACAATAATGTTGAAGTGCGGCATCCTGTTGAAATCATGGATGCCTGCATAGAAACCTCTGGCGTAACATCTGATTGATTCATCACACGAGAAAGCTAAATAGCAAGGTACTCGTGGCGAAGCTGTTCATTGTCGAGCACTTCTTTCGCTGACCCCTCATAGACCAGTTCACCGGTATCGAGAATCACCGCACGATCTGCAAGCTGGAGCGCTGCAACAGCATTTTGTTCCACAATAATGGTTGTCATGCCCTGTTCACGAATGTAGTGCAGTGTCTTTTCAATTTCCTGAACAATGACCGGTGCCAGCCCTTCATAAGGCTCATCCAGCAGCAACAGTTTTATGTCGCGTGACAACGCCCGACCAATCGCCAGCATCTGCTGTTCACCACCTGAGAGCGTCGTGCCCTCTTGTTTACGCCGTTCTCCAAGACGCGGGAAAAGTTCGTAGATTTGACTCAGTGACCAGCCGACCGGGTCGACAATCTGGGCAAGCTTGATGTTCTCTTCAACTGTCAGTCCGGGGATTATCCTGCGGTCCTCCGGTACCATTCCGACACCGGCAACTGCCGCCTCGTGACTTTTCATTTCGTGAAGGGCTTTACCATCAAGCCAGATTTCACCTTTTTGTAATTCCGGTTCCTCCAGTCTGGCAATCGTGCGCAAGGTTGATGTTTTACCAGCGCCGTTGCGGCCTAATAAGGCCAGTATTTCACCCTCTCGTACGTCGAAGTTTATTCCCTGAACAATGTAACTCTCACCGTAGTAAGAGTGAATGTCACGACATGAGAAATAAGCAGGAGATTGATCTGCCTGGTTAGCTGCGTCGCTCAATGGGCACCCCCGAGATAGGCTTCCTGAACTTTGGGATTGCCTTTGATGTTCTCAGGTGCGTCTTCAACAATCACTGTACCCTGAGCCAGCACACTTATTTTGTCTGCCAGACTAAAAACCACATGCATATCATGTTCAATAATCACCATGGTGACACCACGGCTGTTGCTTATATGTTTGAGTACGTCAATGGTATTGTTGGTATCTGCGCGACTCATACCCGCGGTTGGTTCATCAAGTAACAAAAGCTTGGGCTTCTGTACCAGCCCCATTGCCATCTCGAGGCGACGCTTATCGCCACGTGACATTGACGACGCCGTCATATCTAACTTATCACCAAGACCGATGTCTTCGAGTACATCAACCGCGGATTCCCGTATTTCGGTCTCCCCGGCCATTTTTTTCCACGGAGAAAATTTAAATGCCCCGTCTCTGTCAGCTAATGCCGGAATCATCACATTTTCAATCACCGTCAGTTCATCAAATATCTCAGGGGTTTGAAATACCCGAGACACACCGGCCTGATTGATTTTGTGCGGCTGCCTGCCAAGCAGGCTCTTGCCGTTAAACATCACACTGCCAGTGTCCGGAATCAAACGACCGACAAACACGTTTAACAGTGTAGATTTGCCCGCCCCATTGGGACCAATAATGGCATGCACACCGCCATCAGCAACATTCAGGTTTACATCGTCTAACGCCTGCAAACCACCAAAGCGTTTGTTGATACCCTGTACTTCTAGCAATGCCATGTTATCTATCCAACCCTGCTGCCGCGTCTGAAAATACGTCTGCCAAGATTAACTAACCCGCCGACTACACCACCAGGTAGAAAAATAACTATCAGCATAAACAGTGCCCCGAGCGTAAGATGCCAGCCCTTGCCGACAAACGGATGCACAATGGTAACCATGAAATCTTCAAGGCCCTGAGGCATAAACGAAAACCACTGATGCAACAAGTTATCGTTAATCTTAGAGAAGATGTTTTCAAAATATTTGATCACACTTGCACCTACCAACGGCCCAAGCAATGTTCCCACCCCGCCGAGTATAGCCATCAATACAACCTCACCTGAGGCTGTCCACTGCATACGCTCAGCACCAGCGAGCGGATCCATAGCTACCATCAAACCACCCGCAAGTCCTGCATACATTCCAGAAATGACAAATGCCGCCAGCGTGTAGGGTCGCGGATTGATGCCGGTGTAGCTTAAGCGTTGATTGTTAGATTTGACTGCTTTCAGCATCATGCCAAAGGGTGATCGAAATATACGAATTGATATATAAAAAGCAATCAACATTATGAACGCACAAAGATAATAGCCTACGTTAAACGTCCACAGCCAATCACCGACCATCACTTCTTTACTGTGTCGCATCTCAAGACCAAACAAAGAAGGCGCTGGTATGTTACCCGAGCTGGCCGCACCATCAAGAATTCGCGGGTCTTTCAGTGTAGTTTGCAAACCAGTCTCGCCACCGGTAATTGGCGTTAATACCGACGCCGCGAGTGCAAAAGACATCTGTGCGAAGGCGAGCGTCAGTATAGAAAAATATATCCCGGAGCGTCGCAGCGATATATAACCGATAAGCAGTGAAAACACACCCGCCACAAGCGTTGATATAATTATCGCTGGAATAACATTGATCGTTAGGAGCTTGAGCATCCACACAGCCGCATAGGAACCCGCACCAAGAAATGCAGCATGTCCAAAGCTCAAATAACCGGTCAATCCGAACAAAATATTAAAGCCGATGGCGAAAATACCAAAGATCATAAATCGCTGCATAAGATCTGGATAACCGCCATTGAATTGTGCAAACACTGACCCTTCAGGGAACGGGTTCATGAGAATCGGTGCTGCAGCTAACATAAGCAGAACGAATAGCAGGAGCAGAAAATCGTTTCGATTTAATCCCAACACGATATTTACTCCATCACGCCTTTGCGGCCCAGCAAACCACGCGGGCGGGCAAGAAGAATCAAAACAGCTGCAAGATATATCACTACCTGATTGATACCGGGAATCACCTCAATGACTTCTCGCATCGATGCAAAACTTTCAAGGATACCCAGCACGAACCCAGCCAGCACTGCGCCGGCAAGCGAACCCATACCTCCTACTACCACCACAACGAATGAGATCACTAAAAAGTCCATGCCCATGTGATAGTTGGGTGGATTGATTGGCGTATACATAACGCCAGCCAGGCCTGCAACTGCAGCGGCAATACCAAAAGTGATCGTGAAGCGCTTGTCGATGTCTATTCCGAGCAACCCAACAGTTTCACGATCAGCCATTCCGGCCCGCACTACCATTCCAAAAGTGGTGAACTGCAAAAACGCAAATACGAGCGCGATTACCAGTAACGAAAATGCAAAATAGACAATCCGCCAATAGGGATAAATGACCTCCCCAGGACCAAAACCAACAAGCTGACCGAAGTCGAAAGATCCAACAAACGCAGCAGGTGCTGGCACCGGTATCTGGTTTGCACCAAAGTATGCTTTGACGATTTCCTGCAATACAATTGCCAGGCCGAACGTAACAAGAATCTGATCCGCGTGCGGTCGTTTGTAAAAGTACTTTATTAAGCCACGCTCCATGGCAAACCCGACCAACAACATCACAGGTATCGCAAGTATGATGGCCAACGGCACCGACCAGTCGATAATCGCCTGTCCGGCAGCTTCTCCAAACCAGCTTTCAACGTAAGGTGTTTTTATCTTAGCGGGGTTACCCAAAAAATCTGTTTTGGTTTCATCCAGCGTAATGGTAGAGAGATTTAGCAATCGCTGCAGAGTTACAGCGCAGAACGCGCCGATCATGAACAGCGCACCGTGGGCGAAGTTAACTACCCCCAGGGTTCCAAATATTAGAGTAAGCCCAAGCGCTATAAGAGCGTAGGCGCTACCTTTATCCAGGCCATTTAAGACCTGCAACAACAGCGCAGAGAGTTCCATTATAGTTTTCTAGTCAATCAGGACGAACCGGAGGTTCATGCACAGTAAGCATAAAAAAGCACTACACCGGTGAGTTCGCCGGTGTAGTGCGACGTATATTACTTAACGTCTTTTAGCCTGAATTACAGCTACCTAGCTCACCACCGAAAATACCGGCGTCATAGGTGACCTGGGCGGCAGGCGTGACTTCTACAATTTCAAGTAAATCGAACTCTGAACTCGGGTTCTCTTTACCTTTCACGACCAGCACGTCCTTGAAGCACTGGTGGTCTTCGGCTCTGTATAGCGTCTTGCCATTACCCAGACCATCGAACTCAAAACCCTCAAGCGCGGCAGCAACACCACATGGATCATGAGTACCAGCACGCTGACATGCATCTGCATACAGAATAGTCTGTACGTAGCAAGTGTGAGCAGCCTGACTTGGAGGGAAGCCGTACTTTTCA
This sequence comes from uncultured Granulosicoccaceae bacterium, assembly GCA_964388065.1. GTDB lineage: Bacteria > Pseudomonadota > Gammaproteobacteria > Granulosicoccales > Granulosicoccaceae. The sequence goes on from CAYLZS010000212.1 coordinate 10,616, forward strand.
CCGAAAGACTTAACGAAAGCTTTAGAGCCCTCATCCTGTAGTGACCAGTGCCAGTTAGTAGAACCAAAAATACCTTTTACGTTCGCGCCCGCACCTTTAGCCATCAGTCGAGAGTACAGCGGTACGATAATTTCGAAATTCTTACCGTTTGCCTCAAGATCACGCAGACCGAACTGTACCGCAGAGGTAAGTGAATTCACCATGTTTGCGCCGTAGTGATTCAGAACCAGCACATCAGCACCGGCCGCCTGAACAGGTGCAACATATGAAGAAAAGTCAGTCTGTGTGAGTGGTGTTTTAACTGCTGCAACTGTTTCCCAACCAAGAGCCTCTGTAGAAGTACGAACCGCTTCTTCAGTGGTGTAACCCCAGTTGTAGTCAGCAGTCAGGTGATAAGCTTTACGATCAGCACCGTAGTTGTCCTTCAAAATTGGAGCAAGTGCAGCACCCGACATGTGAGAGTTGAAGAAATGGCGGAACCCATTTGCCTTCTTATCTTTACCAGTCGTATCGTTAGAATGCGTGAGGCCGGCCATGAAAATCACGCCTGCTTCCTGACAAAGCCCCTGAACTGCAACTGCAACACCAGACGACGAACCGCCGGTGATCATAATCGCACCGTCTTTCTCAATCATGGATCTTGCAGAGGCGCGGGCAGCATCAGGTTTAGTCTGCGTATCGCCCGTGACGAAGGCAACTTTTCTGCCCAAAATACCATCGCCTTTCAGCTCTTTCGAAGTGAAAGTTCCCATCATGCCACCATCACCGCCACCATTCAGGTGTTCTACGGCGAGCTCGTATGCGCGGAGTTCATCCGCACCTTCGTCAGCATATGGGCCACTTTGTGGCACATTGAAACCCAAGGTAACTGTGTCGCCTTTTGGCTCATTAGCGTACCCATAAGCGGTACTGGGAATTATCATTGGCGCTGCGCCCACAACAGCAGATGCTGCGCTGGCCTTCAGTACAGATCTACGCGTTAACGCAGTTTTAAGCGGGTTCTTGTCTGAACTCATATGAAGTAATCTCCTCCGGGAGCAGGCCCGTTGATTATGGTTGTTGCAGCGAGGTGCCGCGAATATTCATCCCAGGCAATATCTCTCCAAGCCTGAGGAACTTCACCATACTAGTGAGGTAAAGTGCATCCGTCCAAGCGGATATATTTCTAATATTATCAACAACTTAAATAAAACAATTCAATTTGTGGCCAAACCAAAACCTGCAGCCGAACACCGTTTGTTACGAAAAGTAACACCGGGAACAGCCTATTCAAGGACGTAGCCGATAGACCAGCGCTACGGACCAACATTTGAATTTCCGACTAACCGACACCACTTCCCAAGCTAAAGACAGAAGAATAAAACAACCATCTGCCCGTCAGATGCACCAAGCCCCACAATCCCTGGCTGAGACCGGTAAAAAACCTTACTATAGAGAGACAAACGGCGTGACCAATGAATAGCCGGCTTACAGATTAAGTAACCGCCAGCCTGTACTGATGTGAAGCCTCTACCAACAGCTCCCACAGGGAAACTGCGAAACCTCGCGGCACAAACAGCTCGTACCCCTGCTCTGTTCGCCAGATAGTCACACCAACGTGATGAAACGCAGTGGATGCCACCGTACCGACAGGAAAACTCTTCTCGCGCAGATCAAGCGGCAGGTAGCTGTTCAAAACAACGGCTGCTTTACTGCCACTTATTCTTATATGGGTGCGTGAGTGTGACAAATCCAACACCACTCCGTCAGATGCATCAGGTTCTGACAGTGATGCACCGAGTACCCAGAATTTGCATGGCTCTATACGCAACATTGAGACGTTACCGGATGTGGCCGATCCACAGAAGGTGGGAACAGATGTAATGCCGTGCGCTCCTGCAACAGAGCCTGCAGCACTCTCTATGGTTTCAGGCCAGACAGCCAGTTGCCACAGCACAAGGTTGCGAATTTCGGACAACGTGACACCTGCATCAGCAGTTGCCAGCGGTGTGTAATGTGCTGCCAGTGCCGAGACACGCTCAACCGATAACGAATTAGCCACGCATTCTCTCCCCGGTCGGATCAACCATATGCGGCGATACAACCTCTACATTGATGTTGCCGCGCCGAACCGGATCAGCTGCCACAATGGTTTGTCCGGACCACGCATCATACCCGCCCTTGATGTAACCCAGTCCTATCCAGTGCCCCAGTGATGGCGAGTGAGTAACCGCTGTAATCCAGCCATCACCATGACCTTCAACTTTATTCTCAGAGCAAAGAATTGAACCTGCTTTAAAAGTCTCTGACCTGTCTTTGGGAAAGATCCCCACAAGCTGCGGTCGATCGGTTCTGGTCAGATCGGGGCGCTTGCGCAACGCGCTGCCTATGTAGGATTTTTTATCCGATGCCATCTGTCCCAGACCTGCGTCTTCTATAGTAACGCGACCGTCAAGCTCAACGCCTGTCACGTGGCCTTTCTCAATACGCAGCGCACCCAGTGTTTCTGTGCCATACAAGCATCCATCATAACTTTGTGCAGCGTCCCACAGCATGTCCATCATGCTTTCCGAGTAGTCGGACTCGACATACATTTCATACGCCATCTCACCGGAGAAACTGATTCGGGCTATTCTGCAGGGCACACCGTCTTTAAGTGTGGTTTCAATTACCCCCATAAAAGGCAGTGCTTCATTTGAAACACTCGCTGCATCTTCGACACAGGCTTCAAGTACCGCGCGGGATTTTGGACCAGCAATAGCACTGCCGGCCCACTGTTCCGATACAGACGTCACATGTACTTTAAGGTTGGTCCATCGCGTTTGCAGTAACTCCTCAAGCCACACCATCACCTTCGCTGCATGCGCAGTAGTGGTTGTCATGAAGTAGTTGGTTTCAGAGAACCGCCAGGTGGTGCCATCGTCCATCACAATACCATCGTCACGCAACATGATGCCGTAGCGCGCTTTGCCTATTGGCAGCTTTGCAAATGCATTGCTATAGATGCGGTTGATAAACTCAGTTGCATCCGGCCCCTGGATGGCAATTTTACCAAGAGAAGTGACATCAACCAGTCCGACAGTTTCACGAGTGGTGATCGTCTCACGAACATACGCTTCTGAAATACCTTCACCTTCACGTGCAAAATACCACGGGCGTTGCCAGAGACCGGCCTCGGTCATCGTTGCACCATGGGCAAGATTCCAGTCGTGCATCGGTGTTCGACGCAGTGCTTTAAAGTGTGTGCCCTTGCCTCGACCGGTTAACGCACCCAGACTGATTGGTGTATAAGGCGGCCTGAATGTGGTGGTTCCAACTTCAGGTATTTCTCTGCCTAGCGCCTCAGCCATCAGGGCCAGACCAATGATATTACCCATCTTGCCCTGATCGGTTGCCATACCCAGTGTGGTGTAGCGTTTTAGATGTTCGACAGATACAAATCCTTCCTGATGGGCAAGCCTTATGTCATCAGAGGTGACATCATGCTGCGGATCGATAAAACTCTTTAGATTTTTACCTTCAACTTTCACTTCATACAACGGTTCAATCGGTGTGTCCCATCCGCCAGACGCAGGCGCGCTCACCGAGATACTGTGTCCGGTTAAAGCCGCAATAGCTGCATCGGCCGCCGCCACACCAGATTCTTCACAATCACCGGTGCCCCAGACTGCATTGGCAGATCCTGCCATTTGTATTGGCTCTTTGTTATCCGGTGCAACAAAACACAAATTGTCTTTATCCCAGACTGGTCTGACACTGCGATGCGATAGCAAATTAACCACCGGCGACCAGCCACCGGACATGAGCAGCAAATCACAATCGAGCGTCTCACCCATACTCCAGCCGCTGCCTGAAGTCACCGCAAGATCCAGGCTGCTTATGCCTTTTTTACCATTAGCGTTGCAGGCGGTATTACCCGTTTTGAGTGTAATGCCTTTTGTCTCCAGCAGGCCTGAGACGTTAGCGGGTAAAGCGGCACGTGAATCAAGCAGGGTAACTTCTGCACCAGCACCGGCCAGATTCAAAGCTGGCTTATAAGCGGAGTCATTATTGGTTGCTATAATAATTTTCTGACCTGGCAACACACCAAAGCGATTCAAATAAGTGTTTGCAGCTGCAGCCGTCATGATTCCCGGTAACTCGTTGTTACCAAACGCTACCGTGCGCTCCAGTGCACCGGTGGCAAGAATCGTATGTTTTGCACGCACGGTTAAAAAGCGTTGTCTCGGTGTGTGTGGTGCGGGATCGGCCAGATGATCTGTCACTCTTTCAAGTAGTCCGGCAACCCCGTAATCGTATAATCCAAATGCCGTGGTTCGGACCATAACTCTGGCACCGGCTTTTTCAAGTTCGGCAAGTGCATTGCTGCGCTTTTGTTCTGCTTCTGTACTCGTTTGGTTTAAATAATCACCACCGGCTTCAAAATCCTGTTCTACAAGCAGTACATCCAATCCAGTGCGGGCCGCTTTAACTGCGGCTGCAAGACCGGCGGGACCAGAACCGACAACAAGAAGATCACAAAACAAATGTCCGTGCTCGTAACTGTCCGGATCAGGCTCACGTGATGCGACACCCATACCCGCCGCCTTGCGGATAAGTTTTTCGTATTGCATCCAGATACCGGTACCCTTGCCCCACTCCATTGGCGGAATACCCATAAAGGTTTTGTAGTAAAAGCCTGCAGAGAAAAAACGCGACAGTAAACTGTTAACTGCACCAAGGTCGGTTCGTACATTCGGCCAGGCATTCTGGCCACTGGCAACCAGACCATTGTAGATTTCCTGTGTTGTTGCCCTGACATTCGGATCGCGACGATCACCGCTGCCAACAGTAACTATAGCGCCGGACTCCTCCACCCCTGCAGACATGATTCCACGTGGCCGGTGATATTTAAAACTGCGCCCGAGAATGGCTTCACCACTGGCCATTAATGCCGAGGCCAGTGTGTCGCCTGCAAATCCTGAAACCGTTTTTTTATCCCACTGGAAATTTATCTGTGCATCGCGGTCTATGCGTCCGCCTTCAGCCAGTCTAGAAGCACTCACTTGCGACGCTCCGCTTCACTGGCCAGTACCTTTGCAACGCCTTCGTGAGACGCTCGAACAGAGTGAATCTCGTGCGTCATGGTATCGCGCTCGATTAGCAACCATTGCCGACAGCCACTCACGTGTTGCCAGCTTTCAGTCTGCACGCCACGAATATTCTCACGCTGATACACAGCTTCAATCCAAACTTCTGCAGATGCGTCGAGTGGCGGATAGACAATACTGCCATCACCGCCATAACCAAATTCACTATGATCTCTCTCACCGCAGAAAGGACAATTGATGCGAATCATTTTCTTTTCCTAACCAGTAGTGATCGTTTATCCATGAAGTTTTGGGTCCGGTCCGGCACCACGTTCATCCAGAATGACCCCTTGCGCAAAGCGATCCAGATTAAAGTGCTCGATTGTCTCGTGTGGTCTGTCATTGGCAATTAAGTCTGCAAAGTACCAACCCGATGCCGGACTGGCTTTAAAACCGCCATAATTCCATCCGGCGTTTAAATACAAATTACTTAACGGGGTTTTGCATATAAAAGGCGAACCATCCATAGACATATCCATAACACCCGCCCAGTGGCGTAGCAGGCGCACCCGACCGAGACAGGGCATAATAGAAATTGCACACTCGGCAACGTCCTGCACTATCGGTAAATTGCCCCGCTGTGCATAAGACTTGTACCAATCGATATCACCACCAAATACCATCCCGCCTTTATCTGATTGTGAGATATAAAAGTGCGCCCCACCAACGCCAAAGACCACAACCTGATCAAGTAAAGGCTTTAGTGGTTCACTAACAAATGCCTGCAGTTTGTGAGATTCAATCGGGAGCGTATTAAAGCCTGCCATCTGCCAGAGTCGAGAGGTGTTACCAGCCACTGCAAAGCCGACCTTTTTCGCAGCGATTTCACCACGCGATGTAGTAAGGCTGGTTATTTCACTGCCTGATCTTGCCGTACCGGTCACCTCACAGTTCTGAATGATATCGACACCGAGAGCATCGGCACCGCGGGCATAACCCCAGGCAACCGCATCATGCCTTGCTGTGCCGGCACGCGTCTGCACCGCAGCACCTAAAATCGGAAATCTCGAATCAGGTCCGTAATTCAGATGCGGCACTTCTTTTTTGAGCTTATCGAGATCCCAGATTTCAGCATCCGGCGTACCCGTTAACCGCATGGTGTTGTAGCGACGCGCCGCACCATCCATTGCCGCAGGACTGTGCAACAGGGAAATATGCGAGCGCTGACTAAACATAACGTTGTAGTTCAGATCGTGACTCAGCTCTTCCCATAGTTTTAGTGAGTGTTCATAAAACTCGCGGTTACCCGGCAGGAAATAGTTAGACCGGACGATTGTCGTATTGCGACCGGCGTTACCACCGCCGAGCCAGCCTTTCTCGACTACTGCAATATTTTTCTGCGCGTGATTTTTGGCCAGATAATACGCGGTTGCCAAACCGTGCAAACCACCACCGACAATAACAATGTCATACTGTTTTTTTGGTTCAGGATCACGCCATTGTCTGGTCCAGCCAGACTGACCGCTAAAGCCATTGCGAATTACACTCCAAGCGGAAAAGCGAGTCATCTCAAACGGGTATCCGACAGTTGCGCCAACATGACAACCCCCACCTACTATAAGTAAATACAAGCTGTAGCTTAACTCACCAAACCGGCTCTATATACCATCGCAATAGAACTATTTAGCAACACTCGCGACACCTATGTCGGCGACAGTGGAATCAAAGGCGCGCCGGGGACAACAACCAGAATTCAACAATCAGGCTTGACTCTGCAGCTCTTGCTCAACCAGTTCAACCCAATAAGAAGATCCGATAGTCAGCAGCTCGTCATTGAAGTCGTAGTCTGCCGAATGCAACGGTTTGCTGTGGGAGCCTGACGTACCATTACCTATCAGCACATAGCAGCCCGGCCTGGCAGCTGCCATGTGGGCAAAATCTTCAGAAAAAAGTTTTGCCTCGCAATTGCTGTCAACCGAATCAACGCCCAACAGCGTTTTCGCAGCCCGACTGGCATTTACGCTGCATTCAGCATTGTTGATAGTCGCTGGAAACGCCGTGTGATAATTCACCCTGCCCTCCACACCATGGGCGAGACAAACACCTTCAACGATTTGACGCATGCGCGCCTCGATGGTTTGATTTATTTCAGGAGTCAGTGCTCGCGCATCGCCACTTAGTTTGGCATTGCCTGGCAATACATTTCGACCACCGTCACTGGTAAATTCGGTAATTGATACCACCCCGTTTAAGCCCGGGTTTAACTTGCGCGAAACAATCGTCTGCAGGGCTGAGACAATTTCAGCCCCCACCACAATGGCATCAACTCCCATATGTGGAAGTGCCGCATGACCGCCGCGTGCCGTCACTTCAATTTCAAAAAGACTTTCACTGGCAGTGATCGGCCCGGCCCTGGTTGCAAAAGTACCAAGCGCCATGTTCGGTATATTGTGCATACCGTAAACGGCATCCACCGGATGATTATCAAACAAACCGTCTTTAAGCATAGCCGGTGCACCAAAGCCATGTTCCTCGTTGGGTTGAAACACAAACACTACCCGACCACTGAAGTCCCCTGACTCTGCAAGGTATTTCGCTGCACCAAGTAGCATTGAAGTATGGCCGTCGTGACCGCACGCATGCATAACACCGTCGTTGCCAGAGCGGTAGTCAAATGTATTGATCTCCTGAATCGGCAGAGCATCCATATCAGCACGCAGCGCAATACTCGCCGTACCATTGCCGCGCTGCAGTACTCCTACAACACCTGTGTTACCAATACCGGTATGAGTTTCAATACCAAAGGATGATAAAAGGGATGCTACCTGTTCCGAAGTACGGTGCTCTTCGAATCCAAGCTCGGGATGTCGATGGAAATCGTGTCGCCATTCGCGCTGGATATCCTGCAGATACTGAGTTTTCATCATGCCAATGTATCGCAGCCGCGAGAACCGGTAAACCGCTGAGTGCGAATAACCGGGAAAACGGTTCTTATATATTTATTTCCCGAACAGATTTCTCAGTGTCTCTCGGAATTGCAATAGATTGCATCAGTGTTGAGTATGAATTGGGTTTGCCTGCCAACATAACTAACTGGCATGATGACAACCATACTTAGCCAATAGCGCCCTGGGCAATACCCCGGGCTATTGTATTACCGCATCGCATTTGTCGCGGCATTGCCGGAACAACGGTACTATCATTCCAGGTAAGCAGCGCCGTTTATTACACCTGTCGTTTATTACACCTGTTAAGAGAACTTAACATGAGCAACTTTCCAGTCAACATGCAGCAAAAGCCAGCGGTCGAGCCTTTTTTCGATCCCGATTCCAATACCATTAGTTATATAGTTATTGATTCGGAATCCAAAGCCTGTGCCGTTATCGACTCAGTACTCGACTTCGACTATGCGGCCGGTCGAACTTTCTACGACAACGCCGACAAACAGATCGATTTTATTAAAAAGCATAACTTAACACTCGAATGGATAATCGAAACACACGTACATGCAGATCATCTATCCGCAGCACCCTATCTGCAGGAGGCTCTCGGCGGCAAAACCGGTATCAGTAAAGAGATCATTCGTGTACAGAATGAGTTTGGAAAATTATTCAATGAAGGCACGTCGTTTCAGCGCGACGGCTCACAGTTTGATGCGCTGTTTACCGAAGGTGATACTTATCAAATCGGGAGTCTGAATGCTTTTATGATAAGCACACCGGGTCATACACCAGCATGCATGGTTCATGTGATCGGCAATACAGCCTTTGTGGGTGATACTTTGTTTATGCCAGACAGCGGCTCTGCCCGCGCTGACTTCCCCGGCGGAGATGCTGAACTGCTGTACAACTCCATACAAAAAGTGCTGGCGCTGCCGGACGATATGCGATTATTTATCTGTCACGACTACGGCCCAAACGGTCGAGAAATTCAATGGGAAACTACCGTAAAGGAACAACGCACCAGGAACATTCATGTTGGTGAAGGCAGCACTAAAGAGTCATTTGTTAAACTCAGGACAGAGCGCGACAAGCAACTCGCAATGCCAAAGCTTATTATCCCTGCACTACAGGTGAATATGCGTGCCGGAGAATTGCCAACCGACGAAGATGGCAACCCGATGTTAAAGATACCGTTGAATGGATTGTAAAAATATCGACCTATTTGCTATAAAAACCCATCGAGCATGCCAATATGACGGATGACACATACCCGGAATTTGCCAACCCTATGGAACGCCCGCGCTATGTTGGCATTCCCACCTTTTTCAGAGCACCATGGAAAGAAAATCTTCAGGATGTAGATATTGGCATTGTCGGTATACCATTTGATGGTGGCGTTACCAACCGGCCCGGCTCACGTCACGGGCCGCGTGAAGTACGAAATCAGTCCACCCTGGTAAGACTAAAAAATCAGGCAACCGGTGTGGCACCACATGAGCTGTGCCGCGTGGCAGACATTGGCGATGCCTGGGTACCTGCACCGTTCGAACTAACTGCAAGCCATAAAGCAATTCAGGATACGTTTGAGCGTATCGTTGCAAATAACATCATTCCACTCGCCGTTGGTGGCGATCATTCAGTAACCTTACCTGTATTTCGCGCCATCGCAAAAGATCGTCCGGTTGGCATGATTCATATTGATGCACACTGCGATACCGGCGATGACTATATGGGCTCAAAGTTTCACCACGGTGCACCATTCAGTCGCGCCGTCGAAGAAGGCTTACTCGACCCAAAGCGCACCATACAAATCGGTATCCGCGGCTCAGTTAACGATCTTGATCTCTGGAAGTTCAGTCACGATAGCGGTATGCGGGTAATCTACATGGATGAATTTCATCGTCTGGGTGTTGATAAAACCTTGCAGGAAGCCCGACGCCTCATTGGACAAGGCCCGGCATACATAAGTTTTGATATCGACAGTCTTGATCCAGCTTTTGCTCCCGGCACCGGCACTCCGGAAATTGGCGGACTTACATCGCTTGAGGCACAACTACTGATTCGCGGTTGCAGCGGGCTCAATATAGTAGGCGCAGATATGGTAGAAGTTGCACCATCGTTTGATCCATCCGGTTCAACAGCAATGGTGGGCGCTAACATCCTGTTTGAGTTATTGTGTGTTACGGCAGAAGCATTGGCCCAACGCAGAAACTAACCCGTAATGACACGTTAAACGGAGGTAACTAAAGGATGAGTAACACCAATCTCGATACACTGCGTCAGCGTTTTCTGGAAGCGCGCAAAGAACTTGTCACAGCACAGAAGAATCGCGAGCCGGAAACGGTATCTGACTATTCATTCGCAGGTGTGGAAAAACCAGTTAGTCTGACCGAGCTTTTCGGTGACAAAAAAGATCTGTTTGTCATTCACAATATGGGCACAAGCTGCCCCTACTGCACCTTGTGGGCTGACGGTTTTAACGGCGTCTTTAATCACTGGAAGGACAAAGCATCTGTGGTTATCTCATCACCCGATTCTGTCGCGACTCAGCAACAATTCAAAACTGATCGTAACTGGAGGTTTACCATGGTATCGACCGCAGACAATACTTTTGCAAGTGACATGGGATACCGCAACGAGCAAGGACACCATCCGGGTGTCTCGGTATTCACCAAAACCGCTGACTGCATTAAGCGTGTAGCCGACACACCATTCGGACCAGGCGATGACTTCTGCGCCATCTGGCATTTGTTCGATCTGTTACCTGATGGCAGCGACGGCTGGCAACCCAAATTTAACTACTGACCTGCAAGTACACCATAGTAATCTGCAAGTACACTCTAAAGTCGGACAGCTCAGATTCAATAATAAACCGCCTGCTAAGTTACTACATTCGTTTTAACTACCAGCTTATTGTGCATCGTTCGATGCACAGGGCACTTATCTGCAATCTCCATAATTCGATTGCGCTGCTCATCGTCCAGATCACCGGTAATAGAAATGGATCGGGTAATTACATCGATCTGCTTATGTTCTTCATCGCACTCGCTGCAATCAGCGCCATGATCACGGGCGTGATCAAGCTCTATACTTATGTTTTCTACCGGCCATTTTTTTCTGTTGGCATACATTCGCATTGTCATTGCCGTACAGGCACCGAGAGCTGCCAGTAAGTGCTCGTAGGGATCCGGACCGAGGTTACTGCCTCCCACCGATGAAGGTTCATCTGCAACCCACTGGTGGTCATCACTTTGTATTAACTGCGAAAACTTACGGTCTCTCTCACTTACCACCAAATGACCACTGGCCACTTTACGCTCTGGCACAGCGGCAGCAGCATCCAGCACATAGCGACTGGCCCACCCGGCAATGGTGGTAGCAACATATTCAGCATCGCGCTTTTTGGTGAGCAGGTGATCGGCATTTTCCAGACTGACAAAACTTTTAGGATGCTTGGCTGCAACAAATATTTTTTCTGCCTGTTGAACTGAAACCGTCTGATCAACCGGTGAGTGCATTACCAACAGAGCTTTTCGCAGTTCGGCAACCTGAGTAGCTTTGTTCTCACGAATGTCATCAACAAACTGCTTTTTGATTGTAAAGGTGCGACCGGCTAAAGAAACATCCGCTTCACCATCACGTTCAATCGCATCAAGATCGCAAACAAATTGCTTACCGACATGCTGGGCATCTGCTGGTGAACCGATGGTCACCACACCGGCGCTTTCCGGAATTGAATGGGCTGCCTTTAATACTGCAGTGCCACCAAGACTGTGACCAATCAATAGCCCCGGTGCCTGATAATGCTCACGCAAATAGTCTGCGGCCAGCACCAGGTCCTGTACGTTGGAAGAGAAATTGGTATTGGCAAAATCGCCGTCACTGCTACCCAGACCGGTAAAGTCGAAACGCATGATGGCAAAGCCTTTAGCCACCAGCGCCCGGCCAATTCGGGAGGCCGCAACAACGTCTTTACCGCAGGTAAAGCAATGCGCAAACAAAACGTAGGCGATGGGATCGGTATCAGGTGTTTCCAGCAACCCGGCCAGTTTGTCACCCTGACTACCGGTAAATTCAATTTTTAAGCGATTGCCCATAGACAGAGCCTCTGTTGTTAATTCTTCATCTGACCACCACGTCCGGCGGTGGTTCTAGAATAACAGTCGGATAGCTCAAAACCTACAGATCACTGAATGCCTTTAGCAAACGATCCCGAAAGGTGCCCGAAAAGTATCTGGGTAATTCCGGGGTATGGCTGTATACCGCGACAATATCTGCCGCGTAAAAAATAATCGAGTTGCTGTCAGCCCCTGCTGACACGAAAGCGGTTGAGGGTAAATGTTCCGCTGCCCCAGAAAGTCTCGGTGCCCAGCTCGATCGCCCCCATGCACGTGTTGCGTGCCATCGCCGGAACACCAAAAGAAGGCCCCTGATCTCGAGACCAGTAAACAAAATCGTTCCAGTTCAGCGTACCTCGATTGCTCGGGTTCCTTGCGACAAAGGCAACGTACGCCCAGCCAAGGGCCGGATTGATAAATACATCCCACTCCTGACCACTCAGGGTTACTGAGGTCACCTGTGTACCCGGTGTGCGGATAGTCGGCACTCCAACCCAGACCATCATCTCGTACTGCTTGTTGTACTCCTCTGCCTCACAACTGGTGTGGAAAAAAGACTCAAACGCCACATTGCGCTCAACGACACCTGTCTCTGAGTAATCGTACTCGACCCTGAATTGCGGCAATCTGTCAGTTAACTCAGGTAAGCCGGTCTCTGCTACAGAACCAGAAAGGTTGAATCGGGTTTTTCTGCCGTAGTACACCTGCGGATAAGATTTCACTGCGAAGTCATTGCCCTGTTCTCTGGGCAGCCAGTTGTAATCCCACTTCGCAACATAGTTACCCGGACCACCAGTCAGTTCAATGCACTGCGACCAATTGTTGAAGTATACGGCGCTTGCGTTCCATACGTTGTTTTGCAGCCGATAATTTCCATAACCAATCTCAAGCCACGGAATACAGGAGCGCTGGTTTAATAATGGTCTGTCACGTGTTGCAGTTGTCCCAGGAACCACCCGACAGGTACGATCGTTTTCAAAACCAAAGCCGTTGTTGCCGTCATCACTCGCATCCGTCAAACAAATCGGATTACCGTCGTTACTAAATCCCGGTACTGCGGCAGCAACCGGAGGTGGTGCCACACCGGGAGTAACTACAGAGGTAGTGGTGGATCCTGCTGCGGACGCTGCTGTCACAATACAGCTGGCGCCGTTTTCAAAACCCCAGCCATCGTTGTCAGTGTCCGATACAGCAGAAGCGCAAACAGGACTGCCGCTGGCAACCGCTTGTTCTGCCTGAGGAACTTGTTGAGTTGCTTGCTGCGGTGCTGGTGTTGAGCTGGACGAGAAGACACAAGAGCGATTATTTTCCCAGCCCCAGCCATCTCCATCATGATCCGACACAGCAGACGAGCAAATCGGATCTCCGTTACCGGTCACAGCAGCTACAGCACCGCTGCTATTATTGTTAACAGCACTGTTGTTAGCACTCCCGGCTGCATTGTTGCCACCACTGTTACCAACAACACAAGAACGATTATTCTCCCAGCCCCAACCATCGCCGTCATGATCTGACACTGCGGATGAGCAAACCGGATCTCCGCCAGCGGACACAGAAGCTGTAGCACTGCTGTTATTGTTTGCATTAGCGTTATTGTTGCCACCACCATTACCAACAACACAAGTACTGTTGTTTTCCCAGCCCCAGCCATCGCCGTCGCTATCTGCGGCGGCAGAGGAACACACCGGATTCGCATGCGCCTGGTTCATCATTGCCTGGGATGTAAGCGCAACTGTAAAAGTTACACCGGCAGGCACTGTGAGCACTGAGCCGATAAAAAAAGTAATAGAAAAAAAACTGGCCTTACAAACTGAAACGGCACTGGTGCATGCATTACGCATTGCCTGAAAAGAGTGCATTGATTTATGTCCCGATGACTTCGCTGCCTGTGTGAAAAAGAGCTTAGTCACTCCTGGTAATTTCGCGGTTTAAAACGATTAAAATTTCGAGACCAACGATACCCACCCACTCCAGTTTTTAGTCCTTACAGAATAAACATGTTGTATATAAATCAACTCTGATTAACTACCTTACAGAAGATAGGAAGCAAATTTTCCATCTTTTGATCGCTGCTGATCGCGCAATTTTGTTCTCAAGTATCAACAACTCTGTAATCGAATTGTTACTTTGAAATCTATTTTGATATACCAGTGGATTTATTTTCGCATTTGAGCGAGCGTTACAAGGCCAGTGAAAGCAGGCTTAGTGAAAACAGGATTCCCGACGAATAGCGAGGAGCGATGCGTGTAGATTTATCTTTGCATTGTTTAAGACTACGGATCTTTGAGACTATGTGATGCTTGAGACAGACACATCTGAAGGCACAGTTGCCAGCTAATAACCCACGGTCATCAGTTGGGTACCATCAAAATTTTTTGTGGCTCATAAAAAAACGCGGCATTGCGCCGCGTCAGGTAAGTCTCGGGTGCATCACTATCTGGTGCACCACAGCAAAATACTGGCAGGTTTTATTACTAGCTTCGGTTAACGCGAAACCGGTTGAGCGTAAATGTGCCAGTACCCCAGAATGTCTCCGTCCCCAGCTCAATAGCACCCATGCATGTGTTGCGAGCCATTGCAGGAACACCAAAAGAAGGGCCGCGATCGCGAGACCAGTAGGCAAAGTCATTCCAGTTCAGTGTGCCCCTGGTACTCGGGTTTTGAGCAACAAAAGCGACGTAAGCCCAACCCAGTGACGGATTGATGTAGACATCCCAGTCCTGACCACTCAGTCTGGCAGTAGTTACTTTTCTACCCGGTGTGCGAATGGCTGGTACACCCACCCAGACCATCATCTCGTATTGCTTGTTGTGTTCCTCTGCATCACAGCTGGTATGGAAAAAAGACTCGAACGCTACATTGCGCTCAACGATACCTGTCTCTGAGTAGTCATACTCGACCCAGAATTGCGGCATCGTGTCAGTTCTTGCTGGCAGGCCGGTTTCAGCAACCGAACCCGAGAGGTTGTATTGTGTTTTTCTGCCGTAGTAAACCTGCGGATAGGACTTCACGGCAAATTCATCACCATTATTTCGGGGAAGCCAGTTGTAGTCCCACTTCGCAATGTAGTTGCTGGAGTTACCGGTCAGTTCAATGCACTGCGACCAGTTGTTGAAATACACAGCGCTGGAATTCCAAACGTTGTTCTGCAGCCGATAGTTACCATAGCCAATCTCAAGCCACGGTATACAGGAGCGCTGGTTCAGCAGCGGCTGACTTCGCGTTGCGGTAGTCCCCTGCACAACTCTGCAGGTGCGTCGGTTTTCGTAGCCAAAGCCGTTGTTTCGCACATCACTGGCATCGGTCAGGCAAATCGGGTGGCCACCACTGAATCCTGGCACCGCAGCGGCAACAGGAGGTGGTGCAGCTCCGCCCGTACTAACAGATGAGGTTACGCTTGCGGAAGAGCTGCTACCGGACCCGGCTGTTACAACACAACTTTGGCCGTTTTCAAAACCAAAGCCGTCGTTATCGCTGTCGCTCGCTCCAGAGCTACAGACCGGTCCGCCGCTCTGGGCTGTATTGATGACACAAGAGCGATTGTTCTCAAACCCCCAGCCGTCTCCGTCAGAGTCTGTTACTCCTGCGGAACAAACCGGAGTTGAACTGTTAGCGCCAGCCGCAGATCTGCTGTTGCCAGTGCTTCCGGCACTGTTATTCACAATGCAGGTTTGGTTGTTTTCCCAGCCAAATCCATCACCATCATTGTCTGAACCAGCGGAGGCACAGACTGGCATCGCATGGGCACTTGACATCAGCACCGAGGAAACTAAAAAAGGAGACAGTACAACAGCGGATGTTACTAAAACGGTTGCTGTCGCAACCCTCGGCAGAGGCGTCAGAGCGCGCCTGAAACCAACTACGGACGAGAAATTTGCTGTGTAAACTGACACAGCCCCTGAGCATGCTCTGCGCACACTTTTGACAATGGACATTGGTATCGACCCCGGGAAGATATTGACTGATTGACTAAGAATCAGTTTGGACGGTGCGCGTATTCTCGCGATTAGGGAAACTCTCCCTTTCCTAGCGCAAAGATACCGGTCTTCGCCAACTCGTAACCTTACCAATTATTCATAAAAGTTATCGATCCATTATTTTTAACAAACCAAGAGATGAAAGGAAGAATGTTTTTTGTACAACGCCAGCTAGCCAGTTTTAAATTAAATCTTTAGTGACGATATTTTTGTAAAAAAACAGCAACTGTAAAGACAGTATTGTTATGCGTTCAATACCATGCAGTGCAAACCTTTTCTTGCCAGTCTGAAAATCAGTCATCGTTTGTCGCTGCGCGCTCTTTTAAAGTCTTCGCGACGAACCAGGCACCAAAACAGCAACACAATAAAACAGGCAAGTACAAATACTTTATTAATGAACCAGTTTGTCTGCCACAGACTCCAGTCCGGCTGATCAAAGAACAACACAAACTTGGTCACAATGATTGCAATCTCCAGCACAGATACCCCAACGGCAAACCACCACAGGTAACGGGGCTTGCGGTAAAGCGCAAACGCCAGCCACAGATGTATCACCCACCAGAAATCCCAATACAGATGGGTTCCCACGGGATGACCGTAGGCGGCATCAAACAGCAACGGAAAAATAAACTTAATAACCAGCGTCCACGCCGCAAGGAGCATCAGCCAGTGAGCCAGAAAAATTCTCATTCGACAATTCAGCCGCGACGAACCAGGCGGAACGACCCCGGCGATGGACTAGCCGAGACGTGTAGCAGCATCGACAGTGTATTCAGGTATAGGCACACCGTACGGGCAGGCACCGGCACACACCTTATTATCACAGGTGAGACAGGCCGACGCCGCATCACCTGATCCGTCAATACGCAAACGGGCATAGTCCTCGATGGCCAGTGCTTTGTTGCCGTAGTCAACGTCGTACATCCGGGTGCGCAATACCTCGGCAATTTCAACTCCGTGCGGGCAGGCACCCTCGCACTTGTCACAGCCATGGTGACAGTACTTACCAGATTGCATTGCGGCGTAGCGCCCCAGCAGCCCGGCATCGCCGACGACTTCATCCTCAAGCACAGATGCCTCTATATATTCATCGATTTCCGGCATGCTGTTCATTGAGATAATGGCGGCATCTACCCGTGGACTGGACAACACCCAGCGCAATGCCGCCTGCGCGTAGGTTCTGCCTGGTGCTTCAAACTTACGCATGTCGTTCAGTCGCGCACCCAGCAGTGTTTTCATTGCTATTACGCCGATGTTTTTTGCATGCGCTTTATCAAGCACCGGTGGCAGGTCGGACTGCTCGGCAGCAAAATGAAACTTATTTTTTAATCGGGCAATCAGATCCGGGTCTTCACCAAAGTTATATGCACAGAGAATTACATCTACCAGATCGTTATCAATGGAGTACTCAAGACACTTTGCCAGCCGGCTACCGTGACCAGACATGCCGCGGAACCGGATCTTTCCCTGCTTTACGGCTTTCTCTGTGAAGTTGGCCCACTCTTCATTCTGCATGCGGTTAACACGGTTAACGGCGTGATTAAAATAAATATCGAGGTAGTCAGTCTGTAAACGTTTGAGGCTGCCTTCAAGCGCCTGCATCATATCGGCCTCGGTTGCATCGGCCTGTGCTTTGGTTTTTGATGCAAGAATAATTTTATCGCGCTGCCCTTTGAGCCCCTTGCCCATGGCTTCTTCGGACCAGCCGAACCGGTAGCTCTCCGCGGTATCAAAATAAGTCACGCCGCGTTCAAGCGCATAGCTCACCAGCGATTCATTCTGCAGGCCGGATGAACCGAATCCGATTTCAGATATTTTAAGACCGGTTTTACCGAGCGTTACATGCCGCTTGATTTCAGGTTTATCAGCCCTGCCACTTGTGACCGGTGCAAGTGCCGTCAAACCTGCAGTCGCTTTGAGAAATTTTCGACGATCAGCCATATCTGTGTCCGGTGCTGCTTACAAGGAAGCCCAGACTGCATTCAATCACATGGTATTGTGGCTTACAACAGGGTCAACAATATGACAAACAAATTAATCG
The DNA here is from genome assembly GCA_964388065.1 of uncultured Granulosicoccaceae bacterium. Taxonomy (GTDB): domain Bacteria; phylum Pseudomonadota; class Gammaproteobacteria; order Granulosicoccales; family Granulosicoccaceae. The sequence continues at coordinate 28,742 of CAYLZS010000212.1, forward strand.
ACGATGCAACCCGACTTCTGGAAGGTGCATACGCAATTCGCACTGCAAGCGACAGTATTGACTACTATCGGGAATTTGCCGATCTGTACGATCGTGAGTACGCCAGTCGCCTGGGATATATCTATCCCGCAATGCTCGCTGCGATTTATAAGCAATACGCAGGCAAAAATGACACACCACTAGCGGACATCGGTTGTGGAACAGGGTTAGTAGCAGAAGCCCTTCAAACAGCTGGTGTAATGCCAGATATAGAGATTGACGGCATAGACATCTCAACTGAAATGCTTGATAAGGCAAAAGCAAAAAATCTTTATCGCAATTTACATCAGGCAGATCTGACACAAGCTATGGACAACATACCAACACGCTACCACAGCATAGTTTCTGCAGGCACGTTTACCTTTGGCCATCTGGGAGCAGAGTTATTGCCAGACATCCTGCAACTTGGCACATCAGGTACGTTGTATTGCATTGGTGTCAATTCCATCTACTACGAGGAACAGGGCTTTTCACGCATACTGGATGTAATGGTTGAAAGCAAACAGATAAGCCCGCCAACCGCTGTCGTTAGAAATATTTATGAACAGCCAAACGATGATAACTCCGACAACAGCCATGCTACCGATACCGCGACGGTACTTGTGTACAGGCAACTCTAGCAACAAACTAAAACTCAGCTTTATAAAACTGTCCAGACAGACGAGACAATAACTTTCTAACTTTTAGAGATAGTGATATAAGCGTGGACATAGTCCATCGCATGATTGTCCGGCTTTTCCGCCACTCTTGTTTCATACGTCTGATAGTAGTTCTGAATAATTTCTGCACGCTCCTCCAGCGAACGCCGTTCCGACAACCCGCCAAAGTAAATACTCTCGTTCCAGCTTCTGATGGTTGGGATAAACTCTGCGGCAAATTTGTTTGCATCGTGGTGTTGCTTAAAGTCTCTTTTATACGGGCAACGAATAATACCCGTTTCTATAGAATCAAGAGTCAAACCTGACTGCACCACTGCACTGCTCTTGTTTTCAAAAGGTGCTGAGAACTCTTCGACGCTGTTGTAGTACTGCGGTAGTGTCATCGCGGCATACTCCTGCTCTGAAATAACACCATCATCTTTCAGCTCGCACCACAATTGATTAAAGTTATCAAACATGTTTTCACCACCGGTATTACCGAGGTAACAGCCGTTTTCGTCACGGCAAAAATTTGCCAGTACCAGCTTGCCACCGGGTTTTAATTCTCGCGACCGATGCAACAGTATGGTTTCCCAGTCTGTACGTGCCTGTTGCTGAAATTTGCTTAAGACTTCTCCACCAGCTCCAACCATGTGCACGTGATCTGGTATATCACACGGCTTGCGACTCAACCAATGCATTGCGGTTGCTGAAAACCCGAGGTCCAGAGTACCCATCGGTACAATAGGCTCATAAAAGGAGGAACCCGATGCGAGCACATGTAAGTTGCTCTGTTCCTGCCGGTAGGAATTAAAATCTGTCAAACCATGCAGTATCTGCACTAGCGCATTAAAGTCATTGCGCGGCTGATCTGCATAGGTAATTTGAATATCTGCCGGTGAGCGCTCGCGAGTCAGGCTTGCAACCCTGCGCCATAAATCGAGTGAAGTACCACCGTCGGCACAGCCCATATCAGAGAAGGACCAGTGAGACTGAGGCGCATCAATACTTTCAAGTGCCGCCAGCACACGAGGCGTCGCATGACCGATTACATCTTTCGCACCCGCAGTTGCAAGTGAATAGACACCACCACCGGACATGGTGATGTTATCAGCCTGCGAAGACTTGCCGGTTGAGTTGTTCATGGTCACCCTCTAAGCCAAAACTCCCCCGTATCAGGTCACACAATCACAAACGCTGTCAACCTCAGCAACAACACCACACCATTCGAAAACACATACCCGCAATCAAAAATAGCGCTCGAATAGAGCGCTATTAGTGAGATCATGCAGAGTTGCATCGCACCTGAGCGGTGCAGAAATATCGCTCCGTTATTTTGCAATCATCTCTTTGACCTGGTCGAACAAGCCAGTGGCTTCATCTACCCGACCACTGAAACGCCCCATATCACTCTTGAGATTACTGAGATCAGTGCCGAAGTCCGGCAGCATTTCCCCGCTACTGGCCAGCTCAGACAATTCAAATGCCTCCACGTCGATGTTCATCGCAGCGGCGTCAGCTGATTCGGTACCAGTGGCAGTCTCTGTATCAGTTGCTTCGGCGTCAGTGTCTGCAGATTCCGTGCTGTCTGCAGCCGCTGTCTCTTCCATTGTTGCATCTTCGGTGGCAGCTTCTTCTGAAGCCGCGGCATCATTCGAGTCGTCCGCATCGGCGACTGCCGCAGTAGTTGCCGCAGCAGTAGCAGTTGCAGTCGCTGCCAGCGACTGGCTGGCAGTCTCGCTTTCAGCTTCGGCAGTTTCTTCCATTTTATTTTCTGCATCAGCTTGTTCAGCATTGGCATCTTTATCTGTGCCTTCATCCATATTACTGGCATCCACATTACTGGCATCCACATTACTGGCTTCCATATTGGCCTCGCCTTCATCAGCCTGGCCGGCAGCAGTGGAAGTAGCGTTGTTGTTCACACCCGATGTTGTGTGCGCATCTGTGCCTGCGTGCTGGGTACTGCTGCACATTGCAACCACAATCAGAAACAAGGCCGCCAGTGCGATCATTAAATAGAAGCGTGCGTCGTTGATAAGGCCCATCAGTAAACTCCGAATTCCGTATTGAAAGTAAAATTGGTTGCATATAGTGTCATCGACCGCTGCTATCCGGGCAAGCCATGACGTCTGTTTGTTACAAATGATTACCGCAAACCACTGAATTTACCGTGATTTGCTGATTATCCACCGATTATTTGCCGGCCCGTGGCCCTCCCTGTACCAAAACCCGCAAAACCGCCAAGCCTACATCAGCGCACCACTTTTCGCCATCAACTGGCGCTATTAACAATTTCTCGGTTAATCAACGGCAAATTAACGTGAAATTGGGTACTATTCGCTTCGCACATTAAAACCCCTCGTTTATTTAAACTAGAGCTCTTCATGACCTCCTTAAGACTACTCTGGCTACCCATCCTTGCGATGGCCGTTGTCATCGTTGCGTCCAATATTCTGGTAAAAATACCCATTAACGATCTTTGGACCTGGGGTGCTTTCACCTTTCCATTTGCGTTCCTAATTACTGACCTGACCAATCGATTCCACGGCGCTGCAAATGCACGCACAGTGGTGTTCGCAGGCTTTGGTATTGGTGTTTTGGCGTCACTGGTATTTGCGGACCCTCGCATAGCTGCCGCGTCTGGCATTGCGTTTCTGGCCGCACAGCTTCTCGACGTAGGCATTTTTAATAAGCTTAGAAATCTTAAATGGTGGATCGCACCTTTTACATCATCGGTAATAAGCAACATTCTCGATACCTGGTTATTTTTCTTTTTAGCTTTTGTGGCCACCGGTGCGAATTGGTACGGCTGGGCTTTTGGTGATCTTTTGGTCAAGTGGTCTGTGTCACTTGCAGCGCTAATACCCTACGGAATCATCGTATTGAGAAATCGGGTAAATCCTGCATCTGCATAAAACAACTGCCGAACGCTTCAGAATTATCTCTGAGCGTTCTGCCAGTCCGGGTGCTGCCACACCTGCCGTGACGATGGCGCTAACGCCTGCTTACCCAAAATTGCATCACTGGCTTTTTCTGCGGTGACAATAGTCGGTGCATTGAGATTACCATTGGTTATGCGCGGGAAGACGGAGCAATCGACAACACGCAACCCGTCAATACCAACCACCCTGCACTGCGGATCGACTACGGTCATCGGGTCTGCCGGATCACCCATGCGACAGGTACCGCACGGGTGGTAAGCACTTTCCACATGCTGCCTGATGAATTCATCTATCTGCTCGTCGCTCTGACAATCGTTACCCGGCTGAATCTCAGCACCGGCAAACGGTTTAAACGCCTCCTGCTGCAGGAGCTCACGGGTCAGGTGTACGCACTTTCTAAAATCGCTCCAGTCCTTGTCAGTGGACATATAGTTAAAAAGAATTTCCGGTTTATCCTGGTGTTTTGCGGAACTAAGACTCACTGAACCTCTGGAGTCTGATCGCATTGGTCCGACATGCATCTGAAAGCCGTGCGCACTGGCAGCCGACTTGCCATCGTAGCGAATGGCGACAGGTAAAAAGTGATACTGGATATCAGGGTACGGTACACCGGCGGCACTGCGTATAAACGCCGCAGATTCAAACTGGTTACTGGCCCCGAGCCCGGACTTGAAAAACAACCACTGCGCACCGATCATTGCCTTGGAAAACAGATTGAGCTTTGAGTAAAGCGTAATAGGCTGCGTGCAGTTAACCTGAAAATAAAATTCCAGATGATCCTGCAGGTTTTTACCAACGCCCGGTAAATTTGAAACCATCGCTATGCCATGTTTCGCAAGCATTTCAGCGTCACCTACTCCGGACAGCATCAACAAACGCGGTGAGTTAATAGAAGACGCACTCAATATCACTTCCTTACCCGCATACAGTGTTGAGATTTGCCCCCCCTGATCAATCTCTACACCACAGGCTTTTTTACCTTCGAAAATCACCCGCGTGACAAAACACTTTTTTAAAGAAACATTGGAACGTTTCAGCGCAGGCTTTAAATAAGCGTTAGCTGCAGACCAGCGACGACCGCGATAAACGGTTTGCTCCATCGGTCCAAAGCCTTCCTGCTGCTCGCCGTTGTAGTCACTGGTTGCCTGATATCCTGCCTGAACACCCGCCTCCACAAATGCATGAAACAGCGGATTAGTGCGTGGACCGCGAGTAACATGCAACGGCCCGTCCGTTCCGCGCCAACCTGCCTGACCACCATGTGAAGTTTCCATCTTCTGGTAGTAGGGCAACACATCGGCATAGGACCAGCCAGTCGCACCGCTCTCATGCCAGTAGTTAAAATCACCGGCATTACCGCGCACATAGACCATGCCATTTATAGATGAAGAACCACCGATAACTTTGCCGCGCGGGCACGCCATTCGCCGCCCGCCAAGGTACGGCTCGGGAACTGTTTCAAAACCCCAGTCGTAACGCGACATGTTCATCGGATACGAAAGCGCTGCCGGCATCTGAATCAACGGTCCCGCGTCAGTACCACCAAACTCCAGAACCATTACGGTGTTTCTGCCGCCCTCAGACAGTCGATTGGCCAGCACGGATCCAGCGGATCCGGACCCGACAATCAGGTAGTCTGCGGCAATTTTATTCATTCGGCGGCTCTGATAGTGGCAGGTCGGAACTCACCGGCAATGATACCGCTGTCGCAGTCACACTGCAGCGACACATGGCCATGTTACCGCGACATGTTACCGCGACACCCGGGGCTACGGATCGACCTGGTGTTTTTGATTGGTAACACAAGTTACTGTGTCTCACACTTGACTGAACCAGCATACCGACATACCCTCCTTCTATGTCTATACGAACTGCGCTACACCTCCTCCTTATCAACCCGGCGGCCTGAGGCCTCCGGGCAAGCAGTTCATACGCGCCGCCCTCCCGGCGCAACCTGAAAACAAATCTAAAACCCACAGCCAGAAAGCTGACCCAAAAACAGACCCGTAATCAGCCTCATAAACGGCGCGGGAAAACTGCAAACGGGAAGGTCGAAAAGACCAGGTAAGGCAGACATAACATGAATCACCCAAACACCCAAATCACGATACCGGTCGCAACCGGGAAATTATTGTGCACTCATCCAACTGAACCGACTCGCCTGAACGCTATTGATCGTCTACCTCTGCTTGCGCTGTGGCATTTGCTCTGTTGCTAACAAGCCAGACAACTAACCGATCAAACTAACGAACAACGAGTGAACCCTATGACCAGCAAATCTAAAGCAGCTAAGCCCGGTGAAAAATACCGACCGTTTGCACCAATCGCACTGCCCAACCGTCAGTGGCCGGATAAAACCATCACCACCGCACCACACTGGTGCAGTGTAGATCTGCGTGATGGCAACCAGGCGCTGATAGAACCGATGGGCAGCGAGCGCAAACTACGCATGTTCAAGCTGCTGCTCGACATCGGTTTTAAGGAAATAGAAATTGGCTTTCCGTCTGCATCACAAACTGACTACGACTTTGTTCGACATCTGATAGACAACAATCTGGTACCGGAAGACGTGACGCTGCAGGTATTAACTCAGGCTCGGCCGGAATTAATTGACAGAACTTTCGAAGCAATGCGTGGCAGCCACAGAACAGTGATGCACTTGTATAACTCGACATCAACAGTACAAAGACGAGTGGTTTTCAAGATGGATCGCGATGGCATAAAAAAAATAGCCACCGATGGCGCTGAGTATGTCGCTGAGTGTGCCGCTAAAAATACCGACACCAACTGGGTGTTCGAGTACTCACCAGAGAGCTTCACCGGCACCGAAATGGAATACGCACTGGAAGTATGCGAAGCAGTTATGGATGTCTGGCAGCCAACACCTGAGAACAAAACCATTCTAAATCTGCCGGCAACGGTCGAGATGTCTACACCAAATATATACGCTGATCAGATCGAGTGGTTTTGCAATAATGTCAGCAAGCGCGACAACTGCATTATTAGCCTGCACCCGCACAATGATCGCGGCTGTGCAGTTGCTGCAACCGAACTTGGTTTAATGGCTGGTGCTGATCGTGTCGAAGGTACATTGTTCGGCAACGGTGAACGCACAGGCAATGTAGACATTGTGACCCTGGCGCTCAATTTATACAGCCAGGGTGTTGAATCAAATCTCGACTTCTCTGACATTTTCGATGTAATGCGAACAACAGAACACTGCAACAAGTTGCCGGTTCACCCGCGCCATCCATACGCCGGTGAGCTGGTGTTTACAGCTTTCTCTGGTTCCCATCAGGATGCTATCAACAAAGGCTTAAGCGAGCGCAAGGCAAACCCTGATTCGCTCTGGGATGTACCCTACCTTCCGATAGACCCGACCGACGTTGGCAGAAGTTATGAGGCGGTGATTCGCGTTAATAGTCAGTCCGGTAAAGGCGGAGTTGCTTTTATTATGGAGAAGGATCACGGACTTGAATTGCCAAGACGATTGCAAATCGAGTTCAGTAAAGTGATTCAGGGCATCAGTGATGATACCGGCAAGGAAATCGATTCAGATACCATCTGGTCTGCTTTCGATAACGAATTCCTAAAATCTGTTAAGCCAATCGAATTTATAGAGCACGTATCAAAATCAGAAAACGATAATGATCACGATGAGCATCGACAACTGAGCGCAAAAATAAAACACTTTGATGAACTGCTTGAGATAGAAGGTCACGGCAATGGGCCGATCGACGCCTATGTCGACAGTCTTAAAAATCAATTCAATATCGATTTCAGAGTTGTCGATTACCACCAGCACGCGACCGACGTCGGATCATCCGCACAGTCTGCCTGCTACGTGGAAATACAGGTGGCCAAAGGAGCCACACGTTATGGTGTCGGACTACACTCGAATATTGTTTGTGCGTCACTGATTGCCGTGAGCTGTGCTGTCAACAGAGCCTCGGAAGACTTACTAAAGCTCGATGAGCCGGCACACGCATGACGCAGCCATGGCAGCAGCTGCGAAGAAAAGTGTTGAACTTTTGGAACGACCCACTAACACTGATCTATCTTCTGCCGTTCAAAGATTTCGATTGGCTTGCGAGAAGGTACCACAATAAATTCAAACGGATGTGTAGCACCTTGCGTGGTCACACAATTCGGACCTGGAATCGTCTGCACAACCGTTACCACGATATTGTCGTCAAACTCTTCTATATCGGTTGCAGATACGGTGTAACCACCTGAAGGTTTTTCACCTATCGAAGAGACCAATACCTGAGCAGTGTTGAAATCTACCGCTTTTGTAGTTTCAACAGAATGTCGGCCAAGCTCCGAACGATAAATTTCCAGAGACTTCAGTGCCCTGAAACTCTTGCCGTTGTCTCGATCAAACGGGTTGTAACTGGCCTTGTGCAACACTCTGATTCCATTATCAGCAACAGAGAAACTTAGCTCCCCGGATGCCGGTAGTTGTACAGGAGAAGGTGCCGGAGCAGGCAGTGGTGGTGGCAAAGCTGGCGGGGCTGGCGGTAGCGCTGTGGTGGGTGCTGGCGGTGCTGGTGTCGGGGCTGTTGGCGGCGCCGGAGGCGATGGCAATCGTGCCGCCACAGGTTCAGACTGTACAGGTTGATTTACATTGGCATCTGGATTCAACTCACGGGGAAGATCCGGCAAAGAAGATGTGCAGCCAGTGATCAACACTGCCAGGGCGGTTAGCGATAATTGCACAGCCCGATTAGATAATTGCATGATTAGAAACATATCCGGGATATTGAAAATATTTAGTGTACGCCAGCCTACTGCCAGTTCGTAATCTGCACACTGGTTAAACCACCTATGATAACACTCGCCACTCTATCATTACCGTTATTAATTGTGTGATGTCCGGACCGAACCATGAATAATGATTTCACCATCGCCGTTCTTCAGCACATTCCGGCTCCCAACAATATTGCCGCAGCGTTGCAAAGACTGCAGACCTCAGCCGCCCAGGCGGCAGCAGAAGGTTGTGAACTGATGCTCGTTCCCGAGTGCAGCATCACAGGTTACAACCAGCCACTTGAAACAATGCAGCAGGTTGCAATTACATCTGACGGTGAAACGACAGAGGCAATCGCCGCGATTTGTCGTCAGCACAATATCGCTATTGCCTATGGATTTGCAGAGCTTGCCGAGCCCGAAGAAGAGACCAGAGAAAAGACCAGAGAAAAGACAAGCGAGCAACAATACTTTAACTGCGCCCAAATTATAGACGCCGATGGAAATATTGCAGCCAGCTACAGAAAGACTCACCTGTGGGGCGAACTGGATCGTACTTTATTCACAGCCGGCGAATCCCTCTCGCCCATCGTCGAGATCAATGGCTGGAAGACAGGCCTTCTGATATGCTATGACGTTGAGTTCCCGGAAACTGCCCGTGCACTGGCCCTTGCCGGTGCCGAATTGATTCTTGTACCAACCGGCTTGATGCAACCATGGCGTGATGTTGCGGAGCGACTAGTTCCGATAAGAGCTTATGAGAACCAGCTATACATTGCCTACTGTAATTACTGCGGTGATGAGGACGATATCATTTACGAAGGCAGAAGCTGCATTGCCGGGCCGGATGGTGCAGATCTCGATCGCGCAGAGAAACAACCGGCGTTGTTAACGGCCACACTAAGCAAAGAGGCTATAACAAAATGCAGAGCTGCTTTGCCATATCATCGCGACCGACGGCCAGAGCTATATAAACAACTCTATAAATAACTCCACAAAACATTTTATAAAAAAATCACGCAATACTGACAGATGCCCAACCCGCCAATCACTATCTTTGGACCCGACTTTCCTTTCGCCTACGACGACTGGATCTCTCATACAAACGGGCTGGGAACTATCCCTGAACAAATGCACGGCACTGAAGTAGCAATTATTGGCGCAGGCATTTCGGGTATGGTGGCGGCATTTGAATTAATGAAGCTCGGCATGAAACCGGTGATCTACGAAACCGGCCGTATGGGTGGCAGGCTGCGTTCAGAACATTTTGCCAATGCCACAGGAGTTATAGCTGAACTAGGTGGTATGCGTTTCCCGAAAGCCGCAACCACATTTAATCACTATACCGAACTTCTGGAGCTTCGAAAAAAGCCTTTTCCTAATCCATTAACGGACGCTGCACAAAGCACCGTTATAGATCTCGCCGGTGAAAAGACTTACGCTGAATCCACAGACGACCTGCCGCCGGTCTATAAAGAAGTGTCAGATGCGTGGGACGAAGCGCTTAGCACTGAAGCCCGGTTCGAGGAAATACAATCCGCCATAAAAGCGCGTGACGTCAAAGCGATAAAGCAGTTATGGGATACGCTGGTTCACGAATGGGATGACCGCACCTTCTATGATTTTATTGCTACCTCGCCGGCATTTAAAAAACTACCCTTCCGGCACAGAGAAATTTTTGGCCAGGTAGGTTTTGGTACTGGCGGATGGGATTCCGACTTCAGAAACTCAATGCTCGAAATCCTGCGAGTAGTACTCACTGGCTGTGATGTAGATCAGGATCTGATTGTAAGCGGCGCAGAGTCTCTGCCACGCGGCTTATGGAACTATAGCGTAGACAACGCGGCACACTGGGACAAAGGTATAAGCCTCTCCAAACTACATGATGGCGCAACCCGACCAGGTGTTACAAAACTACACCGGCAGCAAGACAACACCATATGCGTCACTGTCCAATATAACAACCAACGCGAGTTTCAATCAGTCATTCCTACTTGCCACAGCTGGCTCTTAACAACCAGCATCAACACTGAGGAGTCACTGTTTTCACAGGACTTATGGATGGCACTGGATCGCACCAGCTACATGCAGTCATCAAAGACGTTCGTCATGGTCGACCGGCCTTTCTGGAAAGAACGCGACCCGGTTACCGGCAGGCAACGCATGAGCATGACACTCACAGACAGGCTAACGCGCGGCACCTATTTATTCGACAACGGAGACGATAAACCCGCGGTTATTTGCCTGACTTACAGCTGGATGGCTGATGCACTGAAAATGCTGCCGCTTCCAGTCGAACGCCGAGTTGAACTGGCCCTTGGTGCACTGGCAAAAATATACCCCGATGTCGACATCAAAAAACACATCATCGGTAAACCGATTACTATTTCGTGGGAAGCAGACCCCAACTTCCTTGGTGCTTTTAAAGGCGCGCTGCCTGGTCACTATCGCTACAACCGGCGTATGTATTGTCACTTTATGCAGTCTGAAATGACAGACGAACAAAAAGGTATTTTTATAGCGGGCGATGATGTCTCATGGACACCCGGATGGGCTGAGGGCGCTGTGCAAACTGCGCTGAATGCAGTCTGGGGTGTAATGAATCACGTTGGCGGCAAGTGTGATCCGGTTAATCCCGGACCGGGAGATCTTTTCGACAGCATCAAACCGATTGACCTCGATGATAAAAACAGCAGTTGATCAATTCTGTAAAGCGATGAAAGGTGATGAAATTTACAATCCTACTCACTTCAATTTTGTTGGTGAGTTGTAGTTCGTTTAAAAACGTATCTAAAACAGATCCATATTTTAAGAATGTGCTCAATAAAACTGTTTGCACCAAAGGTGGAACTTATATTAGGCGCGATTCGCAGTAGACGAAGTAAGCCACTTTGAGCAGGGGCAATATCAAGTCTATGGTTTTCCCTTTAGTCTGCTATCTGCTGATATGTTGGAGGTATTTAACAATACGCCCGCATTTGCAGGTGAAATAACTGATTTGGAAACCTTCCTGCCAAGTGGAACGAGATTAAACATTAAGGAGGTGTATTTTAAAAGCGAACCAGTATGTTGCAGTGGTCATCTAGTA
>CAYLZS010000213.1:0-14797 GCA_964388065.1 uncultured Granulosicoccaceae bacterium
CAGCAGTAGCGCGACATCCGGAACATTTCTCGCCATAGGGCCGCTGACTGCAAACGGATGATTAATAAGTCCGCCACCGATACCTGCGGGTGATGCTCCGGGCCCTGAGCCACCATGTGCCACGCGACCCGGGCTTGGACGAAAGCCGACAATGGAACAAAAGCTCGCAGGGTTTCTTAAAGATCCGCCAAGGTCTGAACCGGTGGCAAGCCATGCTGTGCCGGTTGCCAGTGCCACGGCTGATCCACCCGACGAACCGGCGCAGCTTTTTGTGGTGTCCCAGGGATTAAGCGTTCGACCAAACACTTCGTTAAATGTGTTTGCACCCGCACCAAATTCCGGTGTATTGGTTTTTGCGTAAGGTATGCCACCCTCGGCCTCCAGCATATCGACAATACAATCTGACTCAGTCGGGATAAAGTCTGAAAAAATAGTTGAACCAAAAGTCGTTCTTACACCAGCTACTGAATCAAGATCTTTTATTGCAACAGGTATTCCGCCGAGCATGCCTCTTTCGCCAGCCGGTTTTTCCATCAACCGCTTAGCCTGCGATCTTGCACGATCAAAGCATAACGTGGGTAGTGCGTTTACATCAGGTTCTACAACGCCAATGCGTGCTTCAACTGCATCCAGCAGATCCAGTGGGGTGATATCATTCGATTGCAGCAGCTTTTGAATTTCTGTCGCGGATTGATATATTAAGCTCATAGCCCATTTTATCGCTAAACCTGCTTACGACGCCAGCTTTGAAGTCATATGTGGATCCGCTCTCGCTAACGACAACTACCGACAAAGTCACTCAATATGAATATCCTGTTACAGGGTCACATAGCAGTTTCCGGTGAAAGCTACTTCAGGGAAGCGGCTGATCCACGTTGGAAAATACAGACCTGGACCCCGGACACCGGCAGTGAAAATACATTCGCAGAAATGGCAGCGGTTGCAAACGTCATTGTCGGTGGCAACATCCCCGGTGACAGCTGGCCCGCAGCCCCTGCACTATCGCTGTTCCAGATTCCCTGGACCGGATACAACCACACTGGTCCTGAGCGGATACCGTTAAACGTTCAGGTGTGCAACTGCTTTGAACACGAATCAGCAATTGCAGAATATGTGTTGCTTGCCATGCTGGAGTGGGAAATACGTCTTGGCCAGATGCACAAGTGTATGTGTGAACATGGTTGGGCGGGACGTGTCACCGGACTGAGTGGTGATTATCATGGTGAGGTATCCGGTAAAACTGTTGGCTTTGTCGGTTACGGACACATTGCCCGGGAGATAGCTAAGCGAGCCGCCGCGTTTGATATGAGCCTGATGGCCATACGCAGAAATACAGAACACAAACCAGAGGAACTTACCTGGCTCGGCAGCTCTGAGCAACTACCCGAGTTACTCGGTAAAAGTGATTTTGTTGTTATTGCCTGTGACCTGAATACTTCAACCAGGAATCTGTTTAATTCACAGAGCATAAAGCAAATGAAGTCAACTGGTGTTCTGATAAATGTATCGAGAGGTGGCATTATAGAAGAAGAGGCTCTCTACAATGCACTTAAAACCAAGTGCATTGGCGGTGCGGTAATCGATACCTGGTACAACTACAACGAGCAAGGTAAACCTGACGTCTCACCATATAACTACCCATTCAACGAACTCGATAATATTATCATGAGCGCACACGAGTCTGCCTGGACAGAGCAACAGGCAAAACGACGTTGGGAATTTATCGCAAAAAACGTCAAACGAATCGAAAATGGGCAAGAGCCTGAAAACAAGGTGTTTACTGGCACTGCCGAGCTACCTCACAAATAATATGGCTTTATTGTCTGTAAATCAGACAGGAAGCCCTGAGGTATCAGACCTCAACGATCACGATTCTGATCCAGTAGGTCGTGACACTGAGTTTAAATTTCAACTAAAACTATTATTGATTCCTTTAAGGTCATGACATAGCATGTTGATAAATCTATGTGACTAACACAATCCGCCACTTCTGCTCCCACGGAGAGCTTTGTATGGGTACCTTCAGAAATTTGTTTTGGACCATAGCCATGGTAGCTGCCATCTCCTCGTGTGGCGGATCAGACGATAATAATATTCAAACAACTGGCATAGATACCGAACCTGTGTCAACAGATGGCATTAATACTACAGCTGATGAACCAAATGAAAACGAGCCAACTATTGGAGATGGTGATTCTTCCGGTGACACAATAGATACCGTTGATTCAGATACTGATACAACGGCTGACTCTGGTACTGCTAACGGTGAGCCTGTGGAAGCAGATATCACAACTGGTACAGACATCAACAGGCTGAATATACTTTCTGGAGATATAGAAGTAGCCAGTATTGACACACCTGTCGGAATCAATTTTAGCACCGATATAAGCCCGAGCGGACAATTTGTTGTTTATCAAAACTTAGAACTTGATGATATCTATCTTCGTGATTTTGATCCTCAGACTACAACCCGAATCAGTGTCGGTGTAAACGGTCAAATGTCGAATGATAACAGCGGTGACCCTAAATTTAGTCGTAGTGGGCAGTTTATTTCGTTCCGCAGTAGCGCAACAAATTTGATAGATAATGATACATATTTTAAGCAGGATGCTTTTTTGTATCCATTCGGAGCAGCATCTGCTCAAAAATGATCTGAATTTTAATTTTCCTTCGTAAACGAGCAAGATTCATTATGCCAACCGAAAAACCAGATACGTTAACTCAACAGATTGGTGTGTTGACACGCCGCGAGGTAGAGGCGCGAATACTCGCACCAATAATAGATGCACTGGGTGAAGAGTTTGGTCGCGAAAAAGTAATTGCGACTGTAGCGGAGGCAATTGTCAATCTGTCCCGCGAACAAGGTGATCAGTTAGCCGAATCAATGGGTGGACGTGGTTGTCATGCGTTTGAACAATCCTTGCAGTACTGGACAAAAGATGATGCGTTAAAACTCGACGTATTGGAAAAAAACGATTCGACTCTTAATTTTAATGTCGTTCGATGTCGATACTCAGAAATGTATCGCGAGCTTGGGATTCCTGAATTGGGCGCCGTGTTTTCCTGTAACCGTGACTATGCATTGATTGAAGGTTTTAATCCGGACGCAAAACTGACACGAACGCAGACGCTGATGGAAGGGAAATCACATTGTGACTTCCGCTATGAGTTTCCACGCAATAAGAGCCCCGAGGAAAAACCTAAAGAGGAAAAATAGATTAGAAGACAAATACCATTCTCTAATGAAACATGAAAATAAACAATATTCGGTATTTTTATTGTTTCTTGTGTTTTTTGCAGGCAGCCTCTTTTTCATTATTTCAAAAAACAATAATACAGATGAGGACACTTTAAACAGCTCAAATGTTGAATCAACTACACAAATATCGTCACATACACAAAATCCAAATAAACAAAAAATAATTCTTGTTCAGAATGAAGAATTACCAAACGAGCCGAAATTAACATCTCCAAAAATAGTCAATGTACACGGACGAGTTTCAGATAAACAGGGAAAAGGCATTGGCGGAATGCAGGTTGAAATCAGTTCAGGTTTAGCATCGCTGACAAAAAAACAACTATACACTTCAATCAGCGACGCCAACGGAAATTTTATTATTAATGGTTTAGCACCGGGAGACGAGTATCAACTGGAAGTGCTGGCTCTGGGCGCTTACGCAGGCACCTGGCTCAAGCCCTTAACGATAGAAGAAAATATGGGTTCTATAGCAGTCGTTGTGGATTCTCTTGAACTGACATCGCTCGACGGTACTATTGTAGGTACAGATTACACACCTGTTGCGGGTTTTGAAATACTGATCCGAAATACCGATATTGCCTACCCCGGCGATAAGATAGTTACCGACGACTCAGGTTACTTCCAGCTTAACGATTTTCCTGTCGGCAATATCCATATGTCAACCAGTGGAGAGGAGCATTTTGAAGTTACCGGCATTACATTGTCACCCGATGTCTACCGTAATCTGACGTTGGTGCTGGACAAGGGTTTGTATGAACTATCGGGCCAAATTACTGATTCATTCAATCAACCCATTGTACAAGCCAGAGTTGAATCTACATCCGTATTTTCAGGTGATCACTATCAGTCATCTTCCTATCGCTTAAGAGTAACTAACGAAGATGGCAATTTCGTTTTTACGGGACTAGGCGAATGGGATCACAGACTTGTTATAGATGCACCTGGATATCAACAAGTCATTATCAACTATAATTTTCAGACTTTAGAAGATGAACTGTTAGTTACACTGCAAAAAAACTAAACAAAATAGTTGGGATCGGCCGATCCACGAATCGGCCGACCCACTCGGGGGTACAGACACCACATTGCATGGTGTCGGCATACACATTAACTCAAGTTATCAGGTTAGAACGCGCAACCAAAGATCTGCACTTCACTCATGACCGCATACGAATATCGTCCAGAGTAAATCACCTGGGTTAAAAGAGCGAAAAATACTCGCGTTGTTCCCAGTCCGTTTTATCTGATATATATCGCTGCCATTCCGCAGCTTTTAATCCACTGATATAATTGCAGGTGGTAACGCCCAACGCGCTTTTATAAAATTCATTGGTTGCGAACATTTCATTAGCTTCGTTCAGTGATTCAGGCAGCAGTAGCGAGTCGCTGTTATAAGGGGTGCTAACCGGCAATGGTGCAGTCAATTTATTTTCCAGACCATCAAGTCCGCTGAGTATTTGTGAAGCTAGTGCATAGTATGGATTTGCCGCAGGTTCGGGTGCGCGGTTTTCAATTCGGCTTGCGGGCTGCTGAGCTTTCAAAATTGCTCGTAACATAGAACCCTTATTGTCATGTGACCACTGAATTCTATCGGGGGCCAGCTGGCCGGGTTTGTATCTTCCGTAGGCGTTGACAGTGGGTGCACAAAGTATGCTGCTGGCTCGTGCGTGCTGTAACAACCCGGCCAGCCAGCCTGATGCCTGTGGCGTTAAATCATTACCCTGTTGTCCATCATTTCGGGGCATGAAAAGATTTTCCCCGGTGTCTCTTGCTACCAGTGACTGATGAATGTGCCAGCCCGATGCCGCACAGTTTGGCAGTTGTGGTCGGCACATAAACGTTGCAT
This sequence comes from uncultured Granulosicoccaceae bacterium, assembly GCA_964388065.1. Lineage (GTDB taxonomy): Bacteria > Pseudomonadota > Gammaproteobacteria > Granulosicoccales > Granulosicoccaceae. Next base: position 5,106 of record CAYLZS010000213.1, read on the forward strand.
GAAGGTTTCTGCGCGCGCACACTTCTTTAATTAAAGTGCGAAACAACACCATGTTTTCGGCGTGAACAGACACGGCTGCCGGATCGCAAGTAAATTCAAACTGGCTGGGTCCGAAATCTACTTCGGTAGACCGCACCGGCAAACCAAGTAACTGCGATTGTCTTCTAAGGTCATCCAGTAGTGGTTCCGCAGCAGCGTAGGCGACTTCGCCCAGCAACTGATAACCTTGATTCAGTGGCAGGGTTTTTGGTGGCAGCCCCGGCATACCACCTTGATTATGGGTGAGCGCTTCCTCATCAAGTTTAAATACATGAAACTCAATCTCGAGGCCGACAATCAATTCAAGATTCAGGCTGTGAAGTTTTTCTACACAATCAGACAGCAATGTCCTGGATGCAAAGGGAATCGGTGAACCATTATTCTGTACCACATCACAGAGCACCCAGGCTGAGTGTGGCGACCACGGAAGTTGGCGGAAAGTTTCAGGTGCGGGAACCAGCAGCATATCGGCGGCACCGGTCAGTACATCTTCTCCAAAGTCGGCATCCTGGCCCCAAACATCGAATACGGTTCTCGATGAGGTGTCTTTTAGTAACAAAGATGAAGGTGCAGTTATACCATTTTTAAAAGCGGATGCTGCTGCATCTGCAACCAGTGATTTACCACGCAACACACCATGTTGGTCAACAAAAAGAAAACGGACTGTCTCTAGCTTTTTAGCACTAATTTTTTTTACACAGTCTGCTGCCGCTAAAATGGAATCTTCGTTAACAAGATTCAACTGATACAACAAACCGGAAGCTTGCTCTGACATCAGGCTTGCCAGCTACAACCAGCCCTGCGTTTTGCATCTTCTTCACAGTATGCTTTATCCCAGGCGCTGTCTGCTGCGATGGTATCGACCGAGATTGGACCGGTAATATCGTGGGTGTTACCATTCTGCATTTTCAGGTCACCCGGGTTTTTATCAACTGACTCTATGGCTGCGCGAAGTAATTTGCGATTTTTACTGATGGCGATATCAGTCGTCGCCAGATGCTCTTTGGTTCTGTCCTGAATAGTACCCATGCTTTCAACAGCCCATTGATCATGCACGTTGATATCAAGCCCCATACCCGTATAGGTTTCACTGGACTGCTCCTGCGGGTTATAACCGTAATTGTTGCTCTTGTTCTTTAACGGTGCAAAGTCCGGCAAGCGATGTTCTTTTATCCGTTGTTCCCACATCAGCTCTTTATTTACCGGCTCTGTAAAACTTGTGAACATCGAATACCAGTAACAACTGGTGTTGTCTATTGGCACGTGCCACTGGGTAATAGTCATCTCTCTGGATATAGGTATGCAGATGGCGGCAGGAAATATTTGATTAGTGACACGGACATGCGTGTTGCCATCGTCGAGGTGGCGCAACGCGGTAAGCCGCAGACCATAATCTGTCTCTTCAACAGAAATTTCAGGCCTTGCATACTCGCGAAGTAGTTGGGTCATTGGCATATCGGCACTGGCGGCCTTGTCGCGAAACTGTTTGCCGTAACTGTCTGCCGGGTCTTCATCTATAAGAAAGCGGTGCAGAAAAGAAGCATGGACAGGGTCAATGCCAACCTCCATCGCCTGCAACCAGTTGCAGTCCCAAAGCCCCTTAAAAGCAAACACGTGACTTTCCGGTGCGATAAAACAGTCCAAAGACGGAAATGGTGGAGGATTACCCGGACCGAGATAGGCCCATACAATGCCGTTCTTTTCTACAACCGGATAGCCTGCCAGTTTGATTTTGGTGTGCATGTCGGAATCGAGCGGCTCTCCGGGTTGTTCAACACATTGTCCGCTGCGATTGAAGTGCCAGCCATGAAACGGACATCGAAGCCCGTTATCTTCACGGCGCCCGTAACACAGGTCTGCACCGCGATGAGGACAGTGTCGGGCGATTAAACCGAGCTCTCCGGAGTTGTCTTTAAAGAGCACCAATTGCTCACCCAGCAGATTGACAGGCACCACAGGACGCTGCGACTGAAGCTCTATGCTAAGGGCTGCGGGTTGCCAGTAGTGGCGCAAGACCTGGCCCGCGCCATCATCCGGCCCGACACGAGTCAACAACTGATTTAGTTTATCGCTTATCATTTGCAGGCTCAGCAGTGTCGTCGGTACATCATAACATTATCTAAAGATGGCAATGCCTTCAGTGTCACGCTGTTGAAAACACACGATTTGAGCGTACTGGCAGAAAATTCGCGTACCTTCAAGCTCCGGCAACAGTATATCTGCCATGCATTTTGCTGCATGAACCTGATGAGGAAAGGAGATCGGGATTGGCTTTATCAAATATCAAAAACAAACTCTATTGATTACTATCACCTGCGAAGACCCGTAGAATTATTCGTATTATCAGCATGAGATTGACAGCTCATTGCCTACAAACGGATGCAGTGTATTTGGCTGCAGACTCATATGGCAATGCAAGACCATCAGTTAACAATTCAGTGCCTGAATACTTTGGCCAGTAACATAGTTGTATGACTCAGATCCACCCCGACCTGAACATGCGGTACTCTTCCGCTTGTCTGAACGCGTGGACCTTTCCGAACCGGTAAAGCTGTATCTGCTGACTCTTGAAGGTTGAGTTGCGAAATGCCCGAATGGCATTCAGTTGATTCAGTTGAGTAGGCTGGTAAGCACATCCCGCTGAGTACCAGAGTCAACACACCCAAACCTTGTAGTCTCATATTCTTCAAACAAATTCCAATAGTTGCCAATTTTTGGGATCTTACTTTACAGCAGCTGCGGGAACTCATTCGCCCATGTGGCATTGAAAGACGTGGTCCTAAATACTAATACGATCGTAGTATTGTTATCGTGAAAAATGGTCGTGAAAAATGGTCGTGAAAAATGGCAACAAGGCTCAGTTAGCTGAGCCCTGTTGCAACAACCAGTGATAGCATTGACTAACCAATAGCCAAACGCTTATGCCTCAAGTCTAAGTTTCTCCTGAAAGGTTATGAACTTTACCGCATCACCGCCTTCAAGCCGTCCAACAGCCCCGCTGCTATAGGTGGCAGACAGAACTTTTCCTTCGTGGTTAAGAATAAAATCTGACGGTTGAATTAACCCTCGACGCTCCTCCCACCTTGATCCCATTTGGTCACCATGATCTTTGCTTGCCTCATAGGCGACCGGAAAAGGTAAGTCTGCCGCAATCGCAGTTGAGTTATCAAGAGTATCTGTGCTGGCTGCTATTACCTGAGTATTGAGTTTTTGTAGTTCTGAGAAATTTTCACTGAAACCGCCCAACTGACGGATACAGTAAGGTCAGAACTTACCTCTGAAAAATAGTACCACCTGATAAGCACCAGGCTGCATAGCAACCGGCAGGGAGGCCTGCTGGCCATCTACCAGTGTCAGAGACATCGCCGGAAAGCTGTCTCCGGTGTCTAGCATGTTATTCATGGGTTCTCTCTATTGTTTGAAGAACCTCCAATATACCGTATATCAGCTTCTGGCGTACACTCTTGTCTAAGCCACTGGACTGAATCTCAACAGCCCTACGGTGCAATAAAAAGGCGATGTGTAGCAGAGCGAAAATGTGCTTCCAGCGCAGAAATCGCTGCAGCAGTATCATCTGACTCAATGGCATCTAGTGGAAAAATACTAATGTTAAAGCAGCTGGAGACAATTGTAATAAGACTCCCGCAACTATTGGCATGTATGTTGCGCTAACAGCCGACACGTATACTCCGTTCAGATAACGGCAATAATAATCTATGGCAATTAACGACTGCGGTATCGTTCTAGCCGCACATGGACAGAAATACATTGAGGAGGGAAAGCCTCTAGTCAAGTCAATAAGGCAGCACATGCCATGGATCGAAATAACACTCTTAACCGATTACGATACATTTGTACCTTCTGACTGGGTCGACAACGTAAGACGCATTGATACGAGCATCTACGATAACAATAGCGTAGAAGTTCAGGCTGCAATTAGCAGCTCAGCAGAAGCGGCACCCAAGTTGAAAGGTTGGTTATTCAAGGTTTGGGCAATGTCGTATACTCCATATCAGCGTTCACTATTTTTGGATATGGACACCATTCTGGGCCATCCAGTCAACGATATTTTTCATCTACTCGGGAAGTATGACATTGCTGTAGGTTACGCCCCAACCAAAGTAAAAGCCTCTGTTGGCAGCACTCCTATCGACGACCTTAAAAAGCATGCAGCTATTCCAAGAATAAGCACTGGTGTCGTAGGGTTCTCACACCGTGCAGTGGATAATCACTTTCTACTTTCGTGGGAACAGCGGCTCTTAAACGGTATAAAACGCGGTCATCATTTAGCGCGCCCAAACTATGGTGATCAATCAGAATTTCGGCCGCTGATCTGGGGAAATCCATCTACTGTTTTTTTGATGCCTAATGAATATCACCTACGCGCTGGTAATACATCTACCTTAGATGGACCAGTTAGAATATTGCATGGACGGCCGCGAGGTGGAAGGGAGCGCCTTATTAACTTCCTAAATAGCACGCATGAGAAGCGTATCTGGCATCATGGTGAGGGAATGCGTGTAGTCTCTGACGGATATAGCGAAGTGTTACCGTATGACTACCAAAACAATAAATTACAAATGCTGGCATCATAATTCGTGATTATTTGTTCTATCACCTCAGTACTTCCGTAAAATCCGAGGAGATTAGAATATGGGGAAACTGAAAACCGTTTAAAGGGACTAAGGAAGTGCTGAGTTTATCCTGCATTGCGAAGCAAACTCCCCTGCCCCAATGCGAACGCAGTGGGACATAAGCGAAACTGCGCAACAAGTGATTTCCCTTGCCAGCTCATGTTATGGGAGGTCGGTTTCAGGGGTCAAGGGAGTTTTACAATATTCAATTTTTATGTCGACCGTTGAAAAATTGCGTTTACACCTTTTTATAATCAAATAGTTGAGGCCAGGTCTTGCATTGTAAGATCATCGGATAATCATGCGCTCATGTGGCATTGCAAGATCTGAAAACTGCTCCAGCGCCTCGTCTGCGGATTGTGCCAATAATTAGAATAGAAACCCACAAACAAAAAGGAACATCAACTGACCCCCCGCCTGAGCTCCCATCCGAGTCCTGGGGTTGATTGATAACCGGGTTAGCAGACTCAGAAACATTGATTGGTGCATCTGTTTCCTCAGCATCAGTGACAACAATCGAATCTGTGGTTTCACCTTCAGTGGAGTTGTCCATGGTGTCAGTGGGGCTGTTGGTCCCATCGGTGGGACTCTCGCTAACATTAGAGTCTTCCGGATTGTTGTCGATATTATCTTCTGCTCCAACTTCTGTTTCATTGCCTGCATCTGCACTTTCCGCTACCAGCTCGTATGCTCCGATGTCACAGCCATTACCCTGAGGGCGCGAGATACCGCGTTGATCTTTTGTGAGAGCACCGTCTCCACAATTACCTGCATCAATAGCATCGCTGCCAGTTTGGAGAGCGTGCGTTTTTCCAGGACCACCGTTGTCGTCAAGCGCAAGTAGCCCCGGATTGCCAAAAGGATTGTCTGTCTGTAGAGGAACACCACAAGTGCCATCTGTGTGCAGGTTATGACCGACCGATTGCACAGGTGATATTCCGCTACATTCCCTGCCACCTTCTACACCGCTGATGATTGAGTTCGAAAGAGTAAACTCACCTGAATTACCGATCTGAAAATTTCCTGCTACAGGGTGGATGTTGTTAGCAATGGTACTCGTAGTCACCGTCATCAGTCCGGTGTTGCTGATCACTCCGGCAAAGTCCGGGTCGTTCAAAACGAAGCCCGCCTCGTTACCACTGACGGTACTGTTGATAAGTTCAGTTAGACCTGAGTTCTCTATGATCCCGCCACTAACGTCATTGTCAGTAATACTGGTGCCACCGACTCTGAGTACACCGTTGCTCTCAATAAGACTTTGATCACCAAAATTGTCGTCTATGTTCGAATCGAAGATCTCCAGTGTTCCCTCATTTAAAAAGAGGCTGCCGCTATCTAAAACGGTACAGTTGAATAGCTTAATAGTGCCCCCCGCAGCATTGTTAACCGACCAGACATTATTGGTACCCAAACCGTCAATATTGCATTGTGTCAGTTCTATCTGACCCTCGTTTACGATCACCGGGCCGCCAGTTGCAATGTGATCTTCAATCACAACATCGATACCATTTACCACACCGGTGTTGGTCAATACTGAATCAAAATTAACGCGGTTTTGGAATTGCCGAACGTTGCGAAGATTAAGTGTCCCGTGATTAAGGATTGTACTGCTGCTGCCCTGGTTGCCAGTGATTTCTGCATCTTCGATGCTGATGACACCGAGGTTTAAAATCGCAATGCCATTGCTGAAGTCGCCGTTCGTTAAATCGACCCCGCTTATCTCCAGATCAATACCGGGAAGCACACGAAGCAATCGGTTAAAGCCTGCAGCCTCTAAGATCAAACTATCAGGGGCACTAAACTTCAGGTCTTTGGTTATTGTTAGCTCTGGTACTACCAGTGTGCCGGTGCAATCAACGGTAATTTCTTTCGCATTTAGTAACGCGTGAGATAGTGTTTGCGGACTTTGACCATCTCCAAAATTTGTACAGTCTGTAACTGTTGCGTTGTTTTGTCGGTTATCGCTATCATCCACTCTGGACAATACAAAATTACCTAGATCAAGGTCTTGATTTTCCAGCACAACAACTGGCTGCGGTAACTCGGCAGCAGAATAAACACTGCCTTCATCTGGAAACGGATCCTCATCAATAAAATTAATGAAATTCTCGTCAGAAAAAGCCAGTTGAAATGTACCAGTTGAATCTAACGCGAACTGGTACCTGCCAAAAGCATCCGTAAGCTGCGTTAAAGACTCACTGCCACCCGTCAGAGTAACACTGATTTGTGCGAGCGTTCTGCCGGAATCGTTACTGATAGTCCCGGAAACCAGCGAACCTGCATTCGCGCTTACACAGAAAACAGACAGAAGAAGTAGCGCTGCGTTGCGACAGAAGAACATCTGAATCGTACCTTGATAAAGGCGATAATTTACATTATGTCATGACGTGTAGAATGTCAATGTTTATGGTTGAAAGGCTGTTGTCCTTAACGCTACATTGCTGCCGATCCGGCAAACAGGATCAGCGAGTCCGTAGCCCTCTATTTCTTTACAACCGTAACAGTACAGTTATCACACCGGATACACAGTTTACCTGGCAGGCTGGTACCGACAGCAATGCGCGCATCCTGATTCGCTCTGATATAAGTAATTTTGAATCACCGCCTGCGGGATTTAATTGTGAGTCTATAAATGACGATGGTTTCTGCCAGCTATCACCGCTTGATTTTTATTGTGATGTTCAGGATGAGGGTTCTACAAAAATCCCAACCCACTACTTCAGACTTTGAACACATAATATTTTGTAAGTGTCTGTCGCTGTAAATCGACCTCGGTCCTTGCTGCAAGTTTTTTTGATTGCCTGTCCCATGTTCCACGGCCTGTCCCATGTTCCGCCCCATGTTCGACCCAGCTAATTCACACACAAGTACCGATATTTAAAGGTGGATGTCCTCCTAATTTCTCCTAATTCCCTATTATATTTCCACGCAAAGTCAGCAAAAGACGTCGGAAGTCAGGCTGTTTTGTATAGTACGAGCATTATCCTCTGATTAGATTTTAAGGTTTGATAAATATGCAAAGTGATCAGCGCACACCTGAATCGATTACAGATGTTGTCGAAAACGGCCTATGCATCGGTTGCGGACTATGCGAATCCATGGCACCGGACCGTTGGCAGATGGCGTACACGCAGGAAGGACGATTGCGCCCGGTCCCACTGATAGAAATCGATACCGAAAAAGACCAGGAAATTCTTTCAGCCTGCCCCGGTAGTATCGCCCGCGCAAACCTTGAGTCTACCCCCTGCAATGACGACGTCTGGGGTGGATATCACCGCATGGAACAGGTCTGGGCCACCGACTCCGACGTAAGATTCAAAGCTGCAACCGGCGGGTTGCTTACCGCGCTGGGTGTTTATCTGCTCGAGAGCGGAAGGGCTGAGTTTATCCTGCATTGCGAGGCAGACCCCGCAGCTCCAATGCGAACACAATGGTGCATAAGCGAAACCGCACTTCAGGTGATTTCCCGTGCCGGCTCGCGCTATGGTCCATCGGCAACCTTAGCGGGATTGCAGAGCGCTATTGATCGCGACCTGCCCTTTGCCGTTATTGCCAAGCCTTGTGATGCAGGCGCAATTCGAGAGCGTGCCAAGGTTGATGAGGCACTTAACCGAAACCTGGTTGCTGTGCTGGTGATGGTTTGTGGTGGTGCTTCTGATCTTGGAAAATCGCAGGCGTTACTGGATGAATTCGGTATTGAAGAACGCAATGTCACACTGTTTCGATATCGTGGTTACGGCAATCCCGGTGCAACACGGGTTGAGACGAAAGATGGACACGCCAGGGAAAAGACCTATAACGATCTTTGGGCAGACGAGTCCGGCTGGCGCATACAGACACGCTGCAAAGTCTGCCCCGACGCAATTGGAGATGCTGCCGATATCGCAGCGTCCGACATCTGGCCCGGGGGCGGCCCGGTGGGTGAAGACGCCGGCTTCAATGGTGTGATTACCAAAACAGCTATCGGTGAATCACTATACGAGCATGCCGTAGCAGCCGGTCTGTTAACTCGGGGTGCATCAATCTCGCCACGTGAATTCGATGAGTTGCAACCGCATCAGGTGAGAAAAAAGCGTGCGCTGGCTGCACGCTTGCGAGGCATGCTATCCGGCGGATCCTGTGTCTACCGACATGAAGGATTGCGTATCGAGTTACTGGATGGCAAAGACGCCGATGAACAGCAGCAAACACGCTTGCGAGTTCAGAGCGGCAGGTTTCGCGAAACACTGCCATCAAAGAACGAGTGAAGTGAAATATAAGGGGTCAAATCAGTTTTAAACTTTATAGAACAATTAATGGTAAAAACAGAGTCTGCTGGCTGACTGGAACGTGGAGAGCTGATAGCAACAAAAGTCGCCTTAAACGTTAGGTATAAATCTCTAACCCATGCAGAGGTAGGGGCAGAGGTCGGGGCGTAGCTCCGACCTCACAGCAGTGACTCTTTAGAAATTGAGCGGCCCATCCGGAAAACCGAATTGAATTTTACAAAACTAAACTGATCCGTTGTCTTTTTATGTACCTTTTTATTCTCAGGGAAATATAGGGATATGCAACTTGTACGTTTTTCACCAGGTATCACACAGATCAAATATAAAAGCCCTGATAAAGAAAATAACGCCCACCGGCAAACATCAGCACCTCCACGATCACAGTGTGGACTTCAATATCGGTGTTCTTCACTATCCATTTGCCCAGCATGCCTCCCGGGATAGTGCACAACCCGACTACGATACCGAGTGATATCATTTCCCGGTCGAGCAGACTCCCGACTCCGAATACAAGTGTTTTAGTGATGTTCAGGGTTAGCCCGAGTGCTGCGACTATACCGACCAGCCCCTGCCCGACGATACCGGCACCTAACAGGAACGGTCCGAGAATCATGCCACCACCGAAGACGGTTCCCGAGATCACGCCATAGACAATCGCAACGATAGAAAGACCGCGATAGCCGACGTTGTAGTTACGCTTTTTGAAAACACGGCGCAGCGGTATGGAAATCAGCAGAAAGCCGCCCATGAC
>CAYLZS010000214.1:0-45973 GCA_964388065.1 uncultured Granulosicoccaceae bacterium
AGACAAAGAACCAGTATGATCAAAAAATGTGTATCGAAAATCTGTAAGAAATTTTTGGTTAAAAACGTCATCGGATAAAGCACCGCAGCGGCCGGTAACATTTTTGTCGACAGCATCCACATCAGGATATCTTTAGTATGGCGACTTGGATTAAACGCCATGGCATAGGCTGCAGGAACACCGACAACTAAAGCAAAAGTGGTTGCGAACGTTGCAGTGATGACCGAGTTCATGGCAAAACGCCAGTAATCATAGTTTTCAGTCATGTTGAGATAGTTCTCAAGCGTTGGCTTGAAAAAAAACAGAAACTCAGGCTTGACTGCATCTGCATCAGTCTTAAAACTGGTAAAGATCATCCAAAAAATTGGAAAGAAAAAAATCAGTGCGATGACCCATGCCAGGAAGGTCCAAAACGCGCTTCCCAACCTGGAGCTTTTATCTATTGTGGCCATGTCTGTTTCCTAATCCATCATACTCTTGCCAACAATGCGCAATAAGAAGATCGCTACAATGTTCGCAAGGATTACGGCGAATATGCCGGTGGCACTGGCCGCGCCGATATTGTTCGAAGTAAATTCGCCAATAAGATACGGCAGATTTTTGTTTCCGTTACCGCGACTGACGATTTCGATTTCCGCGTAAAGCGATAAGTGAAAAATTGACTGGATCATGATGACAATAGCAATCGGTCGCGCCAGATGCGGTACCGTTAAATTGCGAAATCGCGACCAGGCGTTTGCACCATCAAGAATAGCCGCTTCCTTTTGAGACTCATCCTCTGACTGCAATGAAGTCATGAAAATGAGTACGGCAAACGGCGTCCACTGCCACGTCACCATAATAATCACCGCATAGGCTGATGTTTGAGTAGCACGAAATGACAGCGGCTCAAACTCCGGCCACAGCGAGAAGAATGCCCCGAGCACCGGAAAGTCCCGCAAGCCATGAACAAACGTGTTTATCGCATCGACTGCAATACCATTAAGACCCAGCACCGGGTCGAGGATCATGTTGATCCACAGTACGGCATTAACCGCAGGCATTACAAAGAAAGGTGATATGAGCAGTACACGGACAATTCCGCGACCTGGAAACGAACGGTTAACCAGCATGGCAAGCGCCAGACCAAAAAGCACGGTCAGGACAAGAATGCTGGCAACAATAAAAAGACTGTTCTGAACGGCAAACCAAAAATCTTTGGCGCTGAACAATACGTACTCGTAGTTGCCGAACCCACGCCAGTTGCTAAAGCTTGGAGAGGTCCACTCCGGGCGCCGAAGGTTGTTGAGAACGTATCGGATAAACGAGAAATACAGCGTCATGCCAAGCGGCACAAGCATCCATAGCAACAACAGTATAACTGCTGGTGTTTGTAATAAACGAGGGATAGTTCTTTTGGCCATGAGCTCTTTAAACCTTACAAAGCAGTTGCGAGAAGATACAGAACTCCATTCTGAACAATGGCAATGGATGCTTCAGTAGTATAGATGCTTTTACTTATAAAAAAGGCTTGGCGGGTTACCGCCAAGCCTCTCCGGTTAAGGTTTAACCGGTCTTACTTGCTTGACTTGCCTACTTAGTAGTAGCCAGCTTCCTTCATGATAGCGTCAGCAGCTTTCTGAGCAGCAGCAAGTGCCGCGTCAACTGACTTCGCACCAGAAAGAGCCGCAGCCATTTCCTGTGCAACCGCTCCACCAACTTCAGGGAACTCAGGAATAGCAGCAAACTGAACACCAACATAAGGCTTCAGGTCTGTAGCTTCAGGAGCTGCAGATTCAATCGCAGCCATCTCAGCAGCAGCAAATTTCGCAGCTTCTTTGAACTCTGGGTATGCGTAAGTAGAAGCACGCGTACCAGTTGGAACTTTGCTCCAACCGAATTCAGGATGATCAGCTACAGCCTTGATGTACTCTTTAGAAGTAGCCCATTCGATGAACTTCTTTGACTCTTCAGCGTTTGGTGATCCGGCAGGAACAGCCATCGCCCATGCCCAAAGCCAGTTAGCTCCAACAGGGTTACCAGCGTTAGGTGACTGAGCGTACGCAACACCGTCTACTTCAAGGAAAGAAGCAGCGATAGTAGCGTCGATCCACATGCCACATTTGCCTTCGTTGTAAAGCGCCAGAATTTCGTTGAAAGAGTTACCTTCAGACCCTGGAGGACCGTAGTTACCAAGAAGGTCTACGTAGAAGTTGATCGCGTCTTTCCACTCTTTAGACTCAAGCTGTGGTTTGAAGTCAGCGTCGAACCATGCACCACCGAAAGAGTTCACTACAGTAGTGATGAACGCCATGTTGTCGCCCCAGCCTGGCTTACCGCGCAAGCATGCGCCGAAAACACCATCGTCAGGCTTGTGGAGAGCAGCAGCAGCTTTCTTGATGTTGTCCCACGAATCATTGTCCGCGATAGTTACACCAGCAGCGTCAGCTAAGTCCTTGCGGTACATAACCATTGAAGACTCACCATAGAAAGGTGCAGCATAGAGAGTACCTTCATGAGACAGGCCGTTACGCATTGCAGGCAGCATGTCGTCTACGTCGTACTCAGCACTGAATTCCAGTGGCTCGATCCAGCCTGCAGCACCCCAGATTGGTGCTTCCTGCATACCGATGTTGATGATGTCGTATTGGCCACCACCGGTTGCTGTATCAGAAGTTACCTGCTCACGCAGTACGCCTTCTTCCAGTGATACCCAGTTGAGTTTGGTGCCAGTCTCTTCAGTATAAGCTTCAGCAACTTTCTGCATGTTGATCATATGACCGTTGTTCACGATCGCAATGGTCAGTTCTGCAGCAGAAGCGCTTGTCACAGTAGCGAGGCCCATTGCCAGGGCGACCGCCGTTTTACGTACTAATTTCATTATGTTCCTCCCGGAAACAGACGAATTGTTGTCTTAAGTAACTTGATTCTGTGGAAGACGTACATTCCCGCAATTCCCAGAACCACGCAAATAGGATCCTAACATATTCACATACTTTTTTATCATTAACACTCCCCCCGCTGACCACATTATTTATATGCGTGCGCCAGTCGTCAAAAATGCCAAACCAGCTGCCAGACCATGATGTCAGGCCAGAATCTCTGCGGGCTCACACACACTAGAGCAGCAGATACAGATACCGAAAATAACCAGAAAGCGCAGGTTAAGCTTGCGCTGCGCAGCAGTCAGTGGCCGTACAAAACCGGCATCGAAAAAGGTCAGCCTGTCCCGACATTACTACCTGAAACAGGCTCTCCAGGTGTCAATTTCATGCACTCCATCCGGCCGGCTCAGCAAACGGTACACGCATCACAACCCAATGCTTTGCGTGACCTGCAACCTCTGCCTGCTGCAGTCGAATGCGGTCATCGATAGCCCCTTTTTCGTGATCAGGGCAGGCGATTAGAAAATGGTTTTCAAGTTCAAACTGATCTGTCAGCGCGTTTGAATTGAGAGCAACGCAAACGTCGTGCGGACCCGGAAAAGGTTGTCGCGCATTTAATCCTGAAATTTTCGGACTGGTGTATGTTTTTGTAACGGGCTGCGCCACTTCAGATGCGAGCTCAGATGTGGGCTGCAAAGTGGCACAGGCAAATAATCCGGCATAAAAACAAAATACGATTAAAATTTTTTCCACAATAGACTCCTTCCATTAACTAAAAGAATAATCCACGAGCACTTTCTACATATTTGCATTAATACGTTACAGTCGGCATGTTCCTGCGTGATTTAATCCTGCATTAGCTCTCTTCAACACCTGACATTTCGATTACATATTGCTCTAACACTTATAAAATTACCTTATGTATTTCCATAATATCCACACTACCCAATTCACTAATCACTTTTTCTCTAAGCCTGACCATGCTACCCAGCCATTTGTCATAGTCTGACGACTTATAGCAGATGTACTTTGCAACATCGGGATGTGGAAGAATTAAAAACGTCTCGCGCCTTACTCCTTCAACAACAGATTCTGCAACATCCTTCGCTGTGATAGTGCCAGCCGGCAGGTCCTGCGGCTGAACCTTATTATAGCCAAGCAACGGTGTGGCGACATACTGTGGACAGATAACCGAAACTTTAACACCGTGCTCCCTGTGTGTGATTGCAACAGACTCGGCAAACCCCACTGCCGCATGCTTGGTGGTCGAGTATGCCGCGTTACCTATTTGATTTAGTAATCCTGCGGCCGAGCACATATTTAACAAATAACCGTCACCGCGTTTAATCATTGACGGCAACACTGCTCTTGCAGCATACACATGGGCCATTACATGAATCTGCCAGCACCGCTGCCAAACCTCATCACTGGCAGAGGCAGCATGGTCTGGCTCGTCCATAATTAAACCGGCATTGGAGCAGAACAGGTCTACTTTTCCATAGCGATCTTCTGCGGTGGCAACTATTGATTGGATATCGGATTCACGGGTGACGTCGCAGGGCAAAGCTAAACAGTCAATCGATCTGGCCAGCGATTCAAGTGGTTCGATGTCAGTGTCTGCCAAAACAACGCGTGCGCCTTCCTGTGCAAAGCGTTCGGCCATTGCCGCTCCTATACCTTTTGCAGCACCGGTTATTACCGTTGTCTTTCCTTTCAGTTGCATCGTTCTGCCCTGTTCTATTACTAACTCATTCTTTCATAAACTCACAGTCTGTTACCGAAATGTACGGCATCAGATGCATCGCTCCTATTTGCGCTTTCTGGGTTTCGCGTACGCCGTGGCTGTTGCATTTAGAGGATCATCCGGCCAGGGATGCTTCGGATACCTGCCAGCCAAATCCTTCTTCACATCAGGGTAGCTGTTGTGCCAGAAATTGCCCAGGTCTTCTGTTACCTGCACCGGTCTGCGTGCCGGAGACAATAACTCTACTTTTAAACGCAACCGACCTTCTGCAACACTTGGATTTTCCCGACAACCAAACATTTCCTGTAATTTCACTGCCAGTACCGGATTACCCTCATCGCTATACCGCAGCTTGTGGTGCGCACCACTCGGCACCTTGTAGGTTTTGGGCAGCCAGGAATCCAGCTTTTGTTGCTGAGGATAATCGATCATTGAACTGAGCACAGTCATCAGATCAAGCTGCCTGACTGCTTTTAAGCTCGATACATTGGTCAAATACGGTTGCAGCCAGGTTTCAAGCTCGTCAAGCAAGGTGGCATCATCTATTGCGGGATATGAAGTATCTTCACCCTCCAATACTCGCATCCTCAGAACACGGGATTGCCATTCACGCGTATCTTCAGTCCAGTTAAGGCTTTTCAGTCCTTTTTTGCGAACACCACTGATCAAAGCTGCTGCACGCAAGTCGCTGTTGATGTCAGTGATTGGCTTGCTGTCTATAACGAGCGCACCAATACATTGTTGCTTCTCTGCGATTACGCGTTCGACCTTGTCATCCCATTGAACAACATCGCGTGACTGGCAAAGATCATCACACCATGTAAGCAACTGTGAAAGATCAACCGCAAGGGCTGAAAAAATGCGCGCCTCTTTACCTTTGCCTCCAAGGCTCGCAACTACCAGGAATTCGCTTTGTGCCAGCGGATCATCTTCATGTAAAACCGCACCTGATCCACCGCTGAGCTGGTAGCGAACATCATGAGTGGCGGGACCGCCAGTCCGACGCATCGCGATGCGGTCCGGATAGGCTCTTGCCAGCAGTACCGCAGGGTCGATCTCGTTTTGCACACGGTTTGCAGGCAGCAACTCAGCTAATTGTGCTGCTCTTCGTTTATGCGAAGGTGCAGGCTTGCGCAAAAGTGTTGCTAAATCTGCATTGTTTTGTCGCGGTGTGTCTTCAACTAATGCCGCAAGTCTCACCGCTTGAGTTGCAGCGCCCTTTTCAGTACTCCACATCAGCATATGACCAATGCGAGGTTCTACCGGTAACTGCGCTACCGATCTGCCATGGGTCGTCAGACCTTCATCACCCCATATACCTAACAGGGCTAACAGTGATTTTGCATTATCAACAGCACTTAACGGAGGCGCTTCAATCCACGGCAAGGCAGATACATCAGTAACACCCCACTGCCCCACTTCCAGTAACAATGAAGACAAATCCGCTCGCAGAATTTCCGCCTGCCAGTTGGCTGCACGCGTCGCATGGGATTCTTCAGACCACAGGCGATAGCACACACCGGCTTGCGTTCGACCAGCGCGACCTGCGCGCTGGGTTGCACTGGCCTTACTGGCCATTACAGTTTCAAGGCGCTCTATACCGGAAGAGGCATCCAGCCGTGAACGTCTCTCAACACCGGAATCTATAACAATACTGACCCCATCAATGGTTAACGAGGTTTCAGCAATGCTGGTACTTAAAATAATACGCCTGTTGTTTGCTACATCTGTATTAGCAGAGGTTGCCTGTGCCTGCGCTTTTGTATTCACACCGCGATGCAAGCGATGGACTGTAGCGTTTGACGGCAGCTTGTCAGTTAAGAGCCGTGCGACCTTTTCTATTTCTGCCACACCGGGAAGAAACACCAGCACATCACCACTATGATCATTGACCGCTTTAACCACCAACTGTGCTGTCGCCTGCATCCACGGTGTACGACCGGTACTGTGCCAGATAATCTCTACCGGATGCTGCCGCACCTGACAGCTCACGGGTGACGTCACACCGAGATGCGAACACAGCGCATCTCCGTCAAGCGTCGCAGACATCATCAATAGTCTGAGATCCTCCCTCACCTCGCGCTGCACATCCAGACAAAGCGCCAGTCCCAAATCGGCGTGCAGACTGCGCTCATGAAACTCATCAAAGATAACGACGGAAATACCATCGAGCAGCGGGTTGCTTTGCAAAATTCTCGTCAGCACACCTTCAGTGACCACTTCAAGACGGGTATTTTTAGAAACCTCTGTGCGACCACGCATACGCAAACCGATACGCTGCCCGAGCGGTTCACCTAGTTGCGCGGCAAGACGCGCTGCAACATTGTGTGCTGCCAGTCTGCGTGGCTCAAGCATTAAAATTTTGCTGCTGAAGCCCGCTTCAAGTAACACCAGTGGCAGGCCGGTACTTTTGCCTGCACCGGGTTCAGCTTGCAGCACGACGTTGCCGACTTTAAGTGAACGGCATACCTCATCGGCAACTGCTGCTATAGGTAATTCAGCTGCAACAGGTAACACAGTGACTACTCGATTTTACAGGCGCAAGTCATCGCAAACAGGCTAGCTGAATCGCGAAGACACAAGCGCATCGAGAGCTGCGGTAAGTGATTTCGAATCAGAGACCGGCAGTGACAGGGCGGCTATTTCGTCACCGATTACAGCCTCCGCATCGCGCAATAGCGCATCACCCGCTGCTGTGAGTTTAGCTACGGTCTGGCGCGCATCGCGTTCATTTTTTTGCGACGTTACATAACCTGTTTTCTCAAGCGGCTTTAGCGCTCTGGTTACAGCTGAAGGTGTGAGATGAACAGCGGCTGCAAGATCCACCCGGGCAGCTGACCCATTGGGTTGATCCTTAAGGCGCTTAAGCAGGAAGTATTCGGTAAAGCTGACACCCCTGACCGCTGAAAGCACACGATCAAAGCGTCGTTCGATTTTGCCTGATGCTGCCAGAAGCGCGAATACAAATTCGCTTTTTTGCTTACTCATACTTGCAATATACTTGATTACTCACGTATCTTGCAAGCATTTCCTATTCCAATATATGCAAACTGCTACACTTTGATCACTATGGTGTTAGCAAACTTATCACCCAGGCGCTGATGGTTTTTTCCAAAGATCAGTACTGCATCCAGAATGCCTAACAGGGGTGAAAAGAAGTTACGCATAAAAGACTGCAGCAGATTACAGGGCTTACCGGTGGTTTTTGATACAACGTAAAAACCAAATGGCTTTTTACCCAGACTCTGGCCACCCGGTAAGGCATCAGAAAAAACAAAATAGCTGAAGGGGATCAGTAATTTTAAAACACCGGTTGCGGTGTTTTCCAGTTCAATTGCACGAAAAAAATAGACCAGCACTACAAATAGAACAATGGCGATAAGCCCGTCTAAAAACTGCCCCTGATATCGTTTCGCCGGATGTGCCAGTGTTGATGCTTTCCAGTCAAATTCTTCGTGCATTGTACTCCCGTTAACTATCAGTGGTACACCGCCACTTCTGTCAGGTGCTCGAAACAATAAGCCGTATGCCTTCAACTCTGACAACCTGTGCAGTCGCACCTATGGCGATATCGTCCTGTTGGCCTTCAGCCAGTTCAGCCTGCCAGTCACTACCCGACCATGCTACAACACCTGGTGAGTCCTTACTGATGCTGCCTTTAACAACTACTTTCTGGCCTACCGCATTGTTACCGGAAATACCTGAAGGTTGTTTTTGCCATCTTCTTAATGGTGCAAATAACACCGCAGTTATAATCACTGAGGCCACAACAAACACAAGTGTCGTCACTAAAAAACTGGCGTCCGCCGCAACCCATGCAAAAGCCGCCGCGACCAGCGCGCCAAGTCCGATAAAAAACAACCAGAATGTGCTGAACTGAAACACCAGCATCTCAACGGCCAGCAAGCTGACACCAGCTACTAAAAACAACCAGAAAGGATTCATTAACTCACTCCGGCAGGTGTTTTCGAGTCATCGACTTTAGTCTTTAATGCATCAAACGCTGTATAGGCTTTAGCTACCATACCAGCAACGTCATTACCGTCGCCGGGCAGCAACGCAATAGTGCCTTCTCTGGCAAGCTTGTCGAATGCGGTAACGTATTGCTCAGCAAGTTGCTGCGCTACTGCGGCTGAACCGCCATCGGTATTGATTGCAGCAGATATAGTACGAATAGCCTCGCCTCTTGCAGTCACCTCGATAGTCAGCGCCTCCGCTGTACCTTGTGCCCGAAGTATCTGTGCCTGCCTGTCACCTTCTGCCTGATTAATCTGTGCCTGCCGATACCCTTCAGAGGTGGTGACCGCTACGCGCCGCTCTCTTTCAGCACCCATCTGCTTTTCCATCTCTTCAAGAATAGTGGCAGGTGGTGTGATGTCTTTTACTTCGTAGCGCAATACTTTTGTACCCCACACCTCAGAGGCTTCATCAATGGCGTGCGTTACCTGTGCATTAATGTTTTCACGAGACTCAAACGTATCATCCAGAGATAATTTACCAATCTCGGCACGCATACTGGTTTGCGCTAACTGCGTTATTGCAAACTGCAGATTTTCAACCCCGTAGGATGCGGCTTTTGGATCCATAATTTTTAAATACAAAACTCCGTCTATACCCAGCGCCACGTTATCTCTGGTGATCGCCTGTTGTGATGCAACATCCACCGCATACTCTTTAAGCGAATGCTTATAGGCAACACGCTCAAGAACCGGGATAGTAATATGAAAGCCCGCAAGCAGTGTGCGGTTGTATTTACCGAGACGCTCCACCACATACGCTTCGTTCTGAGGCACGATGCGAATAAAAGATTTTAAGAACAGCAACAGTAATATTGCCGCACCAACTAACAGAGCCAGACCCATTTCTTCAAACATACGTACCCTCCCGTGACAGCGCGCCAGCCTAACTCGTCATAAGACGTAAACTCACGCAGATATTTTCACCCCACTGTAGTCCTTATGGGGTTTCAATGGTTATTTTTCAACAGCATAGCCCAAAAATAGCCTAGTTTTCTGCAGATGCCAGTGGCAGCAACGCAAATAGACTACCCTGCTGTTTCATCTCCCCGGCAAGGCGCTCTGCGCGATCTCCCGTACCAAAAAATACATCGGCACGTACATGTCCCGCGATTGCTCCACCGGTATCCTGAGCGACCATCAGACGCTGAAAATCAGAGCCGTCTGGCAGCGTGGTATCAAGCCAGACCAGGGTACCCAATGGAATCACTGATTTATCTACCGCAAGGCTGCGCTCTTGTGTCAGTGGTACATTAAGAGAACCTCTTGCTGCTTCCTGAGAATCCTCACGCAAACTGAAAAACACATAACTCGCGTTGGTATTCAGAACTTCATCTGCCCGTGACGGATTATCCTGCAGCCACTTGCGAATGGAGAACAAACTCACTTCCGCAAGCGGTATCTCGTTTAGCTCCACCAGCTTTTTGCCAATGGCAAAATAGGGATGTCCGTTCTGGTCCGCGTAGTCGAGCCCCATAATACTGCCGTCCTCAAACTGCACTCGGCCAGAGCCCTGAATCTGCACAAAAAATGAACCGTACGGATCATCTATCCACAACAATTCGTTACCGGCCAGTGGCTGGTCACCCCCATCAATTTCAGAGCGCGGCAGATACGGCACGATTTTGTTGCCGTCAAGCCGACCACGAAGCCGCATACCCTTTAACGATGGATAAATATCTGCCAGTTCTATTGTCAGCATTTCTTCGGGTGGTGAGTACACAGGATACGCATATTTATCTGTGCGTGTCAGGCTGCCTTTTAACAGAGGTTCGTAGTAACCGGTGATCAGCCCTTCTGTTTTACCGTGCTCTGCATGTATTGAGTGCGGCTTAAAATTCGCCTGTAGAAACTGACGAATGTCAGTGTCAGACGGATTCACAAGTTCGGCAACTTTGGCGCACAGAGGAATCCAGATCTCTTCGCGCCGGTTCATTCTTGGACACTGCTGATCTATCGCCAGCCACGCCTGTTGCAGGTTGTCGTTGTCCCAGTTCGGCAGCGAAGACCATTTGACCGGCTCACCGATTCCCGGGTCTGGCTGGAAAAAATACTGACAGGCGCTGATCAGAATCGTGGACAGCGCGAGGATCAATACAGAGCGAAGTGAGTTCAAGGTTCTGCACAAGCGATTAAAAATGCAGTGTAACCTACACGCTGACAGCAGGCTGCGACACACAAAATTGTAATGCTGTCTGGCGCTCTTATGTCCGGAACTTTGAAGTCAGGTGTGCGAATTAGCGCTCGTCAGGAGCCTCTCAGGAGATAGAGTATTGTCGCCGGCCGCCGCTTTTTACAACAAGGCGAACACACAGAATTAAAAGCAGGCCGATAAGCGCTACCACTCCTCCACCGGTTTTAAATGTGGCAGTGTTGACAGTTCTGTCATCAGTTCCGTCGTTGTTGCTATCAACAAAGCCCTGATCGCGGTTGTCGAGCAAACCATTACTGTCAGTGTCGAGCGACTGCCAGCGACCTGATTCGATATCGTACGGGCCAACTCCATTATTCAACGGATTACTGCTTTCAAGATCATAGAGATCCGGCAGTCCGTCACCATCGGTATCCGGCGGGCTCAGGAGAGTACCCTCTGCCCCAACTCCGTCAATACGAGCATCGGTGTTTCTGTCGATACCACCCGCCTCGATAATATCTGGCAGGGAATCACCGTCACTGTCGAGATCGTGTCGATTGGCCAGACCATCACCGTCTATATCTACAGGTGCTGCATTTTCTATTTGATCCGGAATACCGTCATTATCATCATCGATGTCGCTGTTATCACCAATGCCATCTGCATCGGTGTCGCGACTTTCTGTTGCATCAAACGCAAAACTGTCTTGTGCATCTGGTACAGAATCGTTGTCGTCGTCGTTGTCTACCGAGTTCAACAAACCATCACCGTCGTTATCCAGATTAGACGTCGCCAATGGTTCATCGCCATCAATTTGCAGCAGGTAGGCAACCAGATCATTCATCTCACCGGAATTTAACTGCGCCACATTAAAACCGACCTCTACTGAACGGTGTGCTCTGACTGCCGCCTCAAGATCAGGTGCCGAACCATCGTGAAGGTAAGGACTGCCATTCCACAGTCCGCGCAGTGTTGGTGTATCGAGTCCGTTACCCACCAGAGGCTGTCCGAGTCTTCCACCAGTATCTGCGTCTACAGTTCCGATGTTATGGAACTGTTCAAACGGACTGTCAGTAAACTCAATACCTGTGTGGCACTGTGCGCAATTTGCGGTTCTGAATACGTTATAACCACGCTCTGCCGCAACGCTTCTTTGCGTAGTACTTAAGCGATACGGACTGGTCGGAAAAGTATCAAGGGAGGTAACATAAGCCGCCAGCGCGTCAAGCCGATCACTCAACCCCGCCTTGGGGTTTGCTGCATCCAGTGTACCCAGTGTACGGTCGTAGTCTTCATCAGTTAACAGACCTGTGCCATCAAAGATCTCTCTGATGTCATTTTCAAAGTCATGTATTTCATCGAAGTTTGCAGTCCAGTGAACGTTGCCATGACCCAGCCCGGCCCGGCCCCGCAGATCAATGGTATTGCGCAATCCTTCACCTGCGTCTGAGAAGTCCCAAGTGCGGCCATCGTGTCCACCCTCGGAATGACATACCGCACAGCTGATATATTTTTGACCGGTAAGAGCAGCATCTTCTGCATCATGGAAC
The DNA here is from genome assembly GCA_964388065.1 of uncultured Granulosicoccaceae bacterium. Taxonomy (GTDB): domain Bacteria; phylum Pseudomonadota; class Gammaproteobacteria; order Granulosicoccales; family Granulosicoccaceae. Next base: position 12,309 of record CAYLZS010000214.1, read on the forward strand.
AACCGCTTGCCAGCCAGTACCTGACTATCGAGAACTTCCCGACTGACGGTATTAATTGTACGCTCAAGCACTGCGTTTTCGGTTGTACCGCTTAGTAACCCACTGATGTCATAAACAGATACTGTTCGCGAAAGCATGTTATCAACCACCAGCCGTTGAGAATCTGCAGACAGTGCCACACCCTGAGGAGCAAACCCCAGCTCTGTTGAAAACAGTATTTCGCCACTGTAAGTATCGACCACTTCCAGAAACCTGCTGGCTTCATGCACAACAAAAAGATAATTACCTGTGGGTCCAATGGCTACAGCCGTTGGCGGACTGTTATTGTCAAAGTCGATACGACCTGAAATAAGCTCTGTGCCTGCAGCGAGATCAATTGTAGCCATCATGCTGCGCACCAGCTTGTTATGCTCGCGAGCATTGCCGTCACGCATTGAGCCACGAAAAATGTTATCAAGTTTGGCAGGTACAAACGCACGCAGTCCGTCTGGTGCCATGGCGGGCGCCATAAGATAATTGGGAATCCCGCGCGCGCTGCTATCTGTGTCTTCAACATTGTTGTACGGCAGCTCAATCACAGAGTCCACTGACATCGCACCGGTGCGAACCACAACGACCTCTGCATTACCGTCTGTACTGACCTGACGTGTGCTTTCACCAGCAAGTGGTGCAGTAATAAAACGCGGCGCCAGCAAGCGACTGCCATCTGCATTGATAGCAAGATGCCTTGGATGCTGACCAACATCTGCACGCCCAACAATAGCGTGGTCACTACCATTAAGTTTTATCAGTTCACCCGTCCCCTCAAGCGCGATATATAAAAATCCGTTGTACTTAACGATACCGTGAGGCTGGCTGCCGCGCGCAAGCTCAATTTCATCCACCACCTGAAGCGTTGCGGTGGAAATGACAGATACAGTCGCGGTGCTTTTATTAGTTACCCAGACATCAGCGCCAAGCTGAACAAGATTTACCGGTGTATTGCCGACACTGATTTCAGCCAGTAATGCTCCGCTGGTGATGTCCAGTACGGACACTGTATTGTGATCCGGATTTACCACCCATATACGATCATCCAATACCCGTATAGAAGAAGACGACATTGCATCGCTATCGATCAACGGCTCGTGTACCCGTTGTATCATAGTAATCTGATCACTGCCGGAGTCGTTGCGCGCTGTAACGCTGATCAAATACCGACCAGGCTCACGATAAACATGATTGCTAAACGGCAGCTGAGTTGTTTCAACTGTGCCATCGCCGTAGTCCCATAGATACTCGACATCTACACCGGTTTCAAGCGCCGCTACAATTGTCACTGCCGCCCCTGCCTCTGAAGGAGTTGCAATGACAGATGCCAGCTCCACTACTTTGGTAGGTGCATTGTTAAGGTAGACTCCATAGCGACGCTGATGAGCCACAAAGAGATCCATATTACCATCGCCGTTAACATCGAGGATTTTCGCATCCATGGATTCATCACGACTCCAGTCTTCCCCGGCAAACGGAATAAAGTTACCGCTGTTATCACCGGCATTAATAACAATCTCAGTGCGCATTCCCTCATAGGTATTTTCAAGCCCGCCAAAATTTCGCAGCATACTCGAAAGTACGTAATCCGTATCACCGTCGCCATCGATGTCTCGCATGTGAACGGTGCCGTGTTTGCGGTTACCTCGCGTCATCGGAGCATCCTGCCGTATCAGATACACAGGAATACCCAGACTGTCATCAATGGTGGTCGACATCGCAGCCATAGGTGCAGTGTTGGAATAGTTACGAAAATCAAACCGGCCGTCACCGTTAAAGTCAGCCGCACCGAAGATATACGAAAACCCATCGGAGTTTTGCAGCGTTAAACGCTGGGTATTGTTGAAGTTGCCTTCGCCGTCGTTGTAATAGACGAAGAGAAATAAGTCTGACTCGATATAAATTATATCGACGTCGTTATCTCCATCGGCATCGCCAAGCAATGCAGAATGGCCACGCTGCAGCAAACCCAGACCACCCAGCCTCTCAGACTGATCGGTAAAGCTCCCGTTGCCATCATTCACCAGCAACTGATTGGTGCCAAACTCAACCTCAATAACCAGAAGATCTGCCGCACCATCACCGGTGACATCACCCGATTCAATCACAAGGCTATTATTTGCGACGTCGAGACTGACACCGGGCTCAAACCCCTGCCAGTCACCCAAAGGATCATTGCCTCTGTTTACAAGCAACCACGGCGATCGATCTAGTCTGGCAAAAACAAGATCAGTCAGACCGTCACCATTGGCATCAAACGCTTCTACATAGTTACTGTTGGCGGCGTCAGCAGGTGAGTCGATGAATTCTGCTGTTCTGTTAGTGAGTACACCGGCTTCGTTAACGAGCAATACAGGTGCAGCACCCCGCCTTGCAATCACAACTTCTTCAAGACCATCGGCGTTAAAATCACCTATCTCAAGTGACTTACCGTTCACATCATTGTTTAAACCACTGAGAGATTCTGCACTCCGGTCTGTCAGCAGCGGTAACTCCTGCGCGATCAACGCTGTCGCCGGTATCGTCAATGACAGCAGCCAAAGACAAATAAAACTGATAATTCTTCGCATGGTCACAGGCTTACCGCTGCGCGCCAGCGTTGATCCATTGTACCAATGCATCAATTATTTCCGGCTCCAGCTTCGCGCCTCGCAGAGGCATTCTGGAACCGACAGTTTGAGTACCCTCGATCTTGTGAACCAGCAAACTAGCGGCGGCATTGCCCGCATCAACACGCAACAGATTCGGCTCACCAATACTGAATACACCGACCAGGCTGTTGTAACTGGCGTCTGCGTTTGAAAGGTTCATTACTGAAGGCAGACTTGCACCACCACCTGTATGACAACCGGAACAGACAGGTGTAAATACTTTTGCCTGAAGATCCGCAAGCGTCGACCCTGTTGTTAATGACAGTGATGATTCACTCAGCTGACCACGCAGCTCTACTTGCCCGGCATGTATATCGACATACAGACTGCCGTTGTTATACAAAGTGAGTTGTGCTGCGGTGAGAACAGTGTTTGCAGGAACTTCAAATACTCTGTTGCCAACGTTACCGACATTTTCAATAAGCGTAACCACGAGGCCACCCACTTCCCCTGCACCACCTTCATGCAGATGAACTTCGACCTCACCACCGTCAGCTTCTGAAAGTGAGGTGGTTACGGTCCCGAACAATTGTCCGGTTGCTGCATCTACGGCAAATTCCGCCTGCCCGGTATGTCGTGTATCAACGGCTGGCAGTACCTGCGATCCGCTGAGTTCTACCGAATACCGAGGTGCACTTTGTGCCGCACCCTCAGAAGTACCGAGTGCCGCTCCAAGTTCAATCCCTGCAACATCACCCGGGGCATCGAATCCCTCGTGGTTGCCACTACCACCACAGGAATGCAGTACAGCAGTCGCAAGTGCAGTAAACAGTAAAATCGGGACGCGTATATTCATAATAGCGCTGGTTAATCACGGCAATAAATCAGTACAACTTTTGCAGTTATTACGCCAGCGCATGCGTGCAGGCTAATTCAACTAAAATTAGCTGGATCACACATGAAATAATCAATCTTTTGTGGTTTGCGCAACCGTTGATTGAACGTCGATTGACTGGATTGGTGCTGCACGCCCGGGACTCACGGTGCGGAAACCAACATTACCGCTGCTGAAATCCTCCTCCTGTCCCTGCCGTGCCTGAGGCCGGTCACCCTGGCAATGGTTTTCAGCACACAAGTAAGACCCACCCTTGATTACACGCATTGGTGCTACAGACGCGCGGCTTTCCAGAGTTGTGTCGAAGACATCTGACACCATTTCCCAGACGTTGCCTTTCATATCAAACAAACCGGAAGCGTCCGGTGCGTAGCAACCTACCGGAGCAACACCTGCGTAACCGTCCAGCGCTTTATCCTGTAACGGGAAAAATCCCTGCCAGGTATTTGCAGATTTAACTGCAGCCGATGCCTGAGCTGCATACTCCCACTGGGCTTCAGTGGGCAGCGCACGACCTGCCCACTTTGCATAGGCCTGTGCATCCTGGTGGCTGATATGAACCACCGGGTAACTATCCATACCTTCGATATTACTGTTGGGTCCGGAGGGATGTTGCCAGTTCGCGCCAATGACAAACTTCCACCAATCCCGCCACTGCCCTTTGGGACGGTCATCGAGTTTGATAAAGGATGCAGAGCCAGGCACCAGTAAATCAGCAGAAATCCCCGGATAAAGTGTCGGATCGGGTCGTTGTTCTGCGGTCGTGATGTAACCAGTGGCTCTGACAAATTGCCGGAACTGCGCGTTGGTAACCTCGTGCGCATCGATCCAGAAGTCACCAACTGTTACCAGATGTGCCGGATTGTTCCGGGAACCCTCATTCGAACCCATAGTAAATGCGCCGCCTTTAATCAGCACTTGCTGATGGTGAGGTACGCTGTCATCAGTTTTAGCAAACGTATCGACAGACAGGCAGACGTTTGAGGTGGGATTCGCCGGTGAATCTGACGCCGCTGCCAATGCTGGCTGGTTTAGAGTAAGTGTTGTTACCAGAACCGATAAAAACCGAAAGCATACTCCGGGGGCTTTTCGCATTTGATGGCACTTTTTAAAAAGGGTGCCGACACATGCCAGATTCGTACCAGTTTTACCTCTGACGGACAATAAAATCGCCGGGTAGGAAAAACAGGCAGGAAAACCTGAAGGGGAAATGCCAGTCACTATCTACTAAGTGACAACTTTCTGAAACTCACATTCCGAAACTATTGATATATTACTGAGATTGACAACCAACAGGAATAAACAGGTGTCAGGAGGGTGACTCGGGGAAGGAAATACTGCCAGAAATGTTACATTTATGGATCAGTTCGACGAGAAATAGCAGTCAGACACATAAATGCGATCGCAGCACAAACAAGCAAGGACATGGCATAAGCTCCTGTAAATGCTGGAAATTGCTAAAATTAAACACCAGCCAGAACAGGTTAAACTATCGACAGCAGTTTGTCATCAGATCGCTTCACATTCTTGACAACATAGGCAAAAATCCAACAAACCCTGACCGGTATCGCATTAAGCTCCTTGTGAATCAGTCGGAATTTACGGATTTAGATCTGTAAAATCACATTTACGTACAGAATATGAAACATTGTGCACAGTTTTATTAGCATCTTTAGTCCAATATTGATCGATCGCCCATAGGTACTTAAAAACCTTGATGTGGGGCATAACCACGATCTTCAAGGAGACGATCATGACAACACCTCTTACTGACCGTAAATCTGCAACACGCGCACTTAACATGCTTGCTGCTGGTGGCATTCTATTAGTACTGGTTATTGCTGCGACTGCAGCAGTGTTTGCTATTTAACCAACTCACAGAGTGCTTAAAAAGACTCTGTAAGCCTCAATCAATGAGGCTGTAAAAACTGCATCAGAGCGCCTGTCTTCATGACGGGCGTTGCAGCGCTACCCTCAGCGCTCTACCATTGGCCTCTTACGGTGAAATTCCACCTGTTGAAGAGATCTTCCCTTGCCAGCCAAAACACTGTACGACAAGATCTGGGATGCGCATGTTGTAAGCACAGAACCGGACGGCACTTGTCTTATATATATCGATCGCCACCTCGTCCATGAAGTCACCAGTGCTCAGGCCTTTTCCGGTCTTCGAGTCAACAACCGTCAGGTTCGCCGGCCGGAACTAACACTGGCAGTTGTCGATCACAACATTCCAACAACAGATCGCTCACAAGGCATCAACGACCCTGAAAGCAAACTTCAGGTCGATACACTACGCACTAATACCAATGAGTTCGGCGTTGAGTATTACGACGAAACGGATGAACGCCAGGGCATTGTTCATATCATTGGCCCCGAACAAGGCTTCACTCTTCCCGGCACGACTGTCGTCTGTGGCGATTCACATACAGCCACTCACGGTGCATTTGGTGCGCTGGCACATGGCATTGGCACATCCGAAGTCGAACATGTACTCGCATCTCAGACACTGCTGCAAAACAAATCAAAGAACATGCAGGTGCTTGTCAAAGGCAAGTTACCTGATGGCGTCACTGCAAAAGACCTGACGCTCGCAGTTATTGCTAAAACAGGTACAGCCGGTGGCACCGGACACGTGATTGAATACCGAGGTGAAGCCATCACTGATTTAAGCATCGAAGGTCGGATGACACTGTGCAATATGGCAATCGAAGGGGGAGCCAGAGCCGGTCTTGTAGCACCTGACGAAAAAACTTTTGCCTACCTCAAAGGCAGACCCAAAGCACCGAAGGGTGCAGACTGGGACGCAGCGGTAGAACACTGGAAAACCTTAAAGACAGATGATGGTGCCCACTTTGATTTAACTATCGAAATAGACGCCACTCAAATCGCGCCCATCGTTACCTGGGGTACATCACCGGAAGATGCATTGCCAATTACAGACACAGTGCCCGATCCAAAATCCTTCAGTGATGAACACAAACAGGCTGCAGCACTTCGCTCACTGGAATACATGGGATTAACTGCAGGCACATCACTGTCTGATATAGAAATAGACAAAGTATTTATCGGCTCGTGTACCAACGGCAGAATTGAAGACCTGCGAGCTGTTGCCAAAGTGGTTGAAGGCAAAAAGATCGCTGAACACGTCAGTGCAATGGTAGTACCCGGATCCGGCCTGGTAAAAAAGCAGGCGGAAGAAGAAGGCATTGCAGATATATTAAAATCCGCAGGTTTTGACTGGCGTGAACCCGGTTGTTCAATGTGTCTTGGTATGAATCCGGATCGACTAAAACCACAGGAGCGCTGTGCTTCAACTTCAAACAGAAATTTTGAAGGCCGTCAGGGCCATGGTGGACGTACACATTTAATGTCACCCGCAATGGCTGCCGCCGCAGCAGTTACCGGCAAGCTTACCGATGTACGGACCCTGGTTAATTAGCGCCCCTGGGAAATTAAAACACTGGTGAGTTGGAAGCCTGTGACTTTACCAAGCAAATTCAAAGACAGTTACTAATGAAAGCACTCAAAGAACTTACCGGAATCGCGGCACCGCTGCCAATGATCAATGTCGACACCGATATGATCATTCCCAAGCAATACCTAAAAACCATCAGTCGAGATGGATTGGGCAAAGGCTTGTTCCACTCCATGCGTTATAACGACGACGGGTCAGACAACCCCGATTTTGTGTTAAACAAGGAAGCTTATAAAGACGCAAACTTTCTGATAGCCGGAGATAATTTTGGTTGTGGTTCATCCCGCGAACACGCCGCCTGGGCACTCGAAGATTTTGGAATTCGCTGTGTTATTGCAAGTAGCTTTTCAGACATCTTTTATAACAACGCGTTTAAAAACGGCATGCTGCTAATCAAACTGCCGCAGGACGCCATAGACAACCTGACCGAACAGGCAGACTACGGTTCGAATGCAAAATTCTCTGTCGATCTTGAATCGCAAACCGTTACTGCCCCCGACGGATCAGAGCACAAGTTTGAGCTCGACGAATTCAGAAAACACTGTTTGCTCAACGGACTTGACGAAATTGCACTGACACTGGAAAAAGAATCAAACATCGCACGCTTTGAAAAAAACACCTCAGACTCACATAGCTGGCTGACCCCTGCCAGCTAAGTCATAAAAACTAACTCCCTGATCCCAATACTGACCGTTAAATATGACCGCTTCAAAGAAAAATGCTTCTATCCTGCTGCTACCCGGTGACGGAATCGGTCCGGAAGCTGTAGCCGAGCTCTCACGAGTAATGGAATGGTTTGGCACCCACAGGGACATTACATTTGATACCACCACAGACGAACTGGGCGGAGCTGCCTATGATCGCTACGGTACACCGCTGGCAGACGCAACACTCGAAGCTGCAAAAAAAGCAGATGCTATTGTTATGGGATCTGTCGGAGGTCCGAAGTGGGATGACGTTGAACGTCATCTGCGCCCGGAAGCCGGTCTGCTGACTCTCAGAAAAGAGCTTGATCTGTTTGCGAATCTGCGACCTGCCACCTGCCGTGCCGCACTGGCCAGCGCATCCTCTTTAAAAGAAGAGTTAGTTTCCGGTCTGGATATTTTGATTTTGCGCGAGTTAACTGCCGGTGTGTATTTTGGCGAACCACGCGGTATAGAGACAACCGCAGATGGACGTCGGCGCGGTTTCGATACCCAGGTATATTTTGAAGACGAAATTGAAAGACTACTGCGAGTCGGCTTTGAACTAGCCGCAGTAAGAAATAAAAAGGTTCACTCGGTTGAAAAAGCAAACGTTATGGAGTCTGGTGTCTTCTGGCGTGAGATCGCAAGCCGTGTTGGCAAAGACTATCCGAACATAACTCTCGAACACATGTACGCAGACAATTGCGCAATGCAACTGGTACGCGAACCAAAACAGTTTGACGTCATTGCCACAGATAATTTGTTTGGCGACATATTGTCCGATTGTGCTGCAATGCTGACCGGCTCTCTGGGCATGCTGCCATCTGCATCTTTAGGCGCAGAAATCAACGGCAAACGCGCTGCTTTGTATGAACCGGTACACGGCTCTGCACCAGACATCGCCGGTAAAGGTCTTGCCAATCCACTGGCCACTGTACTGTCTTTTGCTATGTGCCTGCGCTTCTCTTTTGATATGCAATCTGATGCAGACTTACTTGAGAACGCTGTGGACCAGGTACTTGCAAAAAACATCCGTACCGTAGACATTGCTGTCGATGGAGTTAAGCCGGTATCTACCTCAGACATGGGTGCGGCTCTAATTGAAGCACTTGACGATATCAGTTCAAAAAATGCCTGACAAAAAGACAGCATCAATGCCAGTGCCTGCAAAAAAAACCAGGCTTGAATCAACCAGGCTTGCACCATACTGGCAACCGGAGTAACACATGCTTAAAAATATCCGACAGATTGGTCGACCAAAAGACGGCAAAGAAGCAACTGCTTCAGCCTCGAAGACTGTGCCACCTTCAATCACCGATACGTCAGAAAAAAATCGCACAAAAGCCGTCAGCGAGCATCAGGACGCAGATACCGTTTTACAACTGGCAACTTCCGACGACAGCCAAATGGTTCGACAGGCAGCGGGCCGCCGATATGCACAGCTGGTAACCGATACAGAAACCGTCAGAACCACACTACTCAACCTGCACTCTTCAAGTGACCACCGTGCACTATTCTTTTCAATCACTGCACTGAGCAACGAAGAATCGTTGCGAAAATTAAGTCTTGAAAAAGCATCAACCGACGATGATCTGCTGATCATTGCCGATAAAGCCAAATTTCATGACACGCGCATGGATGCTGCAAAAAAAATTCAGTCTTTAAAAATGGTGGATAAATGCTGGCGCAGCATGAAAACCAAAGACAAGCTGGTTGCACGTGAACTCAAAGCACGGCTGGACCAGCAACGCGAATCAGAACAAGCCGCCGCATCTCAGAGCAGCGAAATAGAAAAAATACTCAACGAGATGGACAAAATTGCCAACGGCGTCTGGCAACCAGGCAGTGCTAATCGCTTTGACCACTTCTCGGATCTCTGGGATCAACTCAGCTTTCAGCCACCGACAGATAAAAAAAACCACTATCAAAACCTTCACGCGATTGCTGATAAAAAAGCAAAAGAATGGCGCGGCAAACAGTCAGTTCAGGAGCAACGTCAGTCGATACTTGATAATCTCGCAGAACTGGATGACGCACTAAATAAAGCTTCAGAAGATGAACTTTCCAGTGTACTGAATTCCACCAAAAACAGTTTACAGCGGCAACAAAAGCAATGGCAGGAACTCTCGCAAGAGGACATCGAAGACAATCAGGTCCAACGCTACACTGCTCTGTGTAAAACATTGCAGTCTAATATCAAACAGGCGAGTGTTGTTACCAGTGCACAACAACAGATTGCATCAGATAATCCCAACCACGGGAATTTAAAGAAAACTCTCAAATCCCTTGAGGCACTTAAAGAAGTATCTGGCACAGCTGCCTACCTTGGCGGTGTGTCAGAGCAACTGGAAAAAACCAAAAGCAAGCTCGATCAAAAAACCGCCTCCGATGCAGATCTCAGGCAACAAATCCACAAGCAGATCGCAAGCCTTAACAGCGCAATTTCAGCCAAGCGCTGGGGGCCGGCTAAATCTATTCACGAACGATTGGCAAAAAAAGTCGCCAGACTCGATTCGAAAGACAAATCTTCGTACACTGAAAAACTCACTCGTCTTGAAACCAAACTCAACGAGCTTGGCGACTGGAAAGAGTTTGCATCAGAGCCAAAACTTGTCGAACTGTGTGAACAGATGGAGAAGCTGCCTTCACTTAAACTCACACCCAATGACTGCGCCAACAGAATCAAGGAACTGCAAACCCAATGGAAGGCAATGGGTGCCAGTCCGGCTCAGGAGAAGCACTGGCCACGATTCAAAGAGGTCTCGGATATCGCCTATGAGCCGTGCGGTAAATTTTTTGCGGCACGTCGCGAAGAGAAGAAAAACAAACTCGCAAAACGACGAGAAATTTGCGAGTTGCTGGAAAACTACGAAAAGAACACTGACTGGAGCGAGCCGGACTGGCGCGTAGTAGAAAAAACGCTTAGAACTGCCAAACAGGAATGGAAAAGCAATCAGGTTTTCGACAAAAAGCGTGGCAAAGGACTTGAAGACCGGTTTACCAAAATACTTAAGCTGCTGGATTCAAAACTCGATCCCGTCTATGAAACCAATGCCGCTGAAAAGAAAGACCTAATTGCAAAGGTCACAAAGCTCGGTGAAGGTGATATCAATCAACACAGCATCAATCAGGTAAAGAGTTTGCAGTCGGCATGGCGTCTCAGTGGTTCATGTCGTCAAAAAGATGATCGCGCGCTGTGGAATGAATTTCGAACCGCTACCAATAAAATTTTTGATGCCCACAGAGGCAAGCAACGCGAAGAACATGCCGCAAGTTTCGAACACGTCAGGCGCGCACGGGAGATTATAAAAACACTTTCTTCTATCAAAAATGCCAAAGAGCCGCTAACGGAAAAAGCAATAACGGATTTGCAAACCGAATATGCAGAACTGGCGGAATTTCCGGAGCGCGATCAAAAACGACTGGCGCGAGACTATCGAAAAGCCACCGATGCAGTTGATAATTTCAGACAGCAGTCGGCCAGCAACAATCGCAAACGCGCGCTTCAGGCCATGCAGCACAATGCCGATTTGTGCGGCCAGCTGGAAGAGCTGGCAGGCCAGCGCTCATATGAAGTAGCAGCACATATACAGATCATACTCGATGAATGGCAGTCACCGGATAAAGGCGAGAATCCGCAGGCTGCCAAAGCGATGGAGGCGCGCAAGAACTCGATAGTCGAACTATTAAAAGCAGATAAAACACCCGACTTTGAAACCAACACCAATACCCGAAGGCTACTATGCATTGAGCTTGAAATCCTCTGCGACAAGGAAACTCCTCAGGAAGACAAAGCAATGCGCATGCAGTATCAACTTGATCAATTGCAAAAAGGTTTACAGTCATCCAGTGCGTCAGGTTCACGCGCTGAGCAAATTGAACAGCTACAAATAAAATGGATGACTGCAGCCCCGGCAGGGGCAGACTGGCGTGACAAACTGCAAACACGATTTAACCAGACGATTGATTCCGTCAAGTCCTAGCAAGGAGTCTGTTGTAATCAATGGTTGACCGCGCCTGACGATTCAAACAAACTCCACGCCTGCCCTCCATAAACCACCCACCTTCAGGAGAGTTTGGCATTGCAATACATTGCTCCGGAAAAAACCGCAGATGCGGTAAAGTTACTGGCTAAGTCAAAAGGCAAAGTTCATATACTGGCAGGCGGATCAGATCTGCTGGTACGAATGAAAGGCGGTTATATAGAGCCGGATGTCATCATCGACATCAAACGCATTAAGCCAATGCAGGAAATAAAAAAAACGGCCACCGGTTTCTCTATTGGCGCTGCAGTTTCCTGTGCAAAGCTGGGTGAACACAAACAACTGCGCAAAGCGTGGCCGGGTGTCGTAGAGGCTGCCAACCTGATTGGCTCGGATCAAATCCAGGGGCGCTGCACCATTGCCGGCAATCTGTGCAACGCCTCACCCGCTGCAGACAGCATCCCGGCACTGATTGCCGCAAAAGCTGTGGCAGTGGTCAAGGGTCCAAAGGGCACGCGACGCATCGCAGTCGAAGATGTTGTTACAGCACCTGGCAAAACTTCACTTAATAAAGGCGAAGTCGTTGAGTCAATCCACTTGCCGAAGCGCGCCGCAAAAATGGCAGATGCCTACCTGCGCTTTACACCGCGCACCGAAATGGATATTGCGGTGGTAAGCGCCGCTGCCAATCTTACCCTTGGACCCAGAGGGGTGATCACCCAGGCACGGGTCGCCCTTGGGGCGGTCGCCAAGACTCCCATTCTGGTACCCGAGGCTACCAAAATACTCAAAGGCGGCAAGCTTGATGACGAAAAGCTCGACGCACTTGCTGCCGCGTGCAGCGCTGCCTGCAAACCAATCGATGACAAGCGTGGCACGATTGATTATCGAACACAGGTCGCGGGGGTACTTGCAAAACGCGCGACCGTGCTGGCCTACACTCGCGCCGGAGGAAAAATCTGATGTCGATCCTGGTTAGTTCAAAAATTAACGGAGACGACATCCAGTTCGTCTGCGAACCAGATGAAACCCTGCTTGATGCCTTACGGGATCGTGTTGGTCTGACCGGTGTTAAAGAAGGCTGTGGCACCGGCGACTGCGGTGCCTGCAGCATTACAATAGACGGCGCGCTCGTATGCTCATGTCTGGTGCTTGGTGCAGAAGCCGAAGGCTGCAGTGTTGAAACGGTAGAAGGCATGGCCGACGGCGACACACTGCACCCGTTACAGCAAAAGTTTCTTGATCACGCCGCCTTACAGTGCGGGATTTGTACACCAGGATTTCTTATTGCTGCCAAATCGCTGCTCGAGAAAAACTCTGACCCGACAGAGCAGGAAGTTCGTTATGCACTGGCAGGTAATCTGTGCCGGTGCACCGGCTACGACAAAATCGTTCGAGCCGTGCTGGATGCTGCTAAACAAATGAGGAAGGCATAGATATGGGTAAAGATACACCTCTTGGTGAACGCGTCTTCAAATCGGTCGGCACTCGACCTCTCAGACCCGACGGTGTTGACAAAGTCACCGGCCGTGCACGCTATGGCGCTGACTACAACATGCCTGGCCAGCTGCACGGGTGCATACTTCGAAGCCCGCACGCACATGCATCGATCAAAAGCATTGATACCACCCGAGCTGAAAAGCTTAAAGGCGTAAAAGCGGTTGTCACCCGCAAAGACTTTAAAGCAAAAGACGTCAATCCGGCTTTGCTCACCACACTCGACAACTGCATGGCGGGAAAAACAGTTTTTTATGACGGGCATGCCGTTGCTGCAGTTGCGGCAATTGATGCAAAAACTGCTCGTCGTGCCTTAAAATTAATAAAAGTAGAATACAAAATTTTAAAGCATGTAACCGATGTCGATGAAGCAGTTAAACCCAAAGCACCATTAATAGATAAAAAGTGCTTCACCAAAGGTGTCGAACCCACACCCGAAAAAGCATCAAACATCGCCAAACGATCTGAGTTCGGTCACGGTGATGTTGATCAGGGTTTTGCAGATGCAGACATCGTCATTGAAAGAAATTACCGCACCGAGCAATCACACCAGGGATACATAGAGCCGCACGCCTGTGTCGCAAGCTACAGCCCTGACGGCACCGCAGATATGTGGGTATGTACTCAGGGGCACTTCGATTTTCGCAGCCAGTGTGCCGGCATACTCGGAATGGACGTTGCCAAACTTCGCGTTACCTCCTCTGAAATTGGTGGCGGGTTTGGTGGTAAAACACATCTCTGGATAGAACCGGTAACTCTTGCACTGTCACGCAAGGCCAATCGACCGGTAAAACTGGTGATGAGCCGCGAAGAAGTATTTCGTGCATCGGGCCCGACCAGTGCAACCTCTATTGATATCAAGATGGGTGTCACTAAAGATGGCACAATCACCGCCGCACAGGCAGAGCTTCGCTACACCAGTGGACCTTACGCCGGTTCGTGGGCACAGCTGGGTGCGATGACATCATTCGCCTGCTACGACTTACAGCACGTTAAAACAATTGGCCTGGAAGTATTGGTTAATCGACCTAAAACGACAGCTTATCGTGCACCATCTGCACCAATGGCTGCATTTGCTGTTGAAAGTACGATTGACGAACTGGCAAGCCGAATTGACATGCCAGCTATTGATCTGCGTATTAAAAATGCTGCCAAAGAAGGCACCAGATCATCTTATGGTCCGGTGTACGGACCGATCGGTATCGGACCTACACTGGAGGCCGCAAAGAATCACCCGCATATGAAAGCCAAACTTGGCCCGAACCAAAGCAGAGGCATGGCATGCGGATTCTGGTTTAACTTTGGTGGTCAGTCCTGCACCAATCTGAACATAAATCCCGACGGATCCGCCACGCTTACCTTCGGTACTATTGATGTCGGTGGTGCACGCGCATCAATGGCATTAGTTGTTGCCGAGGAACTGGGCATACCCTACGAACAAGTGAAAGCTGTTATTGCAGATACAGGCTCTCTCGGCCACAACGACATGACCGACGGAAGCCGTGGTACGTTCGCAAGCTCCATGTCTGCAATCAACTCATGTCGCACGGCCATTGCAGATTTACGTAAACGAGCCGCCGAGATATGGAACATAGATATCGAAAACGTTACCTGGCAGGACGGTGAGGCCCGCGCCACCGGTGAGGCCAATGCCAGTCTTGAACCACTAACACTTGCCAATCTTGCACAGTCAGCAGAAAAAACCGGCGGCCCTATAGCCGGGCAATCACAAATAGTTGCAGATGGTGCTGGTGTTTCATTCGCCACCCACATTTGTGATCTTGAGGTTGATCCTGAAACCGGACTCACCAGAGTGGTTCGCTATACCGTGATACAAGATGCCGGCAAAGCAGTTCATCCAACCTACGTTGAAGGCCAGTTTCAGGGTGGTGCCGCACAGGGTATTGGCTGGGCATTAAACGAAGAGTATATCTATGGTGAAGACGGACGACTGCAAAACCCCGGGTTTCTGGACTATCGCATCCCGGTTTGTTCTGATCTGCCAATGATCGATACCCAAATACTGGAGATCCCGAATCCGAATCATCCTTATGGCGTTCGAGGTGTTGGAGAAACTTCAATCGTGCCACCGCTCGCTGCTATCGGCAATGCGGTATCAAACGCCGTTGGAGTAAGAATGACGCATGTGCCGATGTCACCACCACGAATTCTCGCAGCGCTGAACACCAAACAATAAACTGAATCGTGCGCACAGTTTATCTCTGGGGCGGATTACGCCCCGCTGCAGACGGGGCAGAGAGCATTGAAATTGACGCAGGTAACATCCGCGAGTTGATGATTAAACTCGAAGAACAATACCCCGAGCTAAAACCGCATTTAGAGAACGGTATTGCCGTCTCGGTTGACGGTACAATCTATCGTGACGACTGGTCGCAATTATTACCGGAAGACGCAGAGATCTACCTGCTGCCCAGAATCGAAGGTGGTTAACAGTTAACGGCGTCTCAAATCACAAAGTGGCTTGTATCAGTGATCAGTTATCTTTTATCACAATCGCAACATGACACCGCAAAACTCTACTGATAGAGTGCTAATTTAACTCTCAAGTCAGCCGTGTGTCGTGCGATTCGTAAAGTTAATACTAAAACTTTTTATAGTACAGTTTGCGTTCAGCTCTGCCTCACTCGTGCATGCCGCAGAAGAACATTGCGTTGCCGCACCACCACTGCCGGAACCAGATAACCGCGTCGTTACTGTTAGCTCGGTAAAACAACTGAACAGAGCTGTGCAGAAATTGCGCAACAACACCACAATTGTGATTAAGCCTGGTCGCTATCAACTCACTGACACGATCGAAATATCCGCTGACAATGTCACCATCCGTGGAAGTACTGCGGACTGCAGCTCGGTAGAGCTGCTTGGTCCGGGCATGGACATTGAACAGCGTAACGGAATTGATCACGCATTCTGGATTAACGGAAAAAATACCACTATTGCAAACCTGACTGCCGGTGAAGTGTACTTTCACACCATTCAAATAAATGCCACGGCTGTCGCACCCAGAATCTACAATGTCAGGCTTTACAACTCCGGACAACAATTCATCAAATCGAATCCACTGGACTTTGGCGTCGGTGTAGACAACGGCATTGTCGAATACTCAGTGATGGAATACACAGACAAGCCATCATTAATTGACCGGGACGGCAGTGGCACCGGTTATACCAATGGGGTAGACGTACATGCAGGCAGAGGCTGGCGCATCAGCAACAACCTGTTCCGCAACTTTCACACACCCGACGGTGCTGATCACTTGTGGAATCCTGCTGTATTAATTTTTAACGGCGCGCGAGATACTATTACCGAGAACAATGTGTTTATCAATGTCGACCGCGCGATCGCCTATGGAATATCTGACCGCGGCAATGATCACAGTGGCGGTATTATTCGCAATAACATGATCGTGATGGAACCGAATCTCTTCTCAAGGCAACGCAGCAGTATGGCTGATGCACCGATAGTACTGTGGGATTCCCCCGGGACAAAAGTTCTGCACAACACCATTCTCAACAGCGGCAATACTCCGCTATCTATCGAATTGAGATTTGGAAGTACCGATGTCGAGGTAGCCAATAACCTTGTGGATGCTCCGATCAGTCACAGAAACAGTCAACCGTTCATTGCCAGAAATAATATGTTGTCTGCCAAACCTGACTGGTTTATTAATCCACCCAAAGGCAATCTGAGGCTGCGACCAAAATTCACTTCAGCAATAGATAAAGTCCGTCGCCACAAGGACGCAATTTACGATGTTGATCTGCAGGAGAGACCAGCTATTGAGGTTGATTTGGGCGCTGATGAATACAAACCATCAGATCAGTCTTCACTGCGTCCGGCCAATGGCACATCAGGTCAGTTACCTGAAAATTGACTGACCTGAACGTACACTAACTTTAGCCGTGCAACGCGCCGCCAAGTACACTCATGCAAGCTTCCTGAAACCCTTCACTGACGGTTGGGTGAGCATGCACAGTAGAGGCTATATCCTCCGCTCGCGCTCCCATTTCAATAGCCAGTGTGAAAGCTGCCGATAGCTCAGACACCTGATACCCAACCGATTGTATCCCCAGCACAACGCCGTTATCTTTTCTTGCCACAACTCGCACAAAGCCATCATCCCGCTCCATGGTCATTGCACGACCATTAGCCTGGAGTGGAAACTGCCCGACAGAAACTTCAATTTCCTGCTCTGCCGCTTCCTCTGACGTCATACCTGCGGTGACAATTTCGGGATCAGTAAAGCAAACTGCCGGAATGCACTGCTTATCGAATACACTGCCGTCACCTGCAATTACTCCCGCCACAACTTCACCCTGAGCCATGGCTCTGTGTGCCAGCATGGGTTCACCGGTAACATCGCCAATGGCATAGACGCCGCGCATGGATGTCTGACACTTGTCATCGATCTGTATATAAGCGCCATCCATCGTCAGACTGAGCTCACCAATTCCACAGTCAGTTCGCGGCCTGCGCCCGACGGTGACAAGGACTTTGTCTACCGACAGGTTTCTGGTGCTGCCGTCTTTGAGAAGAATCTCCAGACCATTAGATTCAAATTTCTGAGCACGAGCGCTGGTCATGACTTCAATATTAAGTTGAGACAAACGCTTTGCAACCGGTGCTGTTAACGCCGAATCGTACTGTGGCAATATGCTATCTGCAGATTCAACAACTACAACCTGCGAGCCCAGCTTGGCAAACGCAGTACCAATCTCAAGCCCGATATAACCGCCACCCACTACAGCAAGCGACCCTGGCACCTCGGTTAGTGCCAGCACATCTGTAGAAGACATTATACGGTCACCGAATGGCAGAGACGGAATCTCAACCGGTTCAGACCCTGTTGCTATAACGATATTCTCTGCATGAATTTTAGTGATATCACCACTGTCTGATTCTACCTCAACAGTTTTTCCATCAAGAAAACGCGCCTTGCCCTGCAGTGTATCGGCACCTGCTCTTTTTAACAGACCTTCAACGCCTGAGTTAAGTTTGCTAACGATACCGTTTTTCCATTTCACAGTTGAGGCAAGTTGTATCTGTGGCTGCGTGACGGAAATACCGAGTTCGTTATCTGTGGTAAATGACCTTGCTTTATAAAATTCGTCTGCCGCATGGATAATAGCTTTAGAAGGTATGCACCCGACATTCAAACAGGTACCTCCTGCCTTGAACTCCTCAACAACCAGCGTATCAATGCCTGATTTTGCAGCTTTAATTGCACATACATAGCCACCGGGACCAGCACCGATGACAAGCAGCTTTACGTTTCTGTCCGTCACAATCAGGCCTCCACCAGCAGCATGGCCGGTTTTTCAAGCAGTGCTTTGAGTTTTTGAACCATCACAGCCGCATCCCAGCCATCGACAACCCGATGATCGAAAGCACAGGAAATATTCATCATCTTCCTCGGTACAAATTGTTGTCCGTCCCAGAACGGTCTGGTCACCATTTTATTTATACCGACAATGGCCACCTCCGGATAATTAATGATCGGAGTAGTTGCTATTGCACCCAATGGCCCCAGGGAGGTGATAGTAATTGTCGAACCACTCAACTCATCGCGCTCGGCGGAACCATCGCGACAACCCGCCGAGAGCCGTTTAACCTCACTGGCGTTGTCCCACAAGCTGCGTACCTCGCAGTGTCTGATCACCGGAACCATCAGTCCGTTTTCCGTTTGTGTGGCAACACCAATATGTACACCGCCATACTGTCGGATTATTTCCGCTTCATCGTCGTAGAGGGAATTTATAACCGGTTGCAGGCGCACCGCTTCGACCACAGCTTTCATGACGAAAGGCAGAACCGTGAGCTTACCCCGCTCTTGTTCGTAAGACGCATTCAGTTCTTCACGTGTTTGCTCAAGGCTGGTTACATCGATCTCCTCGACAATCGTGATATGCGGTATATGCTTCTTGGACTGACTCATCTTGTTAGCGATGAGACGCCGCAGACCAACTACCTTAATTTCTTCAATCTTTGTATTGGGTGATCTGCTGCCACCGATTGAAACACCGCCACCGTGGTTATCGAGATCTTCGTGTACGATGCGTCCGGCAGGCCCACTGCCAGTCACTGACCGCAGATCAATACCACTGTCTCTGGCGCGCTTACGCACACTTGGTGCAGCGAGTGGCTTCGCACCACTGGCAGTTGCAGCGACATTACCTACAGGCTGACTGGCTGGCTGACTGGCAGGTGCGGATTGACCGGATGACACGGGCTGAGCTGCCGCCGAAGTTGTCTCGGGTACATCTGGAATGGTTGTTTTTTCCTTGAGCGGTGCTTCAACAGAGTCTGCAGCTACCGAAGTCCGGGATGTATCGGCTTTTTTGTTTTCCGTTATCGGGACTGCACTATCCGCATCGATATTGCCTTCACCTTCCACCTCCAGTCGCAGGAGTTCTGCACCGACGGCGATCACATCACCTATCTCACCACCAAGCCAGGTAACCTTACCTGCAACACTTGTTGGTATTTCCACAGCTGCCTTGTCAGTCATTACGGCGCCGACGACTTCATCTTCAAGAACTGTGTCGCCAACCTTGACGCTCCACTCGACAAGCTCTGCCTCTGCAACACCTTCACCAACATCGGGAAGGCGAATTGAATGAATACCCATCTCAGACCTCCAGTGCTCGTTGCAAGGCGCGACCTACGCGCTCAGGGCTTGGAAAGTAGTCCCACTCCTGTGCATGAGGATATGGCGTGTCCCATCCGGTAACCCGTTGTATCGGTGCTTCGAGTGAATAGAAGCATTCTTCCTGAACCAGTGTTGCGAGTTCTCCACCATAGCCGGAAGTACGCGTTGCTTCATGTACCACCACACAGCGACCGGTTTTTGTTACCGACTGAACAATGGTTTCCATATCAAGCGGCAACAGTGTTCTGAGATCAATAATCTCCGCATCTATTCCTGCGTCTGTCGCTGCGGCTTCCGCAACATAGACCATCGTACCGTAGGCCAGTATCGTTACCTGCTCACCTGGTCTTCTAATTTCTGCCTTGCCGAGAGGCAGTGTGTAATAGCCCTCAGGCACTTCACCCAGCTCATGATCGCGCCACGGTACAACAGGGTTTTCATGATGGCCGTCAAAAGGACCATTATATAAACGTTTCGGCTCCATATAGATCACCGGATCCGGGTCTTCAATTGCCGCGGCAAGCAAACCTTTTGCATCGTACGGGTTAGCAGGCATTACAGTTTTCAAGCCAGCGACATGAGTAAATAATGCTTCCGGACTTTGACTGTGAGTTTGCCCGCCAAAGATACCGCCACCGACAGGCATTCTGATCACCAGCGGACAGGTAAAGTCACCGGCGCACCTGTGCCTGAGACGTGCTGCTTCAGACACAATCTGATCGTAAGCCGGATACACATAATCTGAAAATTGTATTTCGACACAGGGTCTTAATCCGTAAGCTGCCATACCGATTGCAGCACCGACAATTCCTGACTCATTAATCGGTGCATCAAAGCAACGCGAAGGACCATACTTGTCTTGTAAACCTGCCGTACAGCGAAATACGCCACCAAAAAATCCGACGTCCTCGCCAAACACTACGACTTTTTCATCGCGTTCCATCGCGGTATCGTGCGCGCTCTGGATAGCTTCTATCATGGTCATCTTCGCCATATCAGTATCCAGCCTCCTGTCGTTGCTTAATCAGATGTGGTGGCATCTCTGCAAAGACGTCCTCAAACATATCTCTTGCAGACGGCATATTGCCGGAACTCAGGGTACCGATTTCCTCTGCTTCTTTTTGTGCAGCCAATACTTCGTCTGCAATTTCAGCCTCCGCCTGTACATGTCGTTCTTCAGACCAGATGCCTCGTTTTACCAAATAAGTTTTAAGTCGCAGAATCGGATCACCAAGCGGCCATGCATCGCCCTCTTCTTTTGGCCGGTACGCCGACGGATCATCTGATGTTGAATGACCACCGGCACGATAGGTCACGTACTCAATTAAAGTCGGACCAAGATTTCGACGTGCCCTTTCCGCAGCCCACTGCGCTACAGCGAACACTGCAAGAAAATCGTTTCCGTCAACGCGCAACGCAGGAATTCCAAAGCCGTGACCACGCGCGGCAAACGTTCCGGACTCACCTTTGGCAATGCCCTGAAATGTAGAAATAGCCCACTGGTTGTTGACAATATTCAATACCACTGGTGGTTTATAAGTTGAAGCGAACACCATGGCGGCATGAAAATCACTTTCCGCTGTTGAGCCATCACCGACCCATCCCGCTGCAATTTTTGTATCGTTACTGATCGCAGATGCCATTGCCCAGCCAACTGCCTGTGGATACTGAGTGGCGAGATTGCCCGAGATTGAAAAGAAACCATGCTCTTTGGAAGAGTACATAATTGGTAACTGTCGACCGCGATTGGGATCTTCTGCGTTTGAATAAATCTGGCACATCATCGTGCGCATCGGATAATCCTGCGCGATAAGTAATCCCGCCTGCCGATAGGTAGGAAAATTCATATCGCCCTTTTTTAGCGCACGCTGAAACGCACAGGAGATTGCCTCCTCCCCGAGGTGCTGCATATAGAAAGATGTTTTACCCTGTCGCTGCGCCATTAACATTCGTGCATCAAACGCACGCAATCGCATCATGTGGCGCATACCCTCGAGCAACTCCTGATCATCGAGGTCACATATCCAGTCACCCGTTGCCTCACCATCACGAGACATCACTCGAATAATGGTAAAAGCCAGATCACGAATTTCTTTCGGATCAACATCTACTGGCGGTCGCCGTGCCGCACCGGCACGCGGAATGTCGACACCGGAAAAATCGGGTGTATCACCGGGACGGAGTTCCGGTGCAGGAACGTTAAAAGTCAGAGGTGGGAAGTCACTCATTCTTTCTTTCCTTGGAGCTTAAGGGCGAAGCATTTCGGTAAACACAGGGATACTGCCAGTCTTGTACCATCGCAAGTATTATAGGTGCCCAGTCGCCCACAAACAGACAAACAAATTCGGTCAATTTAATGACGCCACAAACGATCCGAGTCTGCTACGAGCCCGCACAATTAGCCTTTCAGCTACTCAAAGGTCAATCTCTGATACACAAGCTTTGGGGTAACAGGACACCGGACTTCAAAAACACCCACAATTCATCATATACAACAACCCACAGCAGTTGTACCTTGAGCTTATGAGCAATCCCGATTACATCATAGTCGGCAGTGGTGCTGCCGGCGCTATCGTGGCCAATCGTCTGAGTAGTGCTACCGGCGCCCGGAGCTGCACCGTCTGCCTGATTGAAGCGGGAACCAGCGGCAGCAACCTGTATTCCAAAATACCGGCAGCGTTTTCTAAAAACCTGCAGAACGAAAATCTCATGTGGCAGTTTCAAACTGCACCCGCAGATGCACTTGGCGGCAGGTCGGTTTATATCCCGCAGGGCAAACTGGCCGGTGGCTCAACATCCATCAACGGACTGGTATACAACCGCGGACAGGCCGCTGACTTTGACCACTGGGAATCTCTGGGCAACCCGGGCTGGGGACATCGCGACGTGCTGCCCTTCTTCCGCCGCACAGAAACCCGCGTAGCAAACCTGACTGCAACAGACGACCCGGACAATCAATCACAATTTCGCGGCAGTCACGGGCCGGTACATATATCAGACCCGGATAGACTTGATCCAATCTGCGATGCTTTTATCAACACAATAGCATCCTGCAACGTTCCAAAACATAACGACTACAATGCCTCGTCGCAACGCGGCACCGGATACTATCAGCGCTTTATAAAAGACGGGCGTCGCGTCAGTGCCGACACCGCCTTTCTGCAACCGGTTAAATCGCTCCCGAATCTCGACATGATATCAGGCGCACAGGTTGCAAAAATTCTCTTTGAGGGTAAACGTGCGACCAGTGTTGAGCTGGCAGACGGCCATACCATTAAAGCTAACCGCGAAGTTGTTATCAGCGCCGGCACCGTAAACTCGGCAAAGCTGCTGCAGCTTTCCGGCATAGGGGCCGCAAAGTTGTTAAAGCCCCTGGGCATCAATGTGGTTCACGATCTGCCGGGTGTAGGTGAAAATTTTCAGGACCACTACTTTGTACGCTGTTCAGCAAGACTCAAAGAAAATGCACCGTCACTTAACCTGTTATCGCGGGGGCCCAAACTGTTGCGGGAGATATGGCGCTGGCAGACAGGCAAGCCAAGCATACTCGCTTACAGCCCCTCGATTGCCTACGCTTTTTTAAACTCCAACGACCTGCAGGATCCGGTACCCGATCTACAGTTTGTATTTTCACCCGGCAGTTATCAGGCAGGTAAAGTCTATGTGCTCGACAAATTTCCCGCTGCAACCTGCGGCTTCACTCAACAGCGTCCGGAGAGTACGGGCCATATACGCATAACATCAACAGATCCGGATGCAGCGCCTGAGATACAACCTAACTACCTGCAACACGAATCTGATCAACAGGCCGCATTGCGAGGCATAAAACTCAGTCGTCAGTTTTTGCAGTCAGCGCCATTGTCAGACTACTTTGCCAATGAAGAAGTACCGGGTACTGATGTGCAGACTGACGATGAATTACTTAACTTTGCCCGTGCCACCGGCAACACAGGCTACCACCTTACAGGCACCTGCACTATGGGTCCGGCTGGCAATTCGATGGCAGTTGTCGGGTCGGACCTTAAAGTACATGGTGTTGAAGGCCTTCGTGTTATCGACGCCTCGGTGATGCCACGTGTGACATCATCCAATACATGTGCAGCAACGATGATGATTGGAGAGAAAGGAGCGGACATGATTCTTGAGAGTATCCATTAAAAGAGGCAATGAGCGTAAAGCAAAGAGACATCCTCGTAACAGCAACTAAATAGAGTTTTATGTAGCACGATTCACCTGCTGCCCGAATCAAGAGCAGAAATCTCAGTACCCAAAAAACCTCCGGACTGACGATCCCAGAGCTTTTGGTATAAGCCATTGGCCTTAACCAGCTCGGCATGTGTTCCCTGCTCTTTTATTGTGCCGTTATCAATAACAATCAGCCGATCCATTTCTGCAATGGTCGAAAGTCTGTGTGCAATAACAAGCGTCGTTTTATTTTGCATAACGCGTTTTAGATTATTCTGAATTTCTGCCTCGGCCTTTGAATCCAGCGCAGAGGTAGCTTCATCCAGCAACAGGATTTTAGCGTCTTTCAGTATCACTCTCGCAATCGCCAAACGCTGGCGCTGACCACCGGAGAGTTTAACTCCCTTATCACCCACCATAGCGTCGAGGCCCTTGCGATCTTCCTTGTCGCACATACCTTCCACAAATTCCAGCGCCTCTGCCAGATCCAGTGCCTTTATTATTGATTCGTCGCATGCATCGGGTGCACCGTACTTTACGTTGTCACGCACTGACCGGTTTAACAGAAAAGCATCCTGCGAGATAACACCAATCTCTTTTCTCAGCGTCATTTGAACAACGTCTCTGACATCCTGTTTGTCGACCCTGATTGAGCCACTGTCCACATCTCGCAGCCTTAGTAACAATGCTATCAGGGTGGATTTACCTGCCCCGGACACTCCTACCAACCCTACCTTTTCATTGGGTTCAATGTGTAAACTGAAGTTATTGATGACTAACGGCGCAGGTTGTTTTTCTTCCGGCTGGCCTTCCAATTGGCTTTCTTCCAGTTGCTCGGCATCGCCCTTTTCTGAAGCTGTCGAATTGTAGGCATAACAAACATCATCGAAAATAATTTCGCCGTCGCCTATAGTAAACGGTGTGGCATCCCGCTTATCAAAAACACTGGGTTCTGCTGTAAGCACCGGCATCGCATCCCGTATGGTTCCCAGTGTCTGCGATACAGAATAACCGAGACCCAGAAAAGCATAGGAGGAACCGATCAATGCACGAGTCACCGTCACTGCTGCCACAAAGTCACCTACGCTGACAAACTCTCTTATCATACCCACTATTCCGATAATAAATATCGAAATCGCAAGCAACGCATTGATAAAGCGCATACCGGTTTCATAGACGACATACTGGCGTGTTTCTGCATGCCGCGTGTCTATGGTGTCATTGATTACCTTGCGAATGGAATCTGACTCTGTCTCCTCGGCACTGTAGGCTTTTACCAAAGGTATGTTGCCATATACATCGGTCATAACACCGGTCGCTCGTGATGATGCCTCGGCCACCCGCGACGACCTTTTTATGAATGACGGAACGGCCCAAACCGCGAGCAGCACATTCAGTACAATCCAGCCCAGTACCGGCAGAGCCAGTTGCCAGGCTAAATACAGCAACAATACAATAGAGCCCACAAACTCAATTGACATGGCGGGTATTTGCTGCACAACCAAAAACATCTGCTGTTGCACAGATCCTGTAACCTGCTCGATTCTTGATGCAACCTGCCCGGCGTAGGTGTCTTCAAAAAACTCGACATCCTGCTTTTCAACCGATTTGTGAGATTGCCACCGCATGGCGGCGGGCATTAAGGTGCCGGCCGTTTGCTGAGAGAATGCACCTTTGATGAAAGACAGCACCGGATCAACTACGACAATTAAAACCGCCAGCACAATCAACAGAACAAAGTTATCGCTAACAAATTGTCCGGCACCACTCTCCACGACGCCGTCGACAACGTAGGCGAGCGACCACACCAGCAGTATCGAGAAAAGTGCAGACGCAATCGACAATATTGCCACCGCCACCAGCACACCTTTGAACATCTTTGCAAAATGCCAGACAACAGAGACAGGACCTTTGTCGGGAATTGTGGTTATTGGCAGATCCAGCGGCTTGATCAGTGTTTCAAAGGGCTTGAAGATACGATCAGACAGAGTCATTTTTTTAAGGTCTGCAGCCGGGGGAAGCGCAGGATAGCAAGTCAGGGAGATTTTTGCCCGCGCCTGTAAAGCAGGATCGCAGAAAATTTCAAATGAAAATGACTGTCTGAGATCTCTTAATACCTGATATATCCGCTTGCACAGTGATTGATGCTATGGCAAAAAGTGCTATGAAAAATATCCTGTTAACTGGTTTTGAGCCGTTTGGTGGTTTGACTGATAACCCGTCAGATCGAATAGCTCAGGCATTGGACGGTACAGTGACAGGCCAGCACAGAATTGTCGCGCGCACCTTACCGGTTACCTACAGAGATGCTCCGGCACGCTTCGAACAACTGATGCTTGAATTCAAACCCGAACTGGTGATTAGCCTGGGGCTGGCTGGTGGGGAAACGGGTATTCGGCTGGAGAGACAGGCAATAAACTATGTGGATTTCCGCATTGCAGATAACGCAGCAGAAATTATACAAGGCTGCATCCGGGAGGACGGACCGAAAAGCTACCAGAGTAACCTGCCGCTGGAGTTAATTCTTGCGACCCTGCATCTTAATAACATTCCAGCACGTTTATCGGATTCAGCCGGGACATTCGTCTGCAACGCACTGATGTATTCCGCCCTGAATCTGTGCAACCGACTATATACCAGGCCCGGACAGTTTATCCCGTGTGGATTTATTCACCTGCCATACCTGCCCGAACAAGTAGCCGCGTTGCAAAACGCTAAGCGTAACTCAAATACAAGTGTCGACCTGGATGGCACCAGCGACGGCTCATTGCACAGTATGTCACTGACAATGCAAATTAAGGCGGTGCAGCTGTCGATAAAAATTTCTATCGAGAACCTTCCGCTATCCTGATGCCACTGCAGCCGGCGTTTATTGCTGCGAGTCTATCGCTTATCAGCTGAATCCTCGGCCTCTTTATCCTCCGACTCAACCATAGATTGCAGAGTCTCTGTGTCATCGTCACCATTATCTTCCATCGCCCCAAGAACCGGCAACGGGTCGATCGCGCGCCATGCAGGCAGCGACGCCATCATACTCGCAAGCAGCGTCCCGCCACGTAATTTACAGCGGACACCGAGCTCATACAGTCTGATCAGAGCTCAGGTAAAACACGCCTTTTCAGCTAAGCGAAGATTTAACCCAAAGGCGCAGGAAGGAAGTCAGACTGACGGTTACCCAGCTGCTCTATCCGTTTTGATTTTTATTCCTGCAATTCATCAACAACGGCTCTATCCTGCGTCGGTGATTCGTATTCCCGCAGCAGTTTCTGTCAAACTTATGTCGCACGCACAGTGGTATATTTTGCAACTGCAAGCTACCAGTTCTCCTGCTTCTGACAGTCCCTTAGAAAGGCTTTGTAAAACACACTCTTGTAGCCCACCATGGTGGGATCGCAGCCAAAGTCATTCTGTCTTTTCAGAATAATCACATGATCTCAAGAGTTATCTCTGCACGCAATAAATATACAAGTGATCTGTTTATCAAGCCACGAATGTGATTCGGTTCGATAGTCTGCACCTGGTATATGCATTGATAGCACCATTCACTTTTGCAAGTTGTATCAATACACAAACAAAACCCCTCCTGCTTATCAATCAGAGAGATCTCACTGTAACTTTTTTGCCTGCTCACCAGCTTCCTTTGGTGCGCGATTCAAATACAGCACCGGGACCCTTCTGTTTTGAACCACATACCCTGCGTCCCATTTAGCACTAATTCAACCGATAGCAAATAAACCGGTAACAAGTCCGCATTCGGGTGTTTACTAGTAGTAAGAACCCGAAAATGCACAAATAAGGACCTTGTACCATGAATAAAATATCGAAATTAAGTTGTCTGTTCGGACTTGCTGTTGCAGGCGTATCCGGTGTTGTTGCTGACGACTGGCAACACCGGAGTGTTCATACCGTAAACGGCGTTGTCCAGTTTGTATCACCAACAATCTCAGCAGAGGATCTGGCCAGTATCCTGTTTGCCACACCGAAAGAGAAAAAAGTGCTGACTCGATCAATATTCGATAACCCCGAACCTCAGAGCATTCCAGTATCAGTGGCAATGCTGATTCAATTTGAGTTTGACAGCGCAATTTTAACCGAGGAATCGAAGGCGAGGCTCGATACCATTGGCACCATGTTAAATCTAAGAGACTCCTCGGTACGACGTTTAAACATCGAAGGGCACACCGATATTGTCGGCAGCAGTGAGTACAATCTGGCGCTCTCATTCAGACGTGCTGAGTCAGTTAAGGAATTTCTTATGACCAGACATAACATTGAGGGCAACCGGCTTGATGTAACAGGCAAAGGCGAAAGCCAGTTAATAGATCTGGAAAATCCAAAAGGGCCTGTAAACAGAAGAGTCCAGTTTTCCGCAGCACGCAGCCGTGCGTAAATTAACAATTGAAGAACAACTGACCCTCTCCGGGAATCGCGGGAAAAATAGCAGGGAAAACTAACGCTGTATCTACGCAACATGTTTGGTCGGTCTCACGTAGCCAGCATGTGGCACCGGCCTGTTTTTTCAAAGCATTAGATGTGATGCTCCCGCACACTGGACGGTGATTGTCCGCAAATATTACAGAGCACTGAGATTACGTTCTCTCGCTCTTGCAGATCTGCAGCTCGATCGCGAAACGGTAAAACAATTACATAAGTTGCTCACAGCAGTCAGAGAAGATGTAAAATACGCCAACGGGTTTAGACCCATTCCGTTCCAGTCATTGTTCGTGTATACAGACAGGTAATAAAGACTTTAATGAGTGCTCAGACTCAGGCAATATCAGTAACCGAGCCAACCCTTCAGAAAATGAGAACCGAAGGAAAACTGTTTTCGTGTCTCATCGCCTGCGATGCGGTCTTTACAACCATTCTGGAAAACACCGGTGTCACTGTCTCTAGCTGCAGAATTCACTAAGGCTTCCGGCGCGCCAGTACATTGAAGAATGTAGAGTCCGGCACTTTCCCGACTGCTGAATATTCGTTTGAATAGTTATGGAAATCGCAGAATCAATTAAAGCGTTACGTGATGTTCGCCGCCGCTGGCGTGATGAACAGTGCAAAGTCGCCTTTGTGCCTACCATGGGAAATTTGCACGACGGTCATTTGAGTCTGCTACACCGTGCAAACGAACTGGCCGACAAAACAGTTTGCAGCATTTTTATTAATCCACTGCAATTTGATCGCGCTGAAGATCTCGAACATTATCCGAAAACCATGAAAGATGACATCGCCGGACTGCAGTCACTCAATACAGATCTTTTATTTGTGCCAACCACGGATATGATCTACCCATACGGGGCAGTTAGCAGAACTACAGTCAACGTAACCGGTATCACCGATTCAATGGAAGGAAAACACCGTAAAGGTCATTTTACCGGTGTCGCAACCGTGGTTTGTAAATTGTTCAATCTGGTAGAGCCCGATATTGCCATCTTTGGCAAAAAAGATTTCCAGCAACTGTTATTAATTCGCCAAATGACCGAAGACCTCAATTTTCCAATTGAGATTGTCGGCTCACCGACAAAAAGAACACCGGAAGGACTGGCATTGAGTTCCCGCAACGGCAACCTGACAGACGGCGAGCGCGAACAGGCAACAGAGATTTATCGAACGCTCAAAGATTGTATAGCATCGCTGCGTGATGGTGATCGTGAGTTTGAAGCACTGGAAGCTCGTGCAATGCAACGATTATCTGCAGCGGGTTTTGCACCCGAATATTTCAGAATTCGGAACATCGCCACTCTTAAACCCCCGAACAAAACAGACGACGCCGAATCTTTAGTCGTGTTAACGGCTGCTGTGTTGGGAAAGACAAGACTGATTGACAACATGCGTGTTGCTGATTCCATCTGACCCGCGTCTTCCGGCATTTATTTTTACCGGCAGTTTAACTCAGCGGTACCGGTTCAAGAACAGGCTCCTCACTGCCAAGGTGCTCTTTGCGCTTAGATACATACCGGTTCAGTTCTTCAACCACTGCTTTATCACTTGCCGGCGCTTCAAACTCCTGCAAGGCTTTCTGCCATAACTCTGTAGCACGGGTTGTCGAGTCCTTTGCACCGGCCAACTGCCAGTTCTCCTGATTCTGCCAGTCACTCAGGAACGGTTCGTAAAACGCGCTTTTGTAGCGTGCCATTGTGTGGTCACAGCCAAAGAAATGGCCACCCGGTCCAACCTGCTGCATGGCATCAAAACCTGTCTCTTCAAGGTCGATCTTCAACGGTTTAAGCATTGCAGACATATGCTGCAGCATCTCGCAATCAACCACCAGTTTTTCAAACGAGGCAACGAGCCCGCCTTCAAGCCAGCCAGCTGCATGATAAATCAGATTACCGTGTCCCATGACAGCACTCCACAGAGACATCTGTGTTTCCCAGGTAGCTTGTGCATCGACAGTGTTGGAGGCATTGCATGCGCTGGTTCTGTAAGGTAGACCATACTTGCGGGCCAGCTGGCCACCTGCAATATTGGCCAGAGAATTTTCCGGTGTACCGAAGGCCGGTGCACCGGAGCGCATATCAACATTCGAGGTGAAACCGCCATAAACCACAGGTGCACCTTTGCGTGTCAGCTGGGTTAAAGCAATTCCTAATAGCGCTTCGGCATTTTGCTGTGCTAACGCGCCAGCCATTGTTACCGGCGTCATCGCACCCATCAGGGTGAACGGTGTTACCACCACCGCCTGACCCAGCATAGACATCTGCATTGCACCGTAGGCCATCGCATCATCAAGCTTGCGTGGTGAATTGATATTGATGTTGGTCATCACGACCGGTTGATCGACAACTTCATCCAGTGACTTGCCATGGGCAATTGCAGCAAGCTCCACAGCATCCCGCGCCCTTCCTGCACCAATACCTGTTGCGAGAAACGGTTTGTCACTAAGGGTAAGGATATTAAATGTAGTGTCCAGATGACGCGTGCCGACTGGCAGATCTGTAGGTGCTACTGCCTGATTGCCAAAGAAGGTAACAACATTAAAATGCTGACCGAGCATGATCAGCTTTTTAAAGTCTTCTATATTGCCGGCACGCCTGCCGTTAATGCAGTCATGGACATTGGGCGGGCCGGAAACAAGACCAAAATTTATCGCATTGCCACCGCAACGTATCGTGTTTTCTGGGTTTCTTGCGACCAGATCAAATTCTTTTGGCGCATTTGCAATGGTTTCCAGCACCAGTCCGCGATCCATTCTGACCATGCCATCTTTTGAAACATCAGCTCCGGCATTGCGAAAAGTATCGAGCGCCATATCACCCAGTACTTCTATACCCTGCTCTTCAAGAATTTTAAGCGATATGTTGTGGACAAACTCCAGCTGTTCTTCATCCAGTGGTGTTAGTGGTGTGAACGGACTTTCAAGCTGGCCGCGCTCAATCTGCGGTATCCTGACTACCGGTCTGGATTTGTCTCTTCGGCGTTTGCGAGATTTGTTTTTGGCTTCTGTGTTAGTCACAATTCTTCCGCAAACGGTATCGCAAAATCACTCATGCCAGATTTCTCCTGTTGGTTTAATTCCTGCCCTGCAGTGAGCAAAACTGTGATGCAAAAAGCTATAGAAATCAGGACACCTGTTGATCAGTATCAAAGCTGATCACATGCTCCATCGCCTGCAAATGTGTTTCGCTCAGATGGCACTTCATGTTATGTCCGTTACCAAGGTCTTTAACCGGAGGCATTTCTTTTTCACACAGGTTATCAGACACTTTGGATTTATGTCCGCAGCGTGTTTGAAACGGACAGCCACTGGGGGGATTAAGCGCCGATGGTATTTCACCATCAAGTACAATCTGTTTCTTCACCACCCGGGTATCTGCAATGGGGATTGCTGATAACAGTGCCTCGGTATACGGATGATAAGGCGGTGCAAAAATATCGTCTGTATTGCCCTGCTCTACAATGTGCCCGAGATACATCACCACAACTCTGTCTGCTATGTAGCGTACGACCGACAGATCGTGACTGATAAAAAGCATGGTGGTTTTTGCTTCGCGCTGAATTTCCATTAGCAGCTCGGTGACTGCAGCCTGCACCGATACATCAAGAGCTGATACGGGTTCATCGGCAACAACCACTTTAGGCTGTCCGGCAAAAGCTCGCGCTACACCGATGCGTTGTTTCTGCCCACCCGACAATTGCCTGGGCATGCGTTTGGCAAACTCACGCGGCAGCTTGACCAGATCGAGCAGACCGAGCATGCGTTCGCGTCGTTCTTCCTGACTGTTACCAACCCCAAATTTTTCCAGCGTCCGCATAATCTGTGAACCGACAGAGTGGCTTGGGTTCAATGTATCGAACGGGTTTTGAAAAACCATCTGTACTGACGCTACTGTATCCGTATCACGTTTTCCGACTTCGGTATTGCCAATTGATACGTTGCTGAGTGTCACCTCGCCATCTGTCGCTTCTTCAAGACCTAAAAGTACTTTGGCGAGCGTAGACTTACCACAACCGGATTCACCGACAATCGCGACTGTCTCAGACTCTCGCGCCTGCAAGGTGATTGACTCGTTAGCCTTAACCTTGCGACTGTCACCACCAAACATCTGGTTGGCTGCCACATCATAGTATTTCTTCAGGTTTTTAACTTCTAATACCACCTCACCCGGTTCGGTAGGTTCTGTCACTACCGGTCTTTCCGGCTCGGCGTTCCAGTCCAGCTCTTCAATGCGTATACAACGCGACATATGACGCGCTTCACCTTCTACCGGTTGCATGCGCACCGGCTGTGCATCACACGCATCAGTAAAATGATCACAGCGCGGACCAAAATTACAGCCGTTCGGACGTTCCATTGGCAGTGGTAACTGCCCGGGTATAGCAACCAGTGGTTTGGTGTTTTTATCGGCACCTGGCAAAGGTATTGAGTTAAACAACCCCTGCGTATAAGGGTGACGCATACGATCAAATACTTCGCTAACGGTTCCCGTCTCTACTGCCTCACCGGAGTACATCACGGTGATACGGTCACAGGTTTCGAGTATCAGCCCCAGGTTATGCGAGATAAACAGCATCGATGTACCGGTCTCGCGACCCAGTTCTTTAACCAGTTGCACTATGCCGGCCTCGACAGTTACATCAAGTGCTGTGGTCGGTTCATCAAGCAACAACAGATCAGGTTTGGATAACAGCGCCATCGCAATCACGATGCGCTGCTGTTGTCCGCCTGATATCTGATGTGGGAAAGCACTCATCACCCGTGCAGGGTCAGGCAGTTTAACTGACTCGAGCATCGCGACAGAACGCTCATAAGCTTCTTTTTTTGAAACCTTCTCATGAATGATTAGCACTTCCATTAGCTGCTTGCCGACCTTCATGGCGGGATTCAGTGATGCCATCGGCTCCTGATAGATCATCGCGATTTTGGAACCACGAAGATCACGTAACTCCGATTCAGACATGTCACCCATATCGCGACCGTGATACTTGATGCTGCCACCGACAATTTTGCCACGGTTGCCCATGTCACGCATGATGCCGAGTGCCACAGTGGATTTGCCGCAACCGGACTCGCCCAGAAGTCCCATGGTCTCACCAGGCATGATCTTGCAGGAAAAATCCATTACGGCAGGTATTTCACCGGCACGAACAAAAAAAGATATGTTCAGTTTGTCGATCTCGAGGATCGGTTGTACTTCAGAGTCACTGCCGTTATTTAT